>JANPLX010000236.1:0-2501 GCA_031422495.1 Polaromonas sp. | reverse complement strand
TTTGGTGGGACCTGCGGGGGTCGAACCCACGACAAACGGATTAAAAGTCCGCTGCTCTACCAACTGAGCTAAGGTCCCAAGTAGTTTTGCAGCTCACTCACGTTCACTACAGCACAGCCTCAAATTATAGCGTTATTTTCTGCATCTTTCCAGACTGACACTCTAAATTCAGTCTAAATTTCCGCTAAATTCGCTAATTTATCCATTGCCCAACCTGCTGCGCATTGGCCAAACGTGGCTGTGACACTGACGACAGAACCGTAGCCACTGCAATTCAAAGTGTTGTCAGCTAGCGCTACATCAGCAGTTCGGTCCGGTTGCAACACCGCTTCTTTGCTAAAAACGCAAGTCAGCCCGATTTTCTTACCTTCTCGGGCGGCTCCATGCTCTTTACGCAAGCGGTAGCGCAGCTGCGCTAACAAGGGGTCGTGTGTAGTTTTGGACAAATCGTCAATATCTACCAAATGTGCCAAGCGCTTCCCGCCAGCGGCTCCGACGGAGATAAACAGCGGTTTATTCACTTTATTGCCAGTGTGCTTCATTGCCCAAGCCGCCATTGCTACTTTGGCATGCACTTGGTCACAAGCGTCGATGATGACATTCACACCAGAGGAGACGATAAATTGCCAGTTTTCGGGCGTCACAAAATCGTCGATACAGCTAACTTTGCATGCGGGGTTAATCAAGTTGATGCGCTCTTGCATCGCTACAACTTTCGATTGTCCAAGTGTAGTCTGCGTAGCGTGTACTTGGCGGTTGATATTTGATTCAGACACATGATCCATATCCACCATGGTGATGCGCCCTACGCCACTTCGCGCTAAAGCTTCCACCGCCCAAGAACCCACACCACCAATACCAATGACCATCACGTGCGAGCTGCGAATACGTGCTGCACCAGCTGCGCCGTAAAGCCGATCTAAACCACCGAAGCGTCGTGCATGGTCAAGATCTGCAGTTTCAGGCTGAAGAACATTTATTGACATTGAATACTGTTCAATTAATAAAAAATAGCTGTAGCCGTTGTTTTAATTGCCTCTATTGCTATTTATTTTATAGTACGCAGACGCTCAATACCCGCAAACGCAGCTTCAGATTTTGGATATATTTTCATCAAATCCTCAATCGTTTTCTTCGCCGCTTTAGGGTCTTTCATCTCCATTTGGCAATTTGAAATCGACAGCATGGCTTCAGGTGCGCGCATATGGTCAGGCGTTTTAGCAATCATGTTGCGAAAGTTGATGATGGCTTCTTTGTAATCGCGGTTTGAGTATTGCGCATTGCCCAGCCAATACAGCGCTGAGGGCGAGTAGCCGCTGCCTGGGTAGCGTTGAATAAAATCAAACAAAGCTTTTTGTGATTTAACAAAATCGCCACCTCTAAAAAGTGCAAATGCTGCATCAAAATCGCGTTTTTCATTGGGGTCAGCCATGAAAGTACGCCCATCAAGAGTGATTTGAAGAGGCTCTAACTTACTGAGTTTTTGCTCTGTTTCTTGTGTGCGTTGTTCGGAGGCTTTGAGTTTTTGATCTGCTGCTTGAATTTTTTGTTCGTTCTGTTGCAACATGTCTTTCATACGAATTTGAGTCTCAGCCACATTGCGCGCGAGCAATTCATTGTCACCACGCAGCTGTGCTATTTCAGCTTTTTGTCGATCAATTTGATTTTGAAACTCAAACAGACTTTTCCGCAACTGTGCAATGTCATCCGTGGTTTTTTGCTGCAAAGTATTGAAATTCGCATTCAATGTCGCATTCAATGACGCATTTAGTTGTGTGACCTGCTGGCGCAATTCCAAAATTGCTTTTCGAGCTTCATCATCGTCAAATAATCCAGCATGCGCCACCAACGACATCAACAAACTACTGGCGATAAGCAGATGGCGAATTGGCTTTTGAATTGAGATTATTAACTTCATAATTTCCTTAGATCAACGGTAGCTGATTTCAGCACGACGATTCTTGGCGGCTGCAGCATCGTCACCACCCAAATCGGCTGGCTTTTCTTTACCGAAGCTAACCGCTTCAATTTGACTCTCGCTCAAGCCAGATAGAGCCATGGCGCGACGTACGGCTTCAGCACGTTTTTGGCCCAATGCCAAGTTGTACTCACGGCCACCACTTGAGTCAGTGTGGCCTTCCACCGTAATTTTTGTAGTTTTCCTGCTAGATAAAAATTGCACATGCGAATTGACCACGCTCGCATATTCGGGTTTGACCAAGTAACTGTCAAAGTCAAAATAAATAATCTTGCCGACGTTAGCAGGGCCACCACCTGCACCAGCACCAGTATTGGCCAAATCAACAGTTGCCACACCGCCGTTCGCAGATTGACCCGTGTTTGCACCACTTCCTGCAGCGCCCATGCCAGCACTCAACGTGCTGCCGGTGCCTGCTCTGTCTTCCACTGGTGTGTCAAGTTTGACACCAGTTGAGCAGCCGACCAATGTTGCAAATGCTGTTGCCGCAGTTGCCATGATAAGAAATGATTTAAATTGTTGC
>JANPLX010000235.1:0-18662 GCA_031422495.1 Polaromonas sp. | reverse complement strand
TGCGATGCGGTGTTGATCTGCGTCACGGGCTCGCCGCAGGTTGAAGCGGTGATGCACGGCGTGAATGGTCAAAATGGGCTTTTGAGCAAGGCCAAGCGCGGGCTGATCGTCATCGACACTTCGACCAGTGAGCCAGAATCGACCGCCAAGCTCGCCGCCCTGTGCGCGCAGGCTGGCGTGGTGTATGTGGATGCGCCGCTGGGGCGCTCGCCCGTGGAGGCGGAAGCGGGCAGGCTGAACACCATGGTAGGCGCTTCGCCCGAAGTGTTTGCGCAGATTCAGCCGATTTTGGCGACTTACAGTGAAAACATCTTCCACGTCGGCGGCCCGGGCGCGGGGCATATTGTGAAATTATTGAATAACTTTATCGCGCAGTCCATTTGCACGGCGACTGCTGAGGCCTTTACCGTGGGCGCGAAGGCGGGTATTGATCCGGCGGAACTTGTCAAAGTCATCAGCGCTGGGCCAGTGAACAATGGCTTGTTTCAGGCGATGGCGAAAACGCTGGGTGGTGATTTTGCGGGTTTGAAGTTTGAACTGGACAATGCCCGCAAGGACTTACGTTACTACACCCATTTGGCGGAAATGGTGAATGTGCCGTCGTTTGTGGGCGAAGCGGTTCATCAAAGCTTGTCAAACGCGTCGAATCTAGGGTTTGGCAAAGAGTATGTGCCATCACTGGTGAAGGCACAGGAGAAGCTGACGGGGATTAAATACACGCTATAAAGAGCGTTTAAGGGGCGTTTTAATAGAAAACGGCTATAAATTTATATAAAAATCTTTCTAGCCGGCGTATTTATTGCCTAAAGTGCTATTTTAAGTATAGCAAAATAGCAAAGTCGACTTTGATGGCTTTTAACTCATCAAATTCAACTCTAGCCGTTGCATTCATTACCTAAGGTGCTATTGATTTTGATTAAAAATAGCATTCCCCGTCAAACATGTTTAAAACCTGTTTAAAACTGGTTTTTGCAGTATTTATCCACGAAGCTTGGTAGCCACTTCTGAGACGCGCTTTCCGTAGGCTTTGGCCGTATCCAAGTCACCTTGCGGGATTTTGTCAGCTGAGTCGGTTGGGCCGACTTGAGCCATGACGCCTGAGTTTGAGCCTATACGGTTGATAGTGCCGTCGTTCAACTCGGGTTGACCGACCCAGATCATGCCCTGCTGCATGGCTAAGGTGATGAAGTATTGGATGGTGGAGAGCTTGTCGCCGCTCGGGCTGGCTGAGCAGGTGAAGCCGCCTGCGATTTTGTCTTTCCACGCACTGGTAAACCATTGCTTTGACGACGCATCAGCAAACTTTTTGAACTGCCAAGAAGCCATGCCCATATACGTGGGGCTGCCCATGATGATGGCGTCTGCGGCGTTGATGTCGGCCCACTGGGCGTCGGTCAAATTGCCTTCTGCATCAATAGCGATGAGCTGTGCGCCCGCGCCTTCTGCCACAAATTGCGCAACGCGCTGGGTGTGGCCATAACCTGAATGATAAACAACAACTGTTTTTGACATGATATTTACTAACTTTCTTATTTAAATCAACTACTTACACAATTATTTATTCGGCCTTGAACGATTCAATAATCAGATCAAATCAAATACTAAAACCTCGGCATCAACGGCGTCTGTGAGATGCACCACAGACTCGTCAACCAATTTGGCTGCATCGCCCGCTTTGAGCGTGTGACCATTGACTTTGATCTCGCCGCGTATCAAATGGACGTAGCTTTTATGGCCCTTTGCCAAGTTCAAACTGGCAGATTCACCTGCATTGAACAAGCCGGCGTACAAGGCTGCATCGGCATGAATCGTCACTGATCCGTCTGCGCCATCTGGCGAGGCGACGAGTTTTAATTTGCCCTGTTTGGTCGCTGCGGCAAAAGTTTTTTGCTCGTAGCCGGGCGGGATGCCTTTGACGTTGGGCTCAATCCAAATCTGCAAAAAATGTGTTTCTTCACTGGGCGCGTGGTTGTATTCGCTGTGCTGGATGCCAGTGCCAGCGCTCATGCGTTGCACATCTCCGGGCGGAATGCTTTCAGAGTTGCCCACGTTGTCTTTGTGGCCAATCGAGCCGCTCAGCACGTAGCTGATGATTTCCATGTCTTTGTGCCCATGCGTACCAAAACCGGTGCCTGGAGCGATGCGGTCTTCGTTGATAACGCGCAAATTCCCAAAACCCATGTGCGCAGGGTCGTGGTAACCGGCGAATGAGAACGAGTGAAAGCTTTTAAGCCAGCCATGGTCGGCGTAGCCACGTTCTTGGGTTGTGCGTAATGTGATCATGCATTGAATGTAAGCCCGAATAACCTCCTTGCAATGCAATGGTTTTGATGGCATTATTCAAATTATTTCAATGAAAATGGCACCATGAATCAAAACCCAAGAGATGTTTTAACGCCTGACGCCCTTGAAATGCTGCAGCGCATCTCCCAAACAGGTAGTTTTGCAGCGGCAGCGCGTCAGCAAGGGCTGGTGCCCAGTGCGCTTACTTACCGTGTGCGGCAGATTGAAGATGCGTTGGATGTATTGCTGTTTGACCGCAGTTCGCGTAATGCCAAGCTCACACCCGCGGGTGACGAACTGCTGCGTGAAGGGTCGCGATTGCTGCAAGACATTGATGCGATTGCGCATCGCGTCAAACGCGTGGCCACGGGCTGGGAGCCGCAGTTCACACTGTCTGTGGATAGCATCATTTCTAAGTCGACGGTGCTGGAATTATGTGAATCATTTTTCGCGCAATTCAAAGATGGGCCACCACCTACACGGCTCAAAATCCGTGATGAAACATTGTCAGGCACCTTGCAAGCACTTGTGTCCGGCCAAGCAGACTTGGCAATAGCAGTAGGCATGGAAGGCAGCACCCATGCAGGTATTATGAGCAAGCCGCTGGGTTCAATCAGCTTTGTCTACGCCATTGCCCCCAACCACCCACTCGCAAACGCCAAAGAGCCGCTGTCTGATGCAGTGCTGCAACAACACCGTGCGGTAGCAGTCGCAGATTCGATACAGCGCGGCGCAGGGCTAACGTTTGGTTTATTGGGCGGGCAAGATGTCTTTACCGTGCCCTCAATGCGTGACAAGTTAGACGCGCAACTGCGCGGATTAGGCGGTGGTTTCTTGCCTGAAAGTTTGGCACGTTCGTATATTGCAACGGGTCGCTTGGTACAAAAAAAGGTAGCTCGACCAGAACGCGTCGTTCGTGTGGGGTATGCATGGCGAAGCGCGAATGCAGCTAACCAAGGCCGCACCCTGCAATGGTGGCTTAGTCAGTTGGAGAGCGCTAATACTCAAGCTGCACTTTTACATCAGCATTAATACTTTAGTGAAACAATGCTCGACGTCATCGATGGTAATAAACTGTAAATATCGTATTCGGTGTCTAGATACAACAGCATCTGGCTTGCCTGCTCCTAAAATAATTTTTTTTGTAAAACTTATGGCAGCACAATAATGCAACAAGCAAACCCCATTCAGTTAGAACAATTAGAAATAATACAGACAGCTCCAGAAACTGAGATTAAAGAACCCGTTAATTTTTCACCCGCTTACTTGTCAGTTTTAGGCGCAGCCTTGCTCGCAGCTTGCGGTGATACTGGAAGCAACAACGGTAGTACCGTCAATGCCGATGGAACAACTATCAGTGCTGGCCAAGCTTCTACAGCTGCAACTGCGGGAACAAGCACTGAATTTTTCAACCAAGCCGACAGCGTCAGCGGTTATCGACCTACAGGAACCACAACCATACAAGGCAACCCGAGTGCAGTTGGATTTAACAATTTCCCTATCGCCTACACGTTAAATGATGCTTCTCGCTTTTTGCAGCAATGCCAGTTGAACGCTACTGAAGCTGAGATAAACGCTGTTAAAACAACCACTTTTGCAGCCTATCTGCAGCAGCAATTAGTCAAACCGATCGGGCAGACGGGTTGGGATTGGCTGGAGGCTAGAGGTTACGGCATCTCCGATACAAATAGCTATTTTTTCAATATGTATCCCGCTGAATACATGATTTGGAATCAGCTCTTTACAGCACAAGACGGCTTGCGAAAGCGTGTGGCACTTGGTTTGTCAGAGTTTTTTGTAGTTTCAATGCAGTCGGCAGAATTCACTTGGCGCAGCCATGCATTTGCTCAGTATTGGGACATCCTTGTCAAAAACGCTTTCGGTAATTTCAGGCAACTGCTTGAAGACATCACGCTTAGCCCCGCCATGGGTTATTACTTGAATACCAAAGGCAATCAAAAAGAAGATGTCGCGAGTGGTCGAGTGCCCGATGAAAACTATGGCCGCGAGGTGATGCAACTCTTCAGTATCGGTTTGTACCAACTCAATTTAGATGGTTCAGTGCAAACCGATGGCAGCGGGAAAAAACTAGAAAGTTATACCCAAAGTGACATCACCAACATTGCGCGAGTTTTCACTGGCTATGACTTTGACAATTCAGGCATTGCCAATACCGTGGATGTTTTTAACAGTAATGGTAGTTTAGCTGGCTTCAAAGTAGACGCGCGAGATTCAGTACGCCGACCGATGGCACTGAATGCCAGTCGGCATTCCACATTGGCATCGACCTTTCTAGGCCAAACCGTGGCTAACACAGATGGGAAAGTAGCGCTCGCAAAGACGCTTGATATCTTATTCAATCACCCCAATGTTGGTCCTTTCTTTGGCAGACAGATGATTCAGCGCTTTGTTACCAGCAACCCAAGCCCCGCATATGTGGCGCGTGTGGCTGCCGCATTTAACAACAACGGTGCTGGTGTTCGTGGTGATTTAAAAGCTGTATGGACGGCTATCTTCTTAGACGATGAAGCCCGAAGAACCTACACCATCAATACCGCACCAGTGCCAGTTGTTACTTCGGCAATTCGTAATGCCGAGGGTCGGCTAATGCGCGACATCAGCGACAAAGCGTTTGGCAAACTACGCGAGCCTATGCTGCGTTTTGTGCAATGGGGTCGTACTTTTGGTGCTACTTCAGCTCAAAACTCTTGGAAATTATTCAGCTTGAGCAGTGCATCGAATCAATTAGGTCAAAGCCCTTTGCAATCGCCATCGGTATTTAATTTTTTCAGACCGGGTTTCATTCCACCAAGTAGTGCCCTAGCAGCAACAAATACAACAGCTCCAGAATTTCAGATTGTTAACGAAACAACTGTCGGTGGTTATTTAAACTTCATGCAAGAAGCAATACGAGATGGATTAAATTGCCCAGAGCCTACAAAGCCAGAAGCTGCCTACACAAATTATCAACGAGATATTAAAGCCACTTACGTAAGCGAGCTAGCATTGGCCACTGATGCCACAGCGTTAGTAAAACGGGTTAATTTATTGATGGCAGCTGGTCAAGTTTCTGATGCGAATCAAACGCTGATGATTACTGCAATTACTTCAATGCCGTTGATTACACTTCCAGCAGTGCCAACAGCGGCACAAATTACTCAGCTAGCTAATCAAAAAATGGATCGTGTAGCAGCTGCCGTGCTGATGGTCATGGCTTGCAGCGAATACTTGATCCAAAAATAAACACATTTAAAAACTCAAAACTCGAAAAACCTACTCAACTGAGATAGCAATATGAATGTGACTCACCCCGACTCTCCTAACCGTCGTGCCTTTTTGCAGCGATCAGCACAACTGGCTTTCACCGGAGCAGCATTACCTACCCTGCTCAATTTAGCCGCCATGGGGGATGCCGCCGCCTTTAGCGCGCCTGACGGCAGCTACAAAGCGCTGGTTTGCGTCTTCTTGTATGGTGGCAGTGACTACGCCAACACGGTGGTCACTTATGACGATGCTAGCCATACCGCTTACAGCACGATCAGAACCAGCATTGCAATCCCAAAAGCTAATTTAACGAACACACTACTGTCGCCTACGACAGCACTACCCAGTGGCAGGCAATACGCCTTTCATCCATCCATGCCCGATTTGGCCAATTTATTCAACACGGGCAAGGCGGCGGTTCAGCTTAATGTGGGCCCACTCATTGTGCCGATTACAAAAGCGCAGTACAACGGCTCTAACCGCACCTTGTACCCTTTACCGCCTAAATTGTTTTCGCATAACGACCAGCAAAGTCTTTGGCAATCAACTTACCCAGAAGGTTCAACCATTGGCTGGGGCGGAGATATAGGCGATTTAGCGTTGGCCTCCAACACCAATTCGCTGTTTACATGCATATCTATCACGGGGAACTCCGTTTTTCTATCGGGTGATTCCGCATTGGCGTACCAGGTTAGCAGCGGGGGAGCTGTAAAAATCAGAGCAACCAGTCAGAACGTTTATAACTCAGCAAACGTCCGCTCAGTGATCGGTCAATTGGCGCAACAACCCAGGGCGCATATTTTAGAAAACGAATACAACCGCGTCGTCACCCGCGCGATAGGGGCTGAAACTGCCATCACGGCTGCGATTGCGACTGGTCAAGCTGCTGACGGCTCTAGTTCTAGCGCCGGAGTCGGAACTTTTGCACCATTTACAAATACAGTACTTTCAGGCAATAACTTAGCTTCTCAGCTCAAAATGGTTGCTCGTTTGATTGCTGCAAGAACTACTTTAGGTGCGAAGCGGCAGGTGTTTTTTGTATCTGCTGGCGGTTATGACCTTCATGACAACTTGATAGCTGGTCAAACGGAAAATATGACCGAATTAAACAATGCAATGAATGCGTTTTACCAAACTACCGTTAACTTAGGTGTTGCTGATAAGGTAACTTCGTTTACTGCATCAGATTTTGGTCGTACTCTGACTTCCAACGGTGATGGTTCTGACCACGGCTGGGGCGGCCACCACATCGTAGTTGGCGGTGCTGTCAAAGGCAAAGAATTTTATGGTTATGCACCGCCTGTGAGTGTGGGCAGTACAGCTATTGCGGAAGACCAATGGCATGTTGGTCAAGGACGCTTGTTGCCTACAGCCTCTGTTGATCAATATGCAGGAACACTAGCGACATGGTTCGGAGTAAATCCAGTTCCCCCTACTGTTGGTGCTTTAAGCGAACTAGATACTATCTTGCCCAATCTGCGGAACTTTGGTGTCACAGTTGGCAGTATTAATTATCCAAAAAATCTAGGGTTTATGCTAGCTCCATAACAGTGCATACTGTAGGCTCCTGCATCAATTTTGGAGACTAGCATATGAAACGCAAACGACCCCGAGTTAAACATTTTGCCGTCATCGGCGCAGGTATTGCAGGCATCGCCTGCGCTCGTACCCTAGTACAAGCCGGCCACCAAGTCACCGTTTTTGAGAAAAGCCACAGCGCTGGTGGCCGTATGAGTACGCGCAGTAGCGATTTCGGCAGCTTCGACCACGGCGCTCAGTATTTCACTGTGCGTGACCCGCGTTTCGCACAAGCACTCGCCACATCACCCGGCCTATGTAAACCCTGGAGTGCCAACACTGTACGCGTGTTGGACGAGCATGGCCGCGTTGCCGCTGCCGGTTTACCAGCCAAAGAAGCCCACTTTGTTGCCGTTCCGGGCATGAATGCCTTGGTCAAGCACTGGGCAACACCGATTCAAGCTCATGTCGAACTCACCACCAAAGTCACAAAAATAGAACGTGACGCGCTGAATCCTGAGCAATGGCAGCTTCGCACCAGTGGCGACCACGATTCGCAGCGTATTTACTCGGGTTTTGATGCCGTTTTAATCGCCATACCTAGCGAACAAGCGCATAGTTTGCTACAAACGTCGAAGCAAAGTGTGGAACTCATCAAGGCCGTACGCAAAGTCAGCGTAGCTCCTTGCTGGACGCTGATGGCTGCATTTGCCAATGCGGTGCAACCCAACATGTCACACCTAGGGCCCCAGTGGAACGCTGCGCGCAGCTCGCATCACCGCATCTCGTGGCTCGCTAGAGAATCAAGCAAACCGGGACGTGGCTCTGTTGAGCGCTGGACGGTTCAAGCCAGCCCCGCCTGGTCAGCCGAACATCTAGAAGACGCCGCGCCCCGCGTACAAGCCAAGCTGCTTAAAGCATTTTCTGAAGTCACCGGCATTCGCGCTGAGCCCACACATGCTGATGTGCATCTTTGGCGTTATGCGCAAACCACACTTCCGCTCGGTAAATCACACGTCTGGGATGCCAAAACAGGTATCGGAGTATGTGGCGATTGGTGCATAGGTCATCGGGTTGAAGACGGCTTTGTTTCTGGCTTGGAGCTGGCTTTGTCAGTGGTGTAACCATGTCGAACGGCAGCTACACCGGGAGGTTTGCCCCCTCCCCTACGGGCCCGCTGCATGCAGGCTCGCTTGTTGCGGCACTCGCCAGCTATTTAGATGCGAAAGCTTATGGTGGCAAGTGGCTGATTAGGATTGAAGATGTCGATACCCCGCGCTGCATCGACGGCATGGATACAACCATTTTGCAGCAACTTGCCGCGCTAGGATTGCTGCCCGATGAGCCGCCCATCTATCAGTCACAACGCAGCGCTTTGTACCAAGCCGAATTAAACAAACTCAGCGCAGAACACAAAGTTTTCCCTTGCAGCTGCTCGCGCAAAGACGTGGCAGAAGCGATTGCGAAGGCCAACCCAAACGCCAAACCCAAATCTGGCGAACTTATCTACCCAGGCACCTGCAGACACGGCATGACACAAGCACTTGCCCCAAACGCCCAGCCCGCTTGGCGTTTCATCACCAGTGGTGAGGTGAAGTCTCAAATTGGCGATTTCGTGTTGAAACGCGCCGATGGCTGCTTCACCTACCAGCTGGCAGTGGTGGTCGACGACGCGCTGCAAGGCATCAGCCATGTGGTACGCGGCGCTGACTTGTTGGACAACACTTCGCGTCAAATCGCCCTACAACAAGCTCTGAGCTACCCCACACCGCAGTATTTACACACACCGCTGGTGATGGCAGCGGATGGACAAAAATTGTCGAAACAAAACGGCGCTGCGGCTCTGGATACGACACATCCGCTGGAAACGCTGAATACGGCAGCAAAAGTGTTGAATTTGACGGAGCAGCACACATCCATCGCAAATGCTTTGGCAGTTTGGACAGCGCAATGGCGCAGTCTTTACAATATCACCTGTGAATGACCTAAATTTAACTCCCTCAGATGTATCGACATCAGAAGCACCTCCCAAATTCCTCAAAACCATCAAAAGCTTCGTACGCCGTGCTGGACGAATTACTACCGGGCAAAGCAAAGCTTTTGAAGATTTGGGTGATCAGTATTTACTGAACTATCAAGTTGATATAAACGCTATTGAATTAATAGCTAAAGAGGCAATAAATATACCGGCTAGTGACGAAAAAATCTTAAAAACAGCCTCTTTTCCTGAAGAAACACCACATCCAGTCGTTTTTGAGATTGGTTTCGGCATGGGCGAGGCCACAGCGCATATTGCTGCTTTGCTGCCTGACACCCACTTTTTAGCCTGTGAAGTACACCAACCTGGCGTGGGCGCGTTGCTCAAACGAATTGGCGAGAGCCTAGAAACCGATCATCCGATTGACAATATCCGCATCATCTCCCACGACGCGGTCGAGGTGATTGACCACATGCTGCCACTGGCCAGTTTGGACGGCGTACATATCTTTTTCCCCGACCCGTGGCACAAAAAACGTCACAACAAGCGCAGATTGATTCAGCAGCCACTGATCGCCAAGCTGGCGGCACGTTTAAAAGTGGGCGGCTACATCCATTGCGCAACGGACTGGCAAGAGTATGCCGAGCAGATTTTGGAAGTGCTGAGTGCCGAACCCTTGTTGAAAAACCTTGCTGACCCGATCAAAGATGCTGAATTGGCCGGTTATTCGCCCAAGCCACACTACCGGCCGCTAACCAAGTTTGAAAACCGGGGCATCAAGCTGGGCCACGGTGTATGGGATGTTGTTTTTGAACGCGTTTGAACTAATCTACGAGGACAGCACGCTCTTGGTGTTCAACAAACCCAGTGGTTTGCTGTCCGTCCCCGGCAAAGGCCCTGAGAAGGCGGACTGCCTGCGAACCCGTGTGCAACAGGTGTACCCAGAAGCTTTAACCGTTCACCGATTAGATATGTCCACTTCGGGCATTTTGCTGATGGCGCGCAGTGCTGAGCTGCACCGCAAACTGAGCATTGCCTTTGCGAACCGAGAAGTTGAAAAACGCTACATTGCCGTGGTGGATGGCAAAGTTATTGAAAATCTACCTGACAACCCAGCCGAAACATGGCAGCTGATAGACAAACCGATTGCGACCGATTGGATCAACCGCCCGTTGCAAAAAATCGACGCAATAGAAGGCAAATCCAGCCAAACGCGCTACAAAGTGATGGCTTACGACAATACAGTTGATACAACCCGCTTAGAACTCGCACCCGTTACGGGAAGAACCCACCAGCTGCGCGTGCACTTACAAAGTATAGGGCACTCAATTTTGGGCGATCACTTGTATGCATCCGCAGAGGTGCAAGCCAAGTCTGCTCGATTGTTGCTACATGCCAGTGAATTGCGGCTGGCGCATCCTGTTAGCGGTAAATCTTTGACGTTTAAATGCGCAAGCCCTTTCTAGTCCGGAATTTTTAAACCGTTTTTATGCTACTGAACTTATACTGAGCGCGCGGGTCAAATTTCCCATTCAGGAGGAAGAGCTATGACAGATCGTATGTCTCGCGACGACCAACAGCGAACACTCAAACGCCGAACCGTCTCGGCGGCTGCGCTGATTGTCATGCCCGCACTGTGGTTAGGCGTGCGCGCACAACCAACGCAAAAGCGACGGGCAACGCCATCGCAAACCGAAGGGCCTTTTTACCCGGTCACTTTCCCTAAAGACTCGGACTACGATTTACTGCGCAATGGTGCACTGAATTACACGCAGGGTAAAAGTGCCTGGGTAACTGGCAGTGTGGTAGATACTGATGGCAAAGCGGTCAACGGTGCCCAAGTTGAGATTTGGCAATGCGACCACAAAGGGCATTACCACCACCCGGGTGATGGTGGCCGCGCCGACGCTACATTTCAAGGTTTTGGTCGTGTGCAAGTCAGTGCCGATGGACAGTACCGCTTTCGCACGATTCAGCCCGTGGCATATGGGGGGCGCACACCGCATATTCATGTCAAAGTCAAACTCGGCTCGCGCGAACTGTTGACGACGCAGATGTATATAGCCGGCGAACCACTCAACGAACGTGATTTTCTGTGGCGCGGCCTGCGCGATAGCACGGACCGCTCGGCACTATCCGTGCCATTTACAACTAGTCAAGACGGTTTACAAGCGCAGTTTCCGATTGTGGTTGAGATTTAAGCCTCATCACCCTCTGGGATGATGCACGGCATGAATCTGCTTCAAACGCTCCCGCGCCACATGCGTGTAAATCGTTGTCGTTGAAATATCTGCATGTCCGAGTAGCAACTGCACGGTGCGCAAATCCGCGCCGTGGTTGAGCAAATGGGTGGCAAAAGCGTGGCGCAACGTGTGTGGCGACAGCGGGCTGGAAATGTGGGCTGTGAACGCGTGCTTTTTCACGGTGTACCAAAACATCACCCGCGTCATACCAGCGCCTAGGTGGGTGACAAACAAATCTTGCGTTTGCTGCTGCCCCAAAATCTGCGGACGCGCAACCTCCAAATAACGCTCAATCCACAGCCGAGCCACTTCGCCAAAAGGCACCAAGCGCTCTTTGTTGCCTTTGCCGATCACCCGCAAAACGCCCTCATTCATGCCAAGGTTAAACACTTTCAGCGTCACCAATTCGCTGACGCGTAGTCCACTGGCGTACATCAGCTCCAGCATGGTGCGGTCGCGCAAGCCCAGCGGGGTATCGGTGTCAGGCGCGTCCAGCAGAGCCTCAACCTGTGCCTCGGTCATGGTTTTGGGCACACGCATGGCTTGCTTGGCGGCTTGCAACTTGAGTGTCGGGTCTGCGGTGATGAAGCGCTCACGCATCGCCCACCGGAAATAGCGTTTCAGCACGGTGAGACGGCGATTCGCCGATGTCGCTTTGGTAGCGCTGTGTTTGGAAGAAAAATAGGCGCTGATGTCGGCTTCACCCGTGTCATCTACGCCCTTGTTCAATGCAGCAAACCATTGCGCGTACAGCGTCAAATCGCGTCTATACGCTTCCAGTGTGTTTTTAGACAGCCCATCTTCCAGCCAAAGCGCATCGATAAAAGCATCGATGTGGTTGGCCAGGTGAATGGGCGTAGCTACTGCCTGAGTCGTCAGTTGAATCAATCCAATTTCAATTTCGCTGTTGCCACCACTTTTTGGTATACCACCAGCTCGTCTTTCATTTGTGCAGCGAACTGCTCTGGCGTATTACCCAAAACGATGGAGCCAGTGTCTTCAATCCGCTTGCGAATAGCTGGGTCTTCCAAAGATTTGCGCACGCCAGCGTTAACCTTATCAACAATATCTTTCGGCAAACCTTTGGGGCCATAGATGCCGTAATAAGCCATGCGATTCACTGGCTCTAAACCCAACTCTTTGAAGGTTGGTACGTTGGGCATGGACGCTAGGCGCTGTGGTGCAGCTACAGCCATGGCGATCAAACGACCACCTGTGATGTGGGGCAACGCAGACGGCACATTGTCAAAAATGATTTGCACCTGGCCACCCACGGTGTCACGTAGCGCAGGGCCTGCGCCAGAGTACGGAATGTGCGTCAAAAACACCCCTTGCAAACCTTTCCATAGCTCAGTTTGCAAGTGACCAATGCCACCAATACCTGATGACGAGTAAGAATATTTACCTGGATTTTTCTTCAGCTCTTCAACGAAACCTTTGTAATCTTTCGCTGGGAAACTGGGGTGCACCGCGATCACGTTCGGCGTGGCGGCAATATTGATAATCGGGGTGAAATCTGTCGCCACGTTGTAGGGCATTTTGGGGTTGATGGCTGGGTTAGCCGCCGTGGTTGAAACCGTTGCCATACCTAATGAATAACCATCTGGCGCAGCTTTTGAGGTTTCATTTGCACCCACCACTCCACCGCCGCCCACTTTGTTTTCGACGATCACGTTTTGGCCCAAGGCTTTACCAAGCGGCTCAGACATCACGCGGGCAATAATATCTGTCGTGCCACCAGGTGCAAAAGGCACTTGCAGCTTGACAGGTTTATTCGGATAATTTTGCGCAAGTATGACTGTAGTCGGCGTAATTATTGCCGATATAGCTATTAATTTAATAGCGTTTTGAATAACTGATCTAAGCTTTGACATGAAATTCCTTTAACTTACGAAAATAAACTTACTCGATGATAATGCAAACGTTTCAAACCACCGATGGGGATACTACATAATGGTAAACCCCTAATTCGATGTTTTTTTGATGTTTGTTTAGCTGCTGAGACTTTTCCTTTGAACTACGCCCAACTCCTCATCCCCGATTTCGCCTTGATTTTGATCGGCTACCTGCTCTGCCGCTTCACCGCCCTAGACCGTAGCGTGTGGTCTCAAGTCGAGAAGCTGGTGTTTTACTTCTTGTTTCCGGTTTTGTTGTTTTATTCGATTGTGAAAAGCCCACTCAACTTGGGCGCTGTCTCAAACTTCATAGCAGCAGGTTTTTTATTGGCGGTTTCTACGGTAGCTTTAGCTTACGTTTTACCGTTTGTGCCGGGCTTGAAAAACCACTTTAGCAAACGTGACCACGCCGCCAGTGCGCAGATTGCGTTTAGGTTTAACTCGTTCATCGGCTTAGCTATGGCTGAACGGCTGGCGGGCGCGCCCGGTTTGCTGTTGATATCTGTTTTGATCGGTATCTGCGTGCCGCTTTTAAACACGGCTGCCGTGTGGCCCATGGCGCGGCACAGCCAAAAAGGATTCGCTGGTGAGCTGCTGCGCAATCCCTTCATCATTGCTACGGCCTCTGGTTTGCTGGCCAATGTGCTGGGCTTCGCGATTCCAGATTGGCTGTCACCTACGGTCAACCGCATCGGCGGCGCATCCATTCCGCTGGGTTTGATGTCTGCCGGCGCAGGCATGCAATTAACCGCGTTGCACCGTGCGAAAACGTTAGCAATCACCGTTTTGACGATTCGCCACGCCATCGCACCGTGCATTGCGTTTGGTTTGTCTCTGCTGCTTAAATTATCACCCGTACAAACGACGGTGTTGCTTATGTTTTCTGCGTTGCCCACTGCGCCCAGTGCTTATGTATTAGCTGCGCGTATGGGGTTTGATGGCGGTTATGTAGCGGGTTTGGTGACTTTATCGACCTTGCTTGGCATGTTGAGTTTGCCGTTTGCCTTGTCTTTAATCAACTGAAAGTTTGCCCTGTTTGGTTGAGCGCCCACATGACGTGCTCTCTCACCAGTTCACTGGGATGATGGGTTCTGGTTTGCAGCGTTGCATCCACCGCAGTTAAATCAGTCTGCGCAGCAACGCGCCTCGCATTCCCAAGCGCCACAGCAATATTTCGTAGCCAGCGTTCATGCCCAATGCGGCGTATCGGGCTGCCTTCGGTCAACTTCAAAAAATCATCCTCAGTCCAAGCAAACAAGGTGCCGAGTTGTTGCCCGCTCAAACCCGCGCGTTCGTCAAAATCAGGCAAGGCAGAACGCTGTGCAAACTTATTCCACGGGCAAATCAGCTGGCAATCATCACAACCATAGATGCGGTTGCCGATTAATGGACGCAGCTCTAGTGGAATTGAGCCAGCATGCTCTATCGTCAAATACGAAATGCAGCGCCTAGCATCCAACTTGTGTGGCGCAATGATGGCTTGTGTGGGGCAAATGTCGATGCAGGCGCTGCAACTGCCGCAATGTGCCGTCACGGGCTCGCTGTGCGGCAAGGCAATGTCTAAATAGATTTCGCCTAAAAAAAACATGGATCCTGCTTCGCGGTTCAACACCAGCGTGTGCTTGCCACGCCAACCTTGTCCGCTGCGGCTGGCGAGCTCTGCTTCTAGCACCGGGGCGGAATCGGTGAAGACGCGGTAGCCGAGCGGCGAAATCTGCTCGGCAATGCGCTCACTTAGTTTTTGCAGCCGCGCGCGCAGCACCTTGTGGTAATCGCGCCCTCTGGCATAGACTGAAACTATCGCTTCGTTAGGACGATTTAAGCGTTGCAATTCAAGGTCTGTCCAATCGTTTGATGTTGATCTGGGCAAGTAGTCCATGCGGGCAGTCAGCACACTCACCGTGCCTGGCACCAACTCTGCCGGTCGCGCCCGTTTCAACCCATGCGCGGCCATATACGCCATATCACCATGAAAACCGTTGGCTAGCCACGACAGCAAACCGGGCTCTGCAGCAGACAAATCAACCCCAGTCGCGCCAATCTGAGAAAATCCCAGTTCTAGCGCCCAAGTTTGAATCTGACTGAGTAATTCCTCAGCTTCTAATTTGTCGTCTAATTTAACGTCTAATTTATCTTCTAACATGGCTTGATTGAAATTGCCGAAATTGACCGAATTGACTACATTGACCGAACTATCCCTGCATTGGCAGACCGAAAATGACACCCAACTATTTGCTGGGTGCTTAGCGCATCAATTATCAACCCTAACGCCTGAGGACAGCCTGTTTATCGAGCTGCATGGCGATTTAGGCGCTGGTAAAACCACGTTTGTGCGGCATGTGCTGCAGGCCATGGGCGTCACAGGGCGCATCAAAAGCCCCACTTATGCGATTGTGGAAGCGTACGACGACATTAAAAACGCTTTGTATCAGCCGCTGAATTTGTGGCATTTCGACTTTTACCGCTTCAACGACCCACTAGAGTGGGTAGAAGCGGGATTTAGGGACATTTTTGCAAGCAAAGGTATCAAACTCGCAGAATGGCCTGAAAAAGCCGCAGCCAGATTACCTGTTTCCGATATTGCTATGATAATAGTAGCTAATATGGATGAATCTAGAATCATTACCGTCACAGCACAAACCCCTACGGGTCAGCAATTGCTATCTAAACTGCAATGAAACGACCACCATGAAACGCCGTTCGCTTTTAAAACTCACCGCTGACGGCGCTTTGGTGCTGCTATTAGGCAGCCACCAAATCGCCAAAGGCGCAGGAATTGTGGCGGTGCGTGTGTGGCCTGCGGCGGATTACACCCGCATCACCATTGAGAGCGATGTCGCCCTCAAAACCAAGCAAACCTTTATCAAAGAGCCGCCGCGTTTGGCGGTTGATATTGAGGGCTTGGAATTGAACCCTGCTCTGCGCGAACTGGTGGCTAAGGTGAAAGCGGATGATCCGTTCATCAGCGGCATCCGCGTTGGGCAATATTCAACCGCCTCTGGTCAACCCTCAACCGCCTCTGGTACTCCCAATATCGTCCGTTTGGTATTAGATTTGAAGCAAGCCGCTCTGCCGCAAGTGTTTACGCTACAGCCTGTCGCGGCCTATGCACACCGCTTGGTATTGGATTTGTACCCAGCCACGCAGGTTGACCCGTTAGAAGCCTTGATCAACGAGCGCATGAAAGAGTCAACCCAAAAGTTTGAGGCAAACAAGGCCACGACTGCAGGTATAGCAGCGGAAGATCCATTAGGCGATTTGATTGCCAAAAAGAACAGCAAAACTGCTATTACTAACATAGCACCTCAAGCAAATAATACGACGGCTACAGCTCAAATTGACTCCCCAAAAGAGAGCCTAAAAGAGACAATCAAAGACCACATAAAAGAGATTATAAAAGACCTCAAACCGCCCAAAACAGCTGCTGCATCAGCCCCCAGTAAAACAGATCGACTCATCATCATCGCGCTCGACCCGGGCCATGGTGGTGAAGACCCTGGGGCTATCGGCCCTGCTGGCACGCGTGAGAAAGACGTTGTACTGAGCGTCGCCCTGAAACTGCGTGACCGCATCAACAAAAGCGTGGTCGGCGGCAACCCCATGCGGGCATTTTTAACGCGGGATGCCGATTTTTTTGTGCCCTTGAACGACCGCGTGAAAAAAGCACAAAAAGTTCAAGCGGACTTGTTCGTCAGCATTCACGCCGACGCCTTCACCAACCCCGAAGCACGAGGTGCCAGCGTGTTTGCGCTCAGCGATAAGGGTGCAACCAGCGCCTCTGCCAAATGGCTTGCCAACAAAGAAAATGCGGCTGATGCGGTCGGCGGCGTGAACATCAAAGCCAAAGATGTGAATGTGCTCAAAGCGATTTTGGACATGAGCACCACAGCGCAAATCAACGACAGCTTGCACCTAGGCCGAGCTGTGATCAAAGAAATCGGTGGTGTTGGAAAGCTGCACAAAGCCCAAGTTGAACAAGCTGGTTTCGCCGTATTAAAAGCCCCAGACATCCCCAGCGTACTGATCGAAACAGCCTTCATCAGCAACCCCGACGAAGAAGAAAAACTGCGCAGCCAAGACTACCAAGACCAGTTGGCCGACGCCTTGATGCGCGGCATCAAACGCTACTTTGCACGGAATCCGCCCTTGGCTAGGAATCGTCAGATTTAATCGTCAGTTTTGGTCGTCAGTTGTGATGGGACGAAAAAAAGGCTCAATCACCAATGGTGATTGAGCCTTAGCTTTACTAACTACTGCGTTAAATTCACATTAGATACAGCAAGGCAATATGCCAATGCAGCAAGCGGCACCAGCAATACAGCACGCGCCTGCCGCTGCCGCAAAAGCACTAGAAGAGCCGACAAATGCCGCGATAGCAGCAAAGAACTTCAATGATTTGGTTTTCATATAAATACCTTTTAAAAATAAAATTTTGAATAAATTAAACAACTAACTGAAATGAGGAAGGCACGGCATGCTTGGGTGGTTTCCAAATATTCGCGATTTGGACAGAGAGGTAATTCAAGGGAAGCGTATCGCTTTGAACTGCCACTCTGGGTAATTTAACTTTCAGCACCCCATGCGACGGCACCGTGACGGCTGAGCAACTCGCACTACAACTGTTGAGGCTGACAGACATGCAATCAGGGCAGCTATTCGCGCATACGGTCGTCGCGCTCGCATAGCCAGCAAACCACACTACAGAAAGTAGGATGATGAATCTTCGAATGCTGCTTAACTTTAAAGTCATAAATAAGGGTTTTAAGTGACTTTTGAGTGCGTTTTTAACAACAAGTTCCAATTTAATCACTAAAAGCTAGTAACCGCAACCCTAGCTATGAAAACTACGAAAGCTTTGGCGCACTCCTAGGAATAGCATACGTCCCCACCGCGTGAGCCACCATGTCGTCTGCACCTTCCGCGCCTTCTGAGTAAATTGACACCTCGCCGATCGCCAAACTTCGCCCTACTTTGACGAGTTTACATTTGCCGATGATGGCTTTGTTAGCCGCTGGTTTGCGTAGGAAGTTGATGTTCAAACTAGTCGTCACCGTCAGCGGCACAATGCCTATTTCGCCCAGTATGGCCACGTAAAGCGCCACATCGGCGACATACATCATCACTGGGCCAGAAACTGTGCCGCCGGGGCGCAGCTCGGCTTCTCCGATATTGTGGCGAATGGTGGCAGACTTGTCGCCTACCGCATCAACGCTGCATTTAGACTGTGGAAATTCGGTTTTTAGAAATGCGGTGATCTCTGCTCGTGTGGGCTTCGTTGATGTCATTAAAAAAACTTTCTAAACGCTTCTAAACTTTAGCAATGATGATTCAGGTTCAGCTTTACTGGCTAGCTTTTCTAGCTTTCCAAGCACCCCAGAACACAAACAGTCCCGGAATAATGATCATCGCGTAAATCACTTTGTCTAAATGCTGCTTCACCATCGGAATATTGCCAAAAAAGTAGCCCAAAATCGTCAAACT
>JANPLX010000234.1:0-6568 GCA_031422495.1 Polaromonas sp. | reverse complement strand
CAAAAGCCCTCAAATAGCCAGCAGAAATAGCGCGAGTTCGAAGGGCGGGTTTACTAGATTGGTTCATGCAGTGAATTGTAGATTGATTCTTAAAACGCATCAATAGTGTGATTGGAATTCATTGGACGGAAAACCACGATAGGTAGAACATCAAGGCATCGAAAGTTCAGTCAAACCTTTATAAGGAGAGCGCCATGAAAAGACCAGAGTTCGGATTTTTTAAATCGTTCATAGCTAACACCGCCAAGCCTGCACTTTGCTCAACGACTGTTGGTTGCTGGAAGCTGCAAAAAAGCAAAGCGATCAGCCTTTTTCCGTTGGAAGACAGCATGCTGACGATCAAACAAGGCAAGGTGTGGGCGACTATCAATACGGGCAGCAACAACCGCGAAGACAACTATGGTGATCACTTTTTAAGCAATGGCGACAGCTTACTGGCGCGCAAAGGTCAGCACCTGGTATTTGAGTCGACCCAAGGGAATTTGCCTGTTTTCTTTGATTTTTTGCCAATCTAGGTGAATTTAAGGCATATTTATGCTTCTAGCCGGCGTATTTGTTTCCTAAGTAGCTATTAAAATTATAGCAAAATAGAGTTTTATACAAATTGTTTAGTTCTTACGATTATTTGGAGTTGTGCATGACAACAGAAATTTACCTGCTATTTCTAATAACCACCTTGGTCGTCGTTTTTTCGCCTGGCCCAGCAGCGATTGTGGTGGCAGAGCAGGGTGCAGGCCATGGCGCGAAGAGTGCATTTTTTGGCACGCTAGGCATTGCCAGTGCAAACGTGGTGTACTTTTTGTTGTCTGCAACAGGCATAGCCTCGCTTTTGTTAGCGTCAAATCTTGTTTTCAGTGCAATTAAATGGCTAGGCGTGGCGTATTTGGTTTACTTGGGGTTATCGGCTATTTTTAGCAAATCAGGCGGCTTGGTGGTGCGCAAAGACGCGAGTCAAGCGTTTTCTGCGAAGCTGTTTTTCATCAAAGGCTTTGTAGTGGAAATCAGCAACCCCAAGGCGCTGCTGTACTTCACCGCGCTGCTGCCGCAGTTTTTGAACACGTCGCAACCGTTAGCGCTGCAACTCTTGATCATGGGCTTGACGACGCTGATGCTTGATTTGCTCTCGTACAACCTCTACGGCTTGCTGGGCGACAGGCTGGCTCGCAGTGCGCTGAAGCAATGGGTGGTGAACCTGATCAACCGCACCGCTGGCGGATTTTTGATATTTGCTGGGCTGAAAATGTCGACGATAGAGCGGTGAGGAGAGTAAATTTATTGCGATATTCGCAATAATGACGGAATTTTTGGCAAAAGTTGAGTGTTCATTTTTTGGATTTTTCAGTGTCGAGGTCGATACCCTAAAATCGACGCATGTTCGCAGCCGTTTTATCACTATCTTTTTTAGCAAAGCACCGCATCATTGTGATTGCGGGTTCGGTGCTTGCGTTTCACGCGCTGGCGATTTGGGCGCTGCAATCAGGTTTATTGATGCGGGCGGTGGAAATGGTAGTACCTGTCGCGGTATTAGCGCAAATCATCGAGCCGCCAAAAACCGCTCCGCCATCACCTACGCCAGTTGTTCCGAAAGAACCACCGCCACCGCCCATAAAACAAGCCGTGGTTAAACCAACCCTGCCCGTGCCGCAAACACAAGCGCCGCCACAGATATTGGCCGTTGAAACCCCCACGCAAGCGCCCAACGCGCCAGCGACAGTGCAAGTCGCCCCTGCAGCGCCTGTGTTGCCGCTATCTGTGCCAGTGGCTGCGGCTGCGACACCTACGCCAGTACCAGCGCCTGCTCCAGTCGTCAAAGTACAGCCCTCGACGGACGCCGACGATTTGTACAACCCGAATCAACGCTACCCGCGCACGAGCTTTAGCATGGGCGAGCAGGGTACAGTGATGGTCAGAATTTTGATTGGTGCCAAAGGTTTGCCTTTAAAAGCTGAGCTTCAAAAAACAAGCGGTTTTGAGCGCCTAGACCAAGCTGCCTTGGAATATGTGATGCAATCTCGGTACAAGCCGGGAACACTAAATGGTGTGCCTAATGAGATGTGGATGGGCAGATCAGTGACCTACACGATCGCAAAATAATGCACATTTAACGCATCTTGCAAAACCAACATCTATGCATTTAATTTTTGATATTTTGGAGCAATCATTTCAATGAACACCCAATTCGGCCTGATGAACGTCTGGAACCAAGGCGACTTAGTCACCAAAAGCGTGGCAGTTCTGCTGTTGCTCATGTCTTTAGCGTCATGGATGGTCATCATCATCAAAACGCTGGACATCTTCAAATACAAGCGCCTAGCTACTGAGACGGAGGCTTTTTGGCGCAGTGCGGACTTTGCCAAAGGTGTGGCTGCGCTGTCTGACGGTGCTGACAACCCGTTACGACAACTCGCGCAGCAGGGCATTGAGGCTGCTTCCCACGTGCAGCAAGCCGCTAACCCACAGTTGCACGACAGTTTTGACGTGAGCGAGTGGATCACCCGCAGCCTGCGCAACACCTTGGACGAGTTCACCGCCAAGTTGCAATCCGGTTTGGCGATACTGGCCTCGGTCGGCTCTACTGCCCCGTTTGTGGGGCTGTTTGGCACGGTCTGGGGTATCTACCATGCGCTCTTGAGCATTGGCGCGGCGGGGCAGGCGACGATTGACAAGGTGGCTGGCCCGATTGGCGAATCCCTCATCATGACCGCGCTGGGCTTGGCCGTGGCGATTCCTGCGGTGTTGGGCTACAACGCCTTGGTGCGCGGCAACAAAGGGGTATTGCTCAAGCTGAACCGTTTTGCGCATGACTTACATGCTTACTTCGTCACTGGCGCTCGCGTCAAAAACAGGAGCTAAACCATGGCCTTCGGCACCCAAGACGACACCGACGAGGTGATGAACGAGATCAACATGACGCCCATGGTGGACGTGATGTTGGTGCTGTTGATCATCTTCATCATCACCGTACCCGTGATGAAACATGCCGTCAATATCGACCTACCCCAAGCCAGCAACGTGCCGCAAGACGCCAAACCGGAGACGGTTCGGCTCAGCGTGGACGCAGCAGGTGATTACTATTGGAACGAAAATAAAGTGACAGAAGCTGCGTTAAAGTTGCAACTGAAAGCCGTTGCAACGCAAACCCCGCAGCCTGAGTTGCACATTCGCGGGGACAAAGCTGTCCGCTACGAGCGCGTAGCCACCGCCATGGCTGCTGCACAGCAAGCGGGGATTAAAAAAATTGGGTTTATTACGGAGCCAAAGCTCTAAAACCGATTTAAAATTCTTAATAGCTTTAATAGCTTTAATAGCTTTAATAGCTTATTTTAAGAATATTTTGAATTTAGCCGGCGTATTTATTGCCTAAATAGCTATAAAAATAATAGCAAACAGTGTGTAATATTGTCGAAATTAGGGTTGAATATTGAACCAAATTTCGTTTTTACGCAAAAACCAAGGCGTCATCGGCCCGTTATAGCGTGAGTAAAGTGCCTCGCCTTGCGTTTTGACGCCGTCCTTAGCCAAAGCGCTTTTTAGAATATTCAGGTGCTCATCGTAATTGCTTTGTGTCCAAGTGCCAGAATACGTGTGCGCAGCCACCGTCTTGCCAGCAACTTCGCGTAATTTCACTTTTGAGTCCAAAGGCTCAGGTAAGGTAGCCAAAGTGTAGGCGGTTGGCATCATAAACTGCACCAAAAAGCCGTTTGTCGTAGGTGTTTGCACGACGGGTGCGGTCATTTCTATTTTGGTCGAACTTGCTGGCGCAGCAACTGGCGTTTGCACCACGGGCGCTGTCATTTCTAACTTGCGCTCACCCTTGTTTTTGCCAAAAATATAGCCACCCAACATGCTAAAAGCTTGTCCGCCAGCTTCAGATTCGGGCCCTGGAACGACCACTTCAGCCACGATGTAGGGCTCGTATTTGCGGATTTCATACACATCTTTGCTTAGAAGAACGGTGTATTTCGGCTGCTCTAGGGCTTGTGCATTGGTGAAAGTCATGAGAATACTCCCCATAGCCGCAGCGGCTGCAATGGCTTTTAAAGCCGATTTCAAAAATTGATGTGATTTCATAAAATAATTACCTTTCAGTCATCATTTGATGCTATCTGTCTATTTTGCAAGCCCAATCGGTTTTTAAATCAATTCTGAATGTAATTTAAGTTTTAGTTGGCTTAGGTTTAGGCTTAGACATGGGCTTGGCCTTCGTCCTAGGTTTAGCCTTCGCCTTGGCATCCAGCGCCACATTCAGCGCCAGCCGCGCCCACGGCAGCATAGCATCGGGCGATTCCATGGTTTCATCGGGCGTGGTGTAGTAGTTCATCCCCATGGTTTTGCCGTCTTTGGATGCCATTTCGAACCGCTTGCCACCCGCCGCTTCAAACTGTGCCTTCGTCACATCATCCACTTTGAGGTACAGCTTTTCGTTCGCACCTCCCAGCTTGGTCAAGTCCGCAATAACAGCAACCGTCACCCCATCCACACTGAACCCCCAGCCGCCAAACATCCGCTTAGCCACAGGGCTGCCCACGCCGCTGAGCAGTTCGCAGCAGTAGTCAGCAAAGTCTTTGGAGATAGCCATGGTTAACTCATGTCCGCTTTAAAGCCGTCACTTCAATCTCAATCTTCATGCGTGGATCAGCCAGCCCCGCAGAAATCATCATCGCTGCCGGTCGCACCTCGCCAAAGTACTTACGCAGCACTGGCCAGCAGGGTTCAAAATCAGCCGTTTGCGGTAAAACATAGGTCACGCGCACGACATCTTGCAGGCTTGAACCCGCTTGCTGCAACGCCGATGCGATATTCTTCAAGCATTGCTCGGCTTGCATCACCACATCGTCAGAAATCGTCATCGTCGCGTAGTCAAACCCCGTCGTCCCAGATACAAACACCCAATCCCCTGCAACGACAGCGCGGGAGTAGCCGATTTGGGCTTCAAAGCTTGAGCCTGAGCTGATGAGGGTTCGGGTCATGGGAACTCCAAAGTAAAGTGATTGTTGCTATTTGCTATCAATAAAGTAGCAATTAAGACAATAAATACGCCGGCTATCGCCAATAAATACGATAATTAGGCGCTAAAAACGTCTTCCAAAGCCGTTTTAGTGATCAACAGCACAGAATCAGCCCCTGCACTGGTTTCCAGCCAAAAAATTTCCAAATTGGGAAAGGCGGCTTCGAAGAAGGCGCGTTCGTTGCCGATTTCTAGGATCATGACGGCGTGTTCGCTCATGTGGGCAGGGGCAGATTGCAGGAGGCCGCGGATGAAGTCCATGCCGTCTGAGCCGCCAGCCAGTGCCAATGCGGGCTCGGCTAGGTATTCAGCGGGCAGGGCGGCCATGCTGGCGCTGTTGACGTAAGGGGGGTTGCACAGGATGAGGTCAAAAATCTCACTCTTTAAACCTGCCCAACTGTCGGATTCAACCAAGCTGATGCGGTTTTGCATCGCATGTTTAGCGACGTTGATGTTGGCGACTTCTAAGGCTTCGGTTGAAATATCTGCGCCAACGACTGTTGTTTCGGGGTAAGTCATCGCTGCTAAAACCGCCAGACTGCCGTTGCCTGTGCATAAATCAAGTACGCGTTTTGTATGCGGACCGAGCCAATCGTCGAAACTGCCATCGGCTAGCAATTCGGCGATGAAGCTGCGCGGCACGATGGCGCGATCGTCGATGTAGAAAGGGATGCCTTGCAGCCAAGCCTCTTGGGTGAGGTAAGCGGCAGGTTTGCGGGAATCGATTCTTGCTATAAATAACGCAGCTATTGAATCAATTAATACGTCGGCTAGAGGTGTATTTGCAACTGAATTTTGATCAATTTTTGGATTTTCCAACGATGAGTCTAGAGGCAAACCTGCTTGCCACAATACCAGCCAAGCAGCTTCGTCGAATGCGTTGGCTGTTCCGTGGCCGAAGGCTACTTTGGCATCTGTGAGTTGTTTTGCGCCGTTTTGAATCGCTTCTAAAACGGTTGTCATACCTTGCTTGTCGAAGTGGTAAGCAACGCTGCTTCTAAGTTTTCCATCGTTTTGCGGTAAATATTTTTCAGCGGTTCAATGTCTGCCACGACGATGTGCTCGTCGATTTTGTGAATCGTCGCGTTCGGCGGGCCGCATTCGACGACTTGTTCACAGATTTTGGCGATGAAGCGGCCGTCACTCGTGCCGCCCGTCGTTGACAGCTGGGTTGTTAGCCCTGTTTCCGCGTGAATCGCGGCTTGCACAGCCTGAACGAGTTCGCCAGGGCGGGTTAAAAACGGTAAACCGCCGACGGTCCACAGCAAGTCAAAGTCTTTTTCAGGCTGCAAACCGGTTGAAGCCAATACATCAACCAAGCGTTTTTGCAGCGATTCTGGGGTCGATTCGGTCGAAAAGCGGAAGTTGAAATCAACCACGGCATGGCCTGGAATGACGTTGCTCACGCCCGCGCCGCCATGGATATTGCTGATTTGCCAGCTGGTGGGCTGAAAAAAGTCATTGCCTTTGTCCCATTCAACGTTAACCAAAGCAGCCATAGCTGGGGCGAACTTGTGAATCGGATTTGCTGCTAAGTGCGGGTAAGCGATGTGGCCCTGC
>JANPLX010000233.1:0-8665 GCA_031422495.1 Polaromonas sp. | reverse complement strand
ACGCAGTAAATATTTTTAATACCATTGAGCTTAAGAGCATCAATGACGAGTTGAAAGCCATCAATAGTTTCGGTTGTTTGAACGTCTGTTGTCATATTAAAATTTATCTTTTGATTCGATGGGTTATCATAGGACCCTACTCGAACTCTTTCATTGACCGTGGTCAATAACTTCATGTCTACCATTGAGAATCATCCCGAAAAAAACATCATTCGGGTTCAGCTGACGCAAAACGCAGTCTTGAGCGAATTAACGAGCGACGAACGCAAAGAACTTGAGCAACTTTTGATGGTTGTTGATTGCCCAAAAGGTGATTTTTTACTGCACCAAGGCGTTACAGATATGGAGCAATATTTTGTGCTAGACGGCATTTTGAAACGCGTTGTTTCGAATGACCAAGCCAAAGAAATGATTTTGCGCTTTTCCGATGAACGTGATATGGAAACCAGTTATGCAGCATGGCGATTGGGTTCGCCTACGCCCTACAGCATCGTATCTGTTACCAAAGCCCGCGTCGCAAAATTGCCATTGCCGCAATGGGTAGCGTTTATGGACAGACATCCGTCCATCAAAGCGTCTTTTGAATACAGTGTTATGCGTTTGATGAGTGAAATCATGGCGCATACGATTACTTTGCATTTGCTTGATGCGCCAGGTCGAGTGAATCGGTTTATGCGCAAACAACCCGAGTTATTTGAACGCTTACCCAAAAAAGAACTGGCTTCGTACTTGAATCTATCAGCTGAAACGCTGAGTAGACTCAAACAAAAAGGCAAGATTTAAATTTTTAAATCTCAATAAAAAATCCCGCTTTATACAAATATAAAGCGGGATTTTTTATTGGGTGATCAATATTAAGTAATTGAATTAGAAATATTAATCAACAGGTTGCTCTGCAGCAAATTCATTCTTTTTAGGAGGACGAACTTTTGCAATGAGTTTAGCAATCAACGGCCATAACAACAAAATAATAGCCAGTGTCGAAATCGTACCCACCAATGGGTTAGACCACAAGACACCTACTTCGCCCTGAGAAACCAACATCGCTTGGCGGAATGAATCTTCGGCTTTATCGCCCAGCACCAAAGCCAAAACCAGCGGAGCCAAGGGGTAATCAAGCTTTTTGAACATATACCCCATCACGCCAAAGAACAACATAAACCAGATATCAAGCATCGCACTATGAACCGTATAGGCACCAATCGCACAAATAACGATGATGACTGGCGCAATAATCGCGAACGGAATACGAAGGATGGAGGCAAACAATGGCACGGTAGATAAGACCACGATCAAACCTACCAAGTTACCCAAGTACATACTGGCGATCAAGCCCCACACAAAATCTTTTTGTTCTACAAAAAGCAATGGGCCAGGTTGCAAGCCCCAGATCAACAAACCACCCAACAGCACGGCAGCCGTTGGAGAGCCAGGAATGCCAAGTGCCAACATAGGCAGCAACGCGCTGGTACCAGCAGCATGTGCAGCGGTTTCAGGTGCAATCACACCTTCAATTTCTCCGGCGCCAAATTTTGAACTATTTTTAGACATTTTCTTCGCCAAGCCGTAGCTCATGAAAGATGCCGGTGTTGCACCGCCCGGGGTGATACCCATCCAAATGCCGACCAAAGAACTGCGAACAGAAGTCATCCAGTAATGAGGCAATTTTTTCCAAGTTGCCAAGACGATTTTTGAATCAATCTTGCCACTCTTACCTTTGAATTCCAATCCTTCCTCCATGGATTGCAAAATTTCGCCAATACCGAAGAGTCCAATAACGCCAATCAAAAAGTCAAAACCACGCATCAAATCTGGAATACCAAAAGTCAAACGAAGCTGCCCTGTCACTGTATCCATACCCACAGCTGCTAATGCAAAACCAATTGCCATGGAAGCCAAAATTTTGAACGGTGAGCCTTTACCCATGCCTACAAAACTACAGAAAGTTAGCAAGTACACCGCAAAGTATTCAGCAGGTCCGAACTTAAGCGCAAACTTTGCCACCAGTGGTGCCATAAAAGTGATCATCACCACAGCGACAAAAGCGCCGATGAAAGATGATGTGAAAGCGGCAGTTAGCGCTTCGCCAGCTTTACCTTGTTGTGCCATGGGATAGCCATCAAACGTCGTTGCAACTGACCAAGGTTCACCCGGAATATTGAACAAAATGGAAGTAATAGCACCGCCAAACAGAGCCCCCCAATAAATACATGACAGCATGATAATCGCTGACGTTGGCGACATGGTAAATGTCAGCGGCAACAAGATGGCAACACCATTTGCGCCGCCTAGACCAGGCAAAACACCAATCAGCACACCCAAAATGATGCCCACAAACATCAACAAAATATTCATCGGCGTCAAAATGACGCTGAAGCCGTGAAATAGCGAGTTTAATTCTTCCATTGTCTCATCCAGTAATTTGTTATCTTGATATCTTGTTATCTGTAATGTGTTTTTGATCTGTTCAAAATCACGGGAGCTTATTAATAGCCTAGAAAAGCCAAAGGATCAAACTTTCCTTTGAACAAGGGCACTTTGAACCAAACTTCAAACATGAAGAAAAACAAAACAACAACTGCAACCGCAGTGACAACACTTTTAACTTTGGAAAATTTACCCAAAATGATCATAAACAGAGCGATGTAGATGGCTGATGCAACATACATTCCCAAGAACTGCACGCCAAGCACATACACGCAAGCAGGAATAAATACTGAAAGCACCAATTTCAGTTGATTGTTATCAACAAAAATCTCAGTATTTTTGCTTTTACCAAACAACGATTGGTACATGACACCCAAGCCAGCAATGCACAACAAAATGCCAATATAAAAGGGGAAATAACCAGCGCCTGGACCATCTGAGGTCCAGCCCGAACCCAATTTCCAACTGCCAGTGATGACAGTGACACCTAAAATAAATATCAAAAGGGCAACGACAACCTCTACTTTATAGGTTGCTACGCCTTGGCGCTGCGCTTCATTTTCGTTCTTGTTAGTCATCTTACATCCATGCTTAAATTAATGTCCGAGAATTATTGTTTTCAAATGCGAACCAAATGACTCGCTTCAGAGTGCTGAACGAACCTTTTGGTAGTCAACATATCAAAATTGCAATCTGCTTAGTTTTTCTGATTGTTTCGGATCATTTCGGATCATTTCAAATCAGGCAGATTGCTTCAAACATTACTTGGCGATAAACCCAGCTTCTTTCATCAATTCACGGTGGTTGTTTTCAGCCTTGCCCAACCATTTAACAAATTCTTCGCCCGTCAAAGCTGTTTGGTTGAAAGCGCCCTTCTCCATGTAGTCTTTCCATTCAGGGGTATCACGTACTTTTTTCAACAAGTTGATGTAGAAATCGGTTTGGTCTTTGGTCACGCCTGGTGCCATGAACAACCCACGCAACATCACGTAATCAGTAGGAACACCTGCTTCTTGACACGTAGGAATATCATTCCACGACATCGTGTCTGTTACTTTGGTCTTGTAAGGCATACGCGTGTCATCAAATACACACAAAGCGCGTAATTGGTTAGCGCGCCATTGAGCAACAGCTTCAATCGGGTTATTCACTGTCGAATCAACATGCTTGCCGACCAGCTGCACAGCTACTTCACCACCACCTTTATATGGCACGTAGATAAATTTGGTACCTGTCGCTTTTTCAACGCCAACAGTCAAGATTTGGTCTTCTTGCTTTGAACCCGTGCCACCCATTTTCATCTTGTTTGGACCTGCAGCTTTGACGGCAGCCAAGTATTCTTTTGCCGTTTTGTAAGGCGTATCCGCATTGACCCACAGTACAAACTGATCCAATGCCATCATCGACACAGGCGTCATATCACGCCAATTGAACGGAACACCAGTTGCCAAAGGCGTTGTGAACAAATTTGACAATGTGATGATAACTTTGTGCGGATCGCCCTTAGCCTCTTTCACAGCCAAGAAACCTTCAGCGCCAGCGCCGCCAGATTTGTTGACCACAATCATCGGCTCTTTCATCAATTTGTACTTGATGACCACGCCTTGAATGAACCGTGCCATTTGGTCGGCACCGCCGCCTGTTCCAGCTGGCACGACGAATTCAACTGGCTTCGTTGGCTCCCAAGCAGCTTGAGCGGGGCTCATGAGAGCTGCAAACGCACCTGCAGCCAGCACAGCGGTCATGGTTTTTTTGAATAATGATTGTGTTTTAAATAAACGTGTCATGCCAATAATCTCCAGTTTAAGTTATCCATTTGTGAAGCTTTCATCGGCATTGTTACCGATCTTCATTCAACGTATGCATGCTCACTTATGTTGACTGAAAAATGATTGACTCGGGTCAAGTTTGATTGTTATAAAGACAAACCAAGGGTAAGTCCTTATGCCGACATGCGACTGTCACATAAAGCACATAACAGCTTAGCGTACAAACACAGATGCGTATTCAAGGATAAGTAATAATTGGATTATTCCAGCGTGTTATATACTTATATAGCTATACTAAATATAGCAAAATATAAACTCAATTGACCGGTAAATCAATTCAAACTTTGATTGTCATCATCAGCCGGCCAATCGCTGATATAGGCTTTGAGCATTTTGTTTTCAAAGTTTTGGCTGTCAACTACCGCCTTGGCAACGTCGTAAAAACTGATCACACCCATCAGCATCATTTTGTCGATAACGGGAAGATATCGAGCATGCCGCTCTAGCATCATGCGGCGCACTTCGTCTAGCTCAGTCTCTAAGGTGCAAGTCAATGGGCCATTGTCCATAGCGCGCCAAACCGTGGTGTCGCCAATGCTGCCGCCGTTTTTGACAATCGATTTGATGACTTCACGAAAAGTTAACATGCCAACCACTTTGCCATGCGACATGACGACCAAAGATCCCATGTCGTTGTCGGCCATCAAGGTCACCGCGCTTGAAAGCGTGTCTTCCGGGGTGCAGGTGTAAAGCGTGCTACCTTTAACGCGCAGAATGTCGCTGACTTTCATGGTGCTCTCCCTCACAAAAAATAGAAAATAATAAGAATAATATAGCCCACAATGCTCTGTTGTGCTTTGAAATTTATTTTTATTCACGATTGAACACAAAAATCAAACAAGGATTGCTTATGCCCGGCTATTCAGACCCCAGTTTTGACACCCTCGCCCTGCACGCAGGCGCATCGCCCGACCCTGTCACGGGCGCGCGGGCGGTGCCGATTCACCTGACCACCTCTTTCGTCTTCGAATCCAGCGACCACGCCGCCGCCTTGTTCAACCTAGAGCGCTCCGGCCACGTCTACAGCCGCATCAGCAACCCGACCAACGCGGTGCTAGAGCAGCGGGTGTCGGCGCTGGAAGGCGGCATTGGCGCGATCACGACTGCCAGCGGCCAAGCCGCGCTGCATCTGAGCATTGCCACGCTGATGGGCGCTGGCTCTCACATCGTCGCTTCTACTGCGCTGTATGGCGGCTCGCAGAACCTTTTGCATTACACAATGCGGCGTTTTGGCATCGAGACGACCTTCGTCAAACCCAACGACATAGACGGCTGGCGCAAAGCCGTGCAGCCGAATACAAAACTATTTTTTGGCGAAACCGTAGGCAACCCGGGCTTGGATGTGCTGGATATCCCTACCGTCAGCGCCATCTCCCACGAAGCTGGCGTGCCGCTGCTTGTCGACAGCACCCTCACCTCCCCGTGGCTGATGAAACCGCTGGATTTTGGAGCAGATTTGGTCTACCACTCGGCCACCAAGTTTTTGAGCGGCCACGGCACCGTCATTGGCGGCGTTGTGGTCGATGGCGGCTCGTTTGACTGGCAAGGTCCTGGTACTGCGGGCAAATTTACCGAGCTGACGCAGGCCTACGACGGCTTTCATAACATGGTGTTCAGCGAAGAATCTACTGTCGGTGCATTTTTGCTGCGTGCGCGCCGCGAGGGTCTGCGCGATTTTGGTGCCTGCATGAGTCCGCACACTGCATGGCTGATTTTGCAAGGCATCGAAACCCTGCCCCTGCGCATGGCGCGGCATATGAGTAACACGCAAAAAGTTGTTGAATTCTTGGTAGCGCACCCCTTTGTGTCGCGCGTCGGCCACCCGATGCTGGAATCGCACCCCAGCTATGCATTAGCGAGCAAACTATTGCCGCGCGGTGCTGGCTCCGTGTTCAGCTTTGACCTCAAAGGCAGCCGCGAACAGGGCAAAGCTTTCGTCGAAGCGCTCAAAATATTCAGCCATTTGGCAAATGTGGGCGATTGCCGCAGCCTAGTTATTCACCCTGCCAGTACAACCCATTTCCGCATGACAGACGAGGCACTGGTGGCTGGTGGCATCACGCAAGGGACGATTAGATTAAGCATAGGTCTAGAGGACCCAGATGATCTGCTGGACGATTTAAAACGTGCTTTAAAAGTTGCTGAGAAAACAACATAAAACTACAATGAGTTGAGAATAGAAAAGAAGATATATAACTAAAGAAATAAGGGAAAAACGAATGAATATATCTACCATGAATACCAAAGACCGCAAAATCGATGCCCTGCTCGCCCACTACGGGAGCAGCCACAAAAATTCGACGAATGAGTTGATTCATTTCTTCGCTATTCCGCTGATCATGCTCAGCATCGTTGGCCTCTTGTATGCCCTTCATCCGTGGGTGGCTTTCGCTTTCATGGCGGCAAGCATGGTCTATTACGCTCGGCTTTCAACGGTTTTTTTAATCGCCATGATCGTCTGGGCCGTCCTGCTCTTTTGGTGCATAACTCTCATGGGCGACAAGGTTTGGCGAACCTCATCGGTGATCTTTGTAGGTGCGTGGATCATCCAGTTCATAGGCCACAAAATAGAAGGCAAAAAACCATCGTTTTTTGAAGATATACAGTATCTGTGGGTCGGACCCTTGTTTGTGCTGAGTAAGTTGTTTCAGAAGATTGGGATTCGTTGGTAATATTACCTATATCTTTTGACATACCGAGACTATGATGAATGTGGAGTCACTTAATTTGAACTAAAAGTTTTCATTTATAGGAGTACTTGTTGCCATGCATACGCTTCAAAAAACCCTTCTGACAAGCGCACTAAGTGTGCTTTGCACGACAACCATTGCGCAGCAGCAAGTGGTGCGCCCAGCACCCGTCAATTTGTGGATGGATGTATCCACCAGTAGTTTTGCGGGTATGCCTGACATGGAAAGTATGGGTGCTGGCGGCAGTTTATTAGGCGGACTGGTAGGTGCGGCTTCAGGCAATGCGGGCTTGGCAGGCGCTTTGAAAACTTATGGCCAAGCGCGTACGTTTTCAATGATGCCCAGCCGTGTGATTGATATTGCGTTTCTGAACAACACCAAACCCGCCATCGAAGTCAATCAAGCAATTCCTGCAGCTATGAAAATGGGCGATAAATTGCCTCTGGTGCCGCCCATTCGAGCTACAGCCATGCGCAGCAGCGACGACCGCGAATTGCCACAAAACATGGAGCGCCCCAAAGGCCGTATCTTGATTTATTGGGGTTGCAGCGAAACCGTGCGCTCTGGACAGCCTCGCATCATCGACCTAGGCGGTGATATGACCAAATTTGGCAGCGCTTTTTCAGGTCGTTTTGCGCCTGACCGAAGTGTGCGAACAACCGAACGGCATGCTGTTTACCCCAACGATAAAAACACCGTTAATTTAAGCAAAGATAGCTCGATAGCAGGAGAACACCAAATCAATGGTGACGGTATTCCAGCCAGCATGCGCTTTAGCTTGAGCCAAGCGCAAGACATCATGCCAGCCATAGCTTTGCAATCGAGCGGAAACCCCGCTTCAAGTATCAAACTCAATTGGCAAAGTTTGAGCCAAGCAAAGGCTTACTTTATCAGCGCATTTTCCAGCAACGGCAATGACATGGTGCTGTGGTCTAGTTCTGAAAGCGCCGATGCAGGCATGGGCTTGATGGACTATTTACCCAATGCCACCATCGACAATTGGCTGCGCGACCGCGTGCTTTTGCAACCAGGCACCACCTCCTGCGCTGTTCCGCAAGGTATCTTTGCAGCAAAAGATGGCAACCGTGACAGTGGAGCAATGGCGCAAATGATCGCTTTTGGTGGTGAAAGTTACATCGTTCATCCGCCGCGCCCCACCGACGCGAAAACACCTTGGAACCAAGAATGGGCAGTTCGCTTACGCATCAAATCACAAACGATGGCCAGTCTAGGTGGCGAAGACAATGCAAGATCTAACCGCCGTGCTGCCCCAGCATCCAACAGCGCAAATGCAAATTCTGACAGCGCTCCTGCTGGACAAACTGGTCAAACCGATGCCCCTGCGGAGGGCGGTGGCGTGTTAGGGCTGCCAATTCCTGGCATGGGTGGCTTGCTAAAAGGCTTGTTTGGGCGATAACAGCACGACGAAAACACAATAAATCACAACGAAACGCTAAGAAGCATCAAGCAGCCAATTGCAGCATCAACGCAATCCGCGCCTTGACGGGTGACAAGCCTCCAGAATCACCAAACTGTGCATCTGCTTTACCGACCAATGCCCCAAAAGCACAACGCGTGCTGCGCCAAACGGTCACGCCAGCTGTTTCTGCTTTCTGAAGCGCGATTTCTAATTCTTTGCTGATCGTGCCGTTGCCGGTAGCTGCGACGACGATGCCAGCGAGTTTGTTTGATGTGGCAGTATTACGTTGCGCAAGCAAA
>JANPLX010000232.1:0-9484 GCA_031422495.1 Polaromonas sp. | reverse complement strand
GCGCTTCAGGCCAAAGGTTTTGGCGTTTGGCAGGGATAAAGAACATCACGCATACGTCACCCAATCCGGCAACTCCTCTAAATGCGGCAGCGTGTTGTACGTCACCAGCATGTGGCGCTTGGGGGTGAAGGCGAATTCGGTGATGGAGCAATTGCGGATGCGCAGGTTGAGCTCGATGGTGGTTTCTGGCGTGGTGCCTAGGATGTGGCCGACGGCTGTTGAGATGGGGCCGCCGCTCGAGACGATCAAGATGTTGCCTGATTTTCCGGATTCTTTATCCGCAGTATGGGTTTTCCGTACATGGTCAAGCGCGTTGACGACGCCTTGCTGAAAACCATCGTAGCTGGGCATACCCACGGGGCTGACCACGCCGTTCATCCACTGCGTGAGGCCGTCTTTGAGCAAGCGAAAATGATGACGATACATTTCTGGGGTGTCTGGCTTTTCTAGCTTCTCTGGATGAATGGTGGCTATGACTGCGTGGCTGTCGTATTCGTTTAATCCGGGCAATTCGAGTGGCTCGTGCTTAAACCCCGCGCCTTTGGCAATACCTTGCCAGGTTTGCGTGTGGCGGCGCAATGTGCCGGTGATGACGGCGTCAAACAACATATTCTTTTGCTTGAAATACGCGCCCAAGCGCTCAGCTTGTTTGTGGCCGAGTTCGCTCAAATTGTCGTAATCTTCAGCGCCAAACGAGGCTTGGCCGTGGCGGATTAAATAGAGTTGTCCCATGGCGTGATTGTCAACCCAAGTTGACAGTTAAACAGTCGCAGCCACGACAGCTAAGCAACTAGGTAGCACGCTTACTTTTATTTGCTTGGCCAAACCCAGGTACTCGCCATCGGCAGCAAGTGGAATTGGCGTTTTCGCATCAATTTGTAAAGTAGCAAAAGGTTGCGTTTGAACTTTTTTGTGGCTCAAATGTTTGCCAATGAGCAAGCGTGGCAACATGAGAATCGTTTCAAATGCGTTGAACTGCTTAGCCAACAACATATCAAGTTTGCCGTCTTCCATGCGTGCATGTGGCACAGCGGGCATGCCGCCACCAAAGGAGCGAGTATTGAGCGTGGATGCAAATAAGGCTTCGCCTGAATGCACAGGCTTGCCATCTAAACTAACTCGTACGTCCCAAGTCCGTAAATTTGCCAGTTCACGCACGGTAGCCAACAGGTATTTAGGCAAACCACGCAACCACTTGGGGCCAATCAGAGCGCGCAAGCCAACGGAAGAATCAAAACCGGTGGTGAAACTTGATATAAAAGGCACTTTGATGGTTTTTTTGCTGATTGGTCTTGAATCTCCAACAACTGCATCGGAATCCTCAAGCTCAAACTCCGCTAAACCTAAGTCAACGTGGTTAGCTTGCCCGTTCAAACCATGAAGCAATGCTTGCTGCCAAGACATTCCTAGCAAGCCCAACGCTCGTGCGGTGTCGTTGCCGCTACCAAAAGGGACTAGAGCAACCATATGCGCACCCGCCAGCAAACTCGGTAACAGTTGATTCAAAGTACCGTCACCACCGACAACAACGACGCGGCTGTTTTTAGGCAAAGCGTCGATCAACTGTCTTGATTTTTCGGCTATGTCTGGAATTTCCATCCGAATGTGTACCGCTTGTTTCTCTAACAATAGGCGTAAAGGTTCTGCCAATGCCGCTGCTCTGCCGCTAGCGGCATGAGGGTTGAGAATGACCACAATTTGGCTCAACTCACTTGACTCAAATCCCGTGGCTTTGCAGCTGGACCAAGCCTTTTGGCGTTTTCAAGGTCACCGTCAGATTCGCCGCCCCCTCAGAAACTGCTACTCCTACCAAGCCAATCGCGCTATAGGCAGCTTGCAATTTTTCAGGTGTGGGCGAGGTGATGGCTACGCTTTGCAACGACACGCCAGAGCGTGGCAGTGTGTTTCTAGGGTGCAAACGCAGTGGTTCGGCAGCGCCAGTTTTACCCCATTGAATCAAACTAGGCAGCGCGCCGTTGAAAAGGCGTTGTCCATCATCACGCACAGTGATTTTCCACTCCAATCGGCCTTTGCGCGTATGACGGCTCGCCTCGACAGCCGGTCCGCGGTCAATTCCCAAGGCTTTTAGCGCGTTGCGACCCGCTTGAATGTCATCCGTTTGCGCGACAAAATGCACGAGTCGCGGCTCTTTGGCAACGGCAGCTTGTAGCGCAGCATCATCCATATCAAACCAACGGCTATTTTTAGTGCTATTTTGGCCAATAACCGTCGTATTTATTGCTTTAACCGCTATATTATTTGTAGCATTATTTTTAATGGCGATTATTTCAAAATACACCAAAGGAAACGTCGGCGTCGCGATTTTGAACAAGCGGTTGTGCGTCCCAAACTGCGGATGCTCACCCCCCGTTTCAGGTGTGATGCCCAAGGTTGCTTCGCACCACGCCACGCCTTGCTCAAGCGTGTGAGCAACGACGACGATGTGGTCGATTTGTGATTTCAAAGCACTTGTAGCTAGGTTTGTATCGGTACTCGCAAAAGCACGTGCTTCACGGTTTGATCGGGCGATTAATGTCATTGTTTCACTTTGTATTTCTTAATTTAAGCCAACGGCAAATCCAACACGCCACGGCTGGCTGGTTGCGCGAGCATGTTTGTGTACCAGCTCTCAATATTTTTAAAGGTAGGCCGTTTTACCGGCAAGCCCCACCAACGATGCACCTCGCAGGCAATAGGAATGTCGGCCATGGTGAGGTGATCACCCATCATATAAGCCCGGCCACTGAGCTGATTGTCAATCATCTGCAACAGTGGCTCCGTTTCAGCAGTTGATTTCGCGATCAAGCCATGGTTTCGCAATTCTGGTTTAGCGCGAATCCATTGGTAAAAAGCATCGCGACTGGCGTTGTTCAGCGTGGTTTGTTGCCAATCCATCCATCGCTCTGCATCAAATTGTTGCTCGATTGATTTTGGATATAACGTTCCATGAGCGTATTTGGCACACAGGTAACGGACGATGACACTTGATTCCCACAGCGAAAAATCACCATCTTCTAAGAGGGGAATCATTCCATTTGGGTTTTTCGCCAAATATTCAGGCGTTTTAACAACACCAAAACTCAATCCTGCATCGACACGCTCAAACGGAACATCGAGAGCTTGCAGCGTCCACAACACTTTGCGAACGTTGATGGAGCTCGTTCTGCCCCATAACTTCAACATCTAAGCCATCGCTTCTTTGATGGCATCCGCCAAAGCCTTCATACCCAAATCAATCTGATCCACAGTCGCCGTCACAAAACTCAAACGCAGAGTTCGAGGGTCGGCGTTATCAGCGTAGAACGGCGCACCGGGCACGAAGGCGACGTTTTTATCGACGGCCTTGGGGAGCAGCTTGACAGCGTCCATACCTGCAGGCAGGCGCACCCACAAGAACATGCCACCGTCTGGTGAATTCCACGTCACGCTGGCGTCTGGGTTTCCGGGGGTGACTGGCATTTCACGCGCTAGCGCTAGCAGCATCGCATCGCGTTGCGATTTGTACAGAGCGCGAATCATCGGCACATGGCGCGCTAAAAAATCACCCTGCAGGACTTCAGAAGCCACGCGCTGGTTAAAACTTGGCGTGTGCAAATCGGCAGCTTGCTTGGCTTGCAGTAATTTTGGGTAAAGCGCTTTGGGTGCGACTAAAAAACCTAAGCGCAAACCAGGTGCCAGTACTTTACTGAAAGAGCCGTGATACACGCAGCCGTCAGGGTTGCGCGCCGTGAGCGGCAGCGGTGGCGGCTGATCAAACCATAATTCGCCATACGGGTTGTCTTCAATAATCGGTAAGCCCAGCTCTTGTGCAGCCGCACTTAAAGCCGCGCGACGGGCTTCGCTCATGGTGCGACCGGTTGGGTTTTGGAAATTGGGCAGGACGTACAAAAACCTTGCGTCTTTTGCCTTGATTTTCAAATCTGCAATATCAATACCTTCATCGTCACTTTTCACGGAGACTACCTCTGGCTCCATCGGCGTAAAAGCTTGCAGTGCGCCCAAGTAAGTGGGGGTTTCCACCAAAATTCGGCTGCCAGCGTCGATCAAAATCTTAGCTACCAAGTCTAAGCACTGCTGCGAACCAGTGGTAATCAAGATTTGGTTTGGATCAACTTTCCACGGCAAGCCAGCAGCCACTTGTTCGCGTAGCGGGCCAAAACCTTCACTGGCAGCATATTGCAGTGCGGACTTGCCGTCTTCACTCAACACCTTGGCACAGGCAGCGGCAAACTCTGGAATAGGAAAAGTTTGAGGCGATGGCAAACCACCAGCAAAGCTGATGATGCCGGGTTTTTCAGTAACCTTCAAGATTTCGCGAATGACCGAAGGGTTCATTTTCTCGGCGCGTTTCGCCTGTTTCCATTGCATGCTCATAGCTCGGTACCTTGTTAAATTAGCTCTCGTTATTTACACATTTTAAATCACGCTTGAAACATGGGTTGCACGATGGGATATACGATTGGGTAGAGTGAAGCAACCAACAAAATCGCCATCGTCACATTGAATATCTTCAATATTTTCGGATCTTGTAAAAACCGCCGCATCGCACTGCCAAACAAGCCCCAACACGCGACCAACGGGAAGTTGATCGTGCCAAAAATAATCACCACCAACACCACTTGGCTGAGCTTAGACCCACCAGCCGCGACATCTGTAGCACTGGACGCATACGTGGTGATAGCGCTAATAGCCATGAACCACGCCTTCGGATTCACCCACTGAAACGCGGCAGCTGCCCAAAACCCCATGGGCTTAGCGCCAGAAGCCTTGCCTTCACCAACAGGGCCTGAATGTGCAATTTTCCAAGCCAACCACAGCAAATAAGCTGTGCCAACGTATCGCAACACAGTTTCCAACTGCGGAATGACGGTAAACATGGTTTGCAACCCCATGCCCACCGCAAAAATCATGAAACTAAAACCCATAGTGATGCCCAGCAAATGTGGAACTGAACGCTTCATCCCGAAATTCACGCCCGAAGTCATCAGCATCAAATTATTCGGCCCCGGCGTGCCGGATGACACGGCGGCAAACACGGTGAGAGCGAGTATTTGGTCGGCGGTCATTCTTTACTCCCCGCCCTCAGGTCCACAAAACACCACCCAAGTGACAAAATCGTCGCTAAAACTTTCGAAACGATGCTCAATACCTGCAGCAACAAAAAATGCATCACCCGCAGCAGCATCAAACTTTTGACCATTGATGTCGATTCGCCCCGTGCCACCTTGGATGAAATACAACTCATCTTGTTGATGAGGCTGCTGTAAATCGACACCTTTTGGTGCAAATACTTCAACGCTCATAGACCCACCAGCCATCATGGTGACGAACGGCGCACCTTGTGGGTAAGTGGCAGTGGGTGCTGCGGGGAGGCGTTTTAGGGCTTGGGTGAGGGAAATTTTCATGCCACATTCCCTGCAATATGCCCAAGCGCACGGCTTACATATTCGTCTTTTTCACCAACTGGGGCAAAATATCGTAAAACTTCTGTAGCTTGTTCTAAATTTTTGAGCTGCGAAATCAACCAGCCAGCAACATATTGCGCAGACAAACAACCTCCTGCTGTGGCTATATTGCCATTTGAATAAAACGCTTGGTTCAAAACATTCACACCGGCCGCCTGCACCCACGGCTTGCTTGTGGTGTCGGTGCAAGCAGGCGTTTTACCAATCAACCCGAGCTTGGCCATCAAAAAAGTGCCAGAACATTGCGAAACGATAAGCTGTTTTTGTGGGTCAAGTTTGATTTGAGCCATGATGGATGCATCATGGCCTACTTCGCGCGTTTTCATGCCGCTGCCAATCAACACAGCATCGGCTGAATTGGCTTCGTGCAGATCAATATGCGCATCAATCGTCAAACCATTCATCGATGTAACTCTACGCGTTGGGCTGGCAATGCTGACACGCCAGTTGGTATCGCCCATCAGCGAAATGTGACTCAACATGCCGTAAGCAATCAAAGAATCCAGCTCGTTGAAGCCGTCAAAAGTCAAAATAGCGATATGAGTCATTTGCTCAACAGTCAATCCACAATAAACAACTTCGCTCCCAGCGGCGCTGTTGAACGATGCGGCTCTGCGTTGTCTGCGACTTGGTAGCTCATGCCAGGCTTGAGCGTGAATGTGCGACCGTCTTCCAAATCTGTGTGCAATTCACCCTCAAGACACAGCAAAATATGGCCTTTGACGCACCAATGGTCAGACACATAGCCAGCGGTGTATTCGACCATGCGAACACGCACATCGCCAAAATGCTGAGTGCGCCAAAAGGCTTTGCCGGCTTGGGCTGATTTTTCTACGGATTCAATGGTTGACCAGTCGGTCGTACCGAATGGGATGTTGATCATGTTCATTTTGAAGCTCCGGCACTGTTACTTGCCACACCCACCGGCATCTTCTTCCCCACAAACACAGTCGCAATCACCGCCAGACCAAATCCCAGCGTCATCGCATCGAGTTTTTCACCCAAGAGTGGGATGGCGAACAGCAGGCTCAAAAACGGCTGGACGAGCTGGACTTGGCTGACGCGGACGGCGCCGCCGATGGCTAGACCGCGGTACCAGGCGAAAAAGCCTAGCCACATAGAAAAAACGGCAACGTAGGCAAACGCCCACCAACTGGCGGTGTGGATAGCAGCTAGGTTTGGCGGTAGATTCAGCCAAGTCATCGGCAATGTGATGGGCAAAGACAGCACCAAGACCCAGCAAATCACCCGCTCTGCGCCCAGTGAAGGGGCTAACCGAGCACCACCGATGTAGCCAAACGAGGCGCTGAGCATGGCTAATAGCAAAAACACATCAGCAGTGTGCAAGCTGAAATGCCCCGTGGCGTCGGCAGAACGCAAGACCATAAAACCCAAAACCAGCAAAGTACCCAAAACCGCGCACAGCCAAAACGCGGTGCTAGGTTTTTGTTTGAACCACAGCGCGGCAATGACCGCCGTGGTGAGTGGCAACAAGCCGGTGACGACTGCGCCGTGCGTGCTGGGCACGTATTGCAGCGCCAGTGACATAAAAAGAGGAAAGCCGACCACCACGCCACAAGCTGTAAAAGCCAGCAAACCCCACTCTGCAACGCTTGGTAGCTTCCAAACTTGATTATTAGTCGTTTTAGAGGGTAAATATGGCTCTAGCCAGCGATTATATTGCCAAGTAAGATATAAAATTGATAGCAAACCGGCCACTGCAGCACGGCCAAAGGTGATGAACCACGGCGTCAATTGCGGCTCTGCCAACGTGCCCACAGCCAGCTTGGTCATCGGCAGTGTCACTGCAAAAAGAGTGACGCCAAGCAGCCCCAGCCAGAGCCCTTTTTTCACATGTTGTGATGAAACTTGATCAGAGTTCATCTTAAAAAGTCGCCATCCAAGCCGCAGTCACCACCAAAACCAAGGCCATGAAGCGGTTAAACCACAGCAAACGGCTGCCCTGTAGTAACCAATCGCGCAACAGCGAGCCCATCAAGGCGTACGAAAAATTGCTCACGAAGGCAAAAAACGTCAAAACAGGCAAAATGATGGCAAAGCGTTGGCCTGCGTCTGCCTGCCCAGCCATCCAGCCAGCCACCACCGTCAAAGCCAGCATCCATGCTTTGATGTTCAAAAATTGTAGCATCACGCCTTGCTTAAACGTGACATTCAGCCGTGACGCGTCTGCTGTGCCGAGTTGTTTGGTGTTGAAAAGCTTGAACGCTAGCCACAGCAAATAACCCACACCAACTGCTTTGATGCCCCAACGCAGCGCTGGAATGGCCACCACAGCCGCCCCCAACCCGCCTGCACACAAGGTAAAAAGAAGTGCCCAGCCGACGGGCACAGCAAATGCAAACTGCATCGCGCGCTTCAAACCGTAGTTAGCTGCGATAGCGGTGGACAGGGTCGTGTTCGGTCCTGGCGAAAAGCTAGAAGCAGTGGTTAAAACCAACAATGCGGTGAGTTCAACGGCGGTCATGGCTTGCAGTTTACCTTCAAAGACAATACACTAACAGTACAGTTATGCAACGCAGTTTAAATCACTGTATTGCTCTTTTACACAGCACAGTTTAAGGCGTTTATTCACCGAGAACTGCATCGACAACGACAACAAAGACAGTGACAGCAGAAAAGTATGTTGACCAAAAGTACGTCTTCAACATTGGCGGAGCAATTAAGCAACCGTTTTGCTGAGCGCATCAACAGTCGCTTGCTGTCACCTGGTGCGCGGCTGCCATCTGTGCGCCAGTGTGCCCTGCAGCAGCAAGTCAGCCCCTCAACCGTGGTGGCGGCATACGATTTATTACTCGCCTCAGGGCTGGTCGAAGCACGCAAAAATCGTGGTTTCTTTGTACGTGAAAATAGCCTTAGTACTATCTCTAAAAATAGATTAAACTCATCTGTAGCCGGTGTATTTATTGCCTCTCATGCTACAAATAACGTAACAAATACAAACACCGCAACAGCGCCTAGAAAAATCGTCAACCCCGCCAATGCGGCGATGCTGATTCGCGGCATGTTCCACCAAACCAATGACAAACCGCAACCCGGCATGGGCGTGTTTCCACCCGATTGGTTGGCTGCCAGCTTCGTTACCAGCGCGGTGCGCAAAGTCACCAGCGGGGCAGCGTTGCAGCAGTTTTCATTTCAGTACGGCGAACCCAAAGGCGACTCGGGTTTGCGCCGCTCGCTGTCCAACAAGCTAGCAGATATCAACATCGCCGCGCCGATGGAGCAAATCATCACCACTGTGGGCGCTACCCACGCCTTAGATATCGTGAGCCGGACTCTGTTAAAAGCCGGCGACACCGTGATGGTGGAGGAACCTGGCTGGGCGATTGAATTTGCCCGCTTGCAGATGCTGGGTTTACGGATTCTGCCCGTGCCGCGCGGTCCGCAAGGGCCAGATTTGGCAGTGATGGCGCAGTATTGCGAGCTGCATAAACCCAAATTATTCGTCAGTGTCAGCGTGCTACACAACCCGACGGGCTACAGCTTGTCACCCACCAGCGCGCATAGTATTTTAAAACTGGCAAACCAGTATGACTTTCATATTGTGGAGGACGACACCTACAGCCATATTGCCCCGTCGCATGCCACACGGCTGAGCGCTTTGGACGGATTGCAGCGCACGATTTACGTCAGTGGTTTTGCCAAAATCCTCGCCCCCAATTGGCGCGTCGGTTACTTGGCGGCACCCCCCGAGTTGGTGGAGCGCTTGCTGGACACCAAATTGCTCGGTAGTTTGACCACGCCATCGCTGTTAGAAAAAGCCGTGAGTTGGTGCATTGACCAAGGCCAACTGCGCCGCCACGCCGAGCGGATTCGCACTCAGCTTGACGCAGCACGAGGTAGAGCTCTGAAGTTAGCACTCACTCACGGCTGTACTTTGGCAGCAGAACCTGCTGGCCTGTTTGGCTGGGTAGATGCGGGCGTGGACACCGAAGCACTGGCGCAACGCATGCTTGACCACGGTTACCTGCTCGCACCCGGCACCCTGTTTTACGCCGACC
>JANPLX010000231.1:0-3157 GCA_031422495.1 Polaromonas sp. | reverse complement strand
GCGATTGAATTTGCCCGCTTGCAAATGCTGGGTTTGCGGATTTTACCGGTGCCGCGCGGGCCGCAAGGGCCAGATTTGGCAGTCATGGCCCAATATTGCGAGCTGCATAAACCGAAACTCTTCGTCAGCGTCAGCGTGCTGCACAACCCGACGGGCTACAGTTTGTCACCCGCCAGCGCCCACAGTATTTTGAAATTGGCCAATCAGCATGATTTTCACATTGTGGAGGATGACACCTACAGCCATATTGCCCCATCGCATGCCACGCGGCTGAGCGCCTTAGACGGCTTGCAGCGCACGATTTACGTCAGTGGCTTTGCTAAAATTCTCGCCCCCAACTGGCGCGTCGGCTACTTGGCGGCACCCCCCGACTTGGTAGAGCGCTTACTGGATACCAAATTACTCGGTAGTTTGACCACGCCATCGTTGTTAGAAAAAGCCGTGAGTTGGTGCATTGACCAAGGCCAACTGCGCCGCCACGCCGAGCGGATTCGTACCCAGCTTGACGCTGCGCGAGGTAGAGCGCTGAAGTTAGCACTCACTCACGGTTGCACTTTGGCAGCCGAACCTGCTGGCCTGTTTGGCTGGGTGGATACGGGGGTGGACACAGAAGCACTGGCGCAACGCATGCTTGACCACGGCTACCTGCTCGCACCCGGCACCCTGTTTTACGCCGACCGAAAACCAAGCACACTCATGCGCATCAACTTTGCGACCACTCAGAATGCGGAGTTTTGGGCTGTGTTTGCAAAAGAAGTGGGGCGGCAAGCGATGTAGAGCAAAATATTGGATTGAAAAATCGAAATTCGCCTTGATCTAATGAGTGTTAAGACCATACTCAAACCACAAGTTTTTTTATGTCATATCATTTCTCACAAGGACGGCAACCATGACACTACATCACACACAACCCGACTCAAACCCAGCACCCATAGACGCATCACAATCCATTGATGCACAACCCATGCACCATGCGCCCCATGGTTTTTCAGACCATTTTGCACTTGGTTTTACCAAAGTCTTGAGGTTTTTTGCAGATACTTTTTTTGCCAAGCGCTATGGCCATCGAGCGATTGTTTTAGAAACTGTCGCCGCCGTACCAGGCATGGTGGGTGGCACGATTCAGCATTTAAAGAGCCTGCGCAACATGAAGGACGACGAGGGCTGGATCCGCACTTTGATGGAAGAGGCCGAAAACGAACGCATGCATTTGATGACCTTCATTGAAATCGCCAAACCAACATTGTTTGAGCGCTTGGTCATCATGGGCGTGCAGTGGATTTTTTATGTGGGGTTTTTCTTGTTGTATTTGGTGTCATCTCGCACTGCGCACCGTATCGTCGGATATTTTGAGGAAGAAGCAGTGCTCAGTTACGCGCTTTACCTGCAAGAAATTGACGCAGGTCGCTCGCCCAACGTGCCCGCACCTGCGATTGCGATTCATTATTGGAAACTGCCGCAAGGAGCTACTTTGCGCGATGTGGTGTTGGTCGTTCAAGCCGATGAGGCGCACCACCGCGATATCAATCACGGCTTTGCCAGCACCATCGCTGGGCTAAAAACAGACCCAGCCAACACTGCGCCCTACCCCGTGCATGCTGACGAGATTCGGATGAAGGCTTAAGTCTATTTAGACGTTGGCATCACAAACTCGGCACCTTTGCCGATGCTTGCTGGCCAGCGCTGCATGATGGATTTTTGCTTAGTGTAAAAGCGCACACCTTCTTCGCCATAGGCGTGCATGTCGCCAAACAAGCTCTTTTTCCAACCGCCAAAACCGTGCCAAGCCATGGGCACCGGGATCGGTACGTTGATGCCGACCATGCCGACTTGGATGCGGCGGCTGAACTCACGCGCCACATTGCCGTCACTGGTGTAGCAGCTGACGCCGTTGCCGAACTCATGCGCGTTGATCAAATCGACCGCACTGGCAAAGTCGGGCACGCGCACGCAACTCAACACTGGGCCGAAAATTTCTTCTTTATAAATGCGCATGTCTGGGGTGACGTTGTCAAACAGCGTGCCACCCATCCAGTAGCCATGTTCAGAACCTACACCCGCGTCTTTGCCTGTGAATTTACGACCGTCGACCAGCAAATCAGCACCTTGCATTTCACCCGCCATGATATAGCCGGTGATACGCTCATGAGCAGCTTTGGTGACGATGGGGCCCATTTCAGCATCTAAATTCACGCCGTTTTTGATTTTCAAGGTTTTGGCACGGGCGGCGATCATGGGGATGATTTTGTCAGCCACGTCGCCCACCAAGACAGCGACAGAAATCGCCATGCAGCGCTCACCCGCTGAGCCATAAGCCGCACCGATCAAAGCGTCGACCGATTGCTCCAAGTCCGCATCGGGCATGACGACCATGTGATTTTTCGCACCGCCCAGGGCTTGCACGCGCTTGCCGTGGTGCGCGCCGGTTTCGTAAATGTAGTTAGCAATCGGCGTGGAGCCGACGAAGCTCACGGCTTTGACATCAGGGTGCACCAACAAGGCGTCCACCGCCTCTTTGTCACCCTGTACGACGTTGAAGACACCATCTGGCAGACCGGCTTGTTTGAGCAATTCGGCCATGAAAAGCGACGCGGAGGGATCAATCGGGCTCGGCTTCAAAATGAAGGTGTTGCCAGCGGCGATAGCGACGGGGAACATCCACATCGGCACCATGACCGGGAAGTTGAACGGCGTGATGCCTGCACACACGCCCAGCGGCTGGCGCAGCGTCCAGTTGTCCATGCCCGTAGATACTTGGTCAGTAAAGTCGCCTTTGAGCAGCTGCGGTATGCCGCAGGCGAACTCGACGATGTCGATGCCACGGGCGACTTCGCCCTGCGCGTCGGTAAACACCTTGCCGTGCTCGGCGGTGATCATGTGGGCGAGTTTGTCTTTGTTGGCATTCAACAGCTCTAAAAACTTGAACATCACGCGTGAGCGACGCAGTGGCGGCATATCTGACCAGGCTGGGAAAGCGGCTTGGGCAGCTGCCACTGCAGCGTCCACCACGGCTGAATCAGCCAAAGCCACGCTGCCTGTGACGGTACCCGTAGCTGGGTTAAACACTTCCTGTGTACGGCCCCCACCTGTGACCGTATTACCAGCAACGGCGTGACCCGAAATGTAGTGCCCGATGTGGACGATGTTGATTGCGGCT
>JANPLX010000230.1:0-4478 GCA_031422495.1 Polaromonas sp. | reverse complement strand
CGCTCAAACATCAAAGGCGATTGTGACGGCGCGGGTGGCAGCGGCGGCAGCGCTTTGTATTCGATCAGTTCATCCAACTCAAACGTGCTCATACCGCAGCAGCGGGAGAGTTCAGATATCGTCACTGTTTCTGTGGCATCTAGCCACATCCATTCAACTGGTTGTTGTAGAAGTTGCGCCATACTGATTCTCCTTGTGTGATGGTGGGGTTGCGCTTGAGGTTGGGGTTGGGGTTTTGCGAGGGTTAAATTGCGACAAGTTGGCCAACTCTTGGTACAACTCGAGTTCACGGTCAGTGAAAGTGGCAGGAATATTGATGTGCACCAAAGCGTAAAGATCACCTCGGCCATTCTTGGTTTCAGCACCATCAACAACTTTGGAGCCATTCGATAAGCCGCGACCACGCAGACGCAGCTTGCGTCCAGAGCGCGTGCCGGCAGGCACCGTCAGCAACACTGGTTCGTCCAGCGTCTGCACTTGGACTTCAGCACCCAGCGCAGCTTCCCACGGGGTCAGTGTCAAGTCAAAGTACAAATCGTAGCCATCGGCTCGGAAAACTGGGTGAGGCAAGAGCACGATATGCAAGTAAATATCACCATCCGCGCCACCATTGCGACCCTTGCCGCCTTTGCCACGAAGGCGCAGTTTTTGTCCTTCGCGCACGCCAGCTGGAATCGTCACTTCTAAGGTGCGGCTGCCCTTGTCGTCGGCCAATTCAAGATTCATTTTGGTGCCATGGTGCGCGTCTGCCAATTTGATATGCACCGTGTTTTCATAATCCCTACCGTGCATCGGCGTGGGCTCGCGCGACGCGTGTCTTGGATCACCTCCACGTCCGCGGCCCATGGCTGCAAACAAGTCGGACAAGTCGATGTCATCAAAAGATGCGCCACCACCACCGCTAGCATCGCCAAAGTTTCCGTCGGCAAAGTCTCGTCGCCACTGCGGCGGTGGTGAAAACTCCTCGCCTACGGGTTGTTTGCCGAGTTGGTCATAAGCCCCGCGCTTTTCAGCATCTTTCAAAGTGGCGTAGGCCTCGCCCGCTTCTTTGAACTGCGCTTCGGCATTGGGTTCTTTAGACACATCAGGGTGATACTGACGCGCCAATTTGCGATACGCTTTTTTGATCTGATCAACGTCAGCGTCTCGCGGTACGCCCAGCACAGCGTAGTAATCTTTGTATTTCATGTAGAAAACGCCATTGACTCCAAGCGCTTAGTCTAAAACTGCCGCGGCGCTGCGTCTGTAGGATAAGACGCATAAAATGCGTCCCTATTCGCTCACTACTAGCTCACTGCTAGCTCACTACTAGCGCCTTATTCACTGGCGGTTCATCAGCTTCCCGCCACTTTCATACGGTTCAAAAACACTGACCCCATCGTTTTAGAACCAGCTCTATGGTCGTTCTCGCTTGTGGAGATAATGCTTAGCCATATGTCACTAACGGGTTTGTCGTTGCACGTCAGTGTATGAACTGCGCGTTATTCCACGCGCATCGACACGGGCGCCGAAGTCGCAATACTTTTGCCAGATACGATGTTATCCACAAAGTCCAATTGCATCTTATAAGCACCTACAGGTGGTGCAAGCCATGCTTCTGTTTGTCCGTTAACAAAATCTAATATCTCTGGTTTTCCGCTTTTTGAAGAAGTCATAGTCAATTGAAAATGTCCTGTTTCTTTTTCTTTTTGACTCACATGAGCCACATTAAGGCCAGAGGCATGAAATTGGACACGAAACGGTGATTTGAATTTTGCTTCAGGTGCTATGTTAAACAAACTAACTCCCTTGGTGACTAAGCTTTTCGGATCAATATCTTTGTTCATCCGCGTCACAGTAATCTTTAATGGTTTACTGTATACAAAACGCGGTATATGCTTGTCATCAGCAAGTAAGAGTCGCAATGTGTAGCTACCAGGCTCCAGCGACAACACTGTTTCCATCTGCCCTTTGCCGAAGTGTATATATTGATCATTAAAAGGTATGGCTTTGCTAAAATCCAGTGGCAAATCACGGTTAACCAACAAATGGTGATGCCCACTTTTTCCGTTCACAGATGATGAGATGGGTGCCAGACCCCAGCCTCCAGCCAGCCCGAAAGTCACTCGGAACGGTGTTTCGATTTGTGCATTATCCAAAAGGTTGGAAAAATATACCTCCGAAGTCGTGTTAGGAGACGGCGTTATCCAAGGGTGCATAGACACAGCTCTTTCTGAGATCATGGCCTGCGGCGGTGTAGGAATCTGAGCATGTGACCATGTGCTTGATAGCCCCCACAAAAGAAAAACTGAAACTGCAATTCGAATTGGTTTGATAGACATTAAAGAAAACTCATGGGTATATATTTACCTCAAACAGTATGAAAAAATACCTGCTCGCCTAGATGTATCATACCTCAAGAGTCAATGTGCCTCACAAGGGATCAGCTTCCTGCCACTTTCATCCGGTTCAGCAACACCGAGCCCATCGTTTTCGCACCCGACACATAGATATCCGACCCTATAGCCTCAATGCCCTTCAGCATGGTTTTGAAGTTGCCGGCGATGGTGATTTCATGCACCGGGAAGGCGATCACGCCCTTTTCCACCCAAAAACCGCTTGCTCCGCGTGAATAGTCACCCGTCACGCCGTTGACGCCTGAGCCCATCATTTCTGTCACAAACAAGCCTGTACCAAGTTTGCGCAACATCTCGTCCAAATCGTCACCCGCTTGGGTACGTGCCGAGGTCATTGTCAAATTATGCGATCCACCAGCGTTGCCCGTCGTTTTCATACCCAGCTTGCGAGCGCTGTAGCTGCCCAAAAAGTAGCCTTCGACCACGCCAGATTTGATGACCTGCCTCGCTTTGACGCGCACGCCCTCGTCGTCAAACGGCGAGCTGCCGTTACCACGAACCACAAACGGGTCTTCCATCACGTTGATGTGCTTCGGTAAAACTTGCTTACCTAAAGAATCCAACAAAAACGAGCTTTTACGATACAGCGCCCCACCGCTGATGGCATTCACCAAACCGCCCAACAAACCGCCAGCAACAGGAGATTCAAACAACACTGGGCATTCGGTCGTCGGGATTTTGCGAGACTTGAGGCGACTCAGCGCACGCTGGGCAGCATAGCGGCCAATGGCTTGGGGCGATGCCAAATCGTCAAAGCTGCGTCCCGTGCTGTACCAGCCGTCGCGCTGCATGTCGTCGCCACGGCCGGCGATGGGCGATACCGACATCGACTGCCGCGAGCTGGCATAACCGCCGCGAAACCCATGCGTGTGTGCGCTGAAAAAATGGCTTTGCTGGGCAGACACACCCGCGCCTTCGCTGTTGGTTATGAATCGTTTGCTGGTGTTCAGCGCCGCAGCTTCGCACTCCAACGCCAGTACGGCGGCTTGCTCACTCGTCACCGCCCAAGGGTGAAACAGGTCTAAATTGATGGCGGCAATTTCAGCCTCAGAAGCAATATCCGCTTCGTCAGGCAATGCCGCAAACGGGTCTTCTGCCGTGAAGCGGGCAATGTCAAACGCGGCTTGCACGGTGCGCTCAATGGCGGCTTTGGAGAAATCAGACGTGCTGGCATTACCGCGCCGCTGCCCCACATACACCGTCACGCCCAATGATTTGTCGCGGTTCCGCTCCACATTTTCCAGCTCGCCTTTACGCACAGAAACGCTCAAACCGCAGCCCTCAGAGGCATCAGCGCCAGCATCGGTTGCGCCAATTTTCTTGGCGTGGGCGATGGCACTGTCTACCAAATCTTCAAAAAATGGGCGGGAATAAGCAAAACCTGCAGATTTAGTGGCTTGTGGGGACTTCAAAGAGGTGTTTTTCATGGGTTTTCTATAGTTGGCGCACAGTCAATATCTAGCGCAAGGGCTTATGATACTTGCTTACTCAGATATCAGAGAAAAACGCAATCATGGCAGGCAAATTCAAAAAAGGTTATTACGTCAACGGGCATTTTGTCGCGGAAGACAGCGCCACCGACCTCGAGCTCAAACGCGAGATGAAAGGCCGGCACGAAACCAGCCGCACCGACGACAAACGCGAAAGCGACGAGCTACAGGCGCTGGGCGAAAGCCTGCTCATCCTGAGCGCAGAACAACTAGAAGCCATCGGTTTGGGCGAAAAACTGTTAGATGCCCTAGCCGAAACCCGCCGCATCACACCCGATGAAGCCCGCGCGCTTGGTTTTTGGAACAACCAATCCCCGCAAGACAACCCGATGATGGATGCGCAGGGCTTGGTGGAAGTGCCCAAATGGCGGCATGCGCTCATCAACATTGCACACCCGCTGCTAAAACAAGGCTTGGTGATATTGGATACCCCTGGCTTGAACGCCATTGGTGCTGAGCCGGAATTGACGGTGAGTTTGATTCCACAAGCACAAGCCGTGATCTTTTTGCTTGGGGCCGATACCGGCGTTACCAAATCCGACTTGGCGATTTGGAACGAGCATCTGGTTACTGAGGCCGGTCCCAGCAATTC
>JANPLX010000229.1:0-22169 GCA_031422495.1 Polaromonas sp. | reverse complement strand
AACCCCGTCAATGTCATGTTGGCGGGGTTTTTCTTTTGTGCATTTATACAAAGCAGTTTAGCTATTTATAGCTTTTTAAAGTTTTTTGAGTTTGTCCAAAGCCAAATTCAAAGTCTCGTCTTTCTTCGCAAAGCAAAACCGCACGATGCGTTGGTCAAATCCGTTACCGTAAAAGGCAGACAAAGGGATGGCTGCAACACCGATTTCTGTGGTTAACCATTTGCAAAAGTCGGCTTCGGACAAGTCACTCACATCGGATATATCGACGCATTGAAAATAACTCCCGGTGCTGGGCAGTATTTTGAATTTTGTTGCTACTAATCCTGCTTTGAACAAATCGCGTTTGCGCTGGTAAAAAGCTGGTAACGACAGGTAGGGCTGCGCGTCTTCCATGTAGTTGGCCAAACCATATTGCACTGGCGTGTTAACGGTGAAGACGTTGAACTGGTGAACTTTTCGAAATTCAGCGCTTAAAACGGCTGGTGCAGCGACGAAGCCTACTTTCCAACCCGTGACATGGTAGGTTTTTCCGAAACTGGAGACAATGAAGGCACGCGCAGCCAAGCCAGGGAAGCGGGCGGCGCTTTGGTGCTCATGGCCGTCATAGACCATATGCTCATAGACTTCGTCGCTGATGAGCAAAATATCGGTCGGATCCAACAGCTCTTGCAATTTCAGCATGTCATCGCGGCTCCAAATCGTGGCGCTGGGGTTGTGCGGGGAGTTGATGATGATGGCGCGGGTCTTGGGAGTAATGGCGGCGCTGATTTTGTCGAAATCCGGTTTGAAGGTGCCCGGTGTCAACGGCACACGAACCACTTTGCCGCCTGCCAGCTCGATATTGGGCACATAGCTGTCGTAGCAGGGCTCTAAAACGATAACTTCATCGCCAGGATGTACGACTGCCAAAATCGCGGTAATGATGGCTTGTGTGGCACCGGCGGTAATGGTGATCTCACTCAGTGGGTTATAGCTCTTTTTATGGAGTGCTATTATTTTAGAAGCAACAGCATCACGTAATACAGCGACTCCAGTCATGGGTGGGTATTGGTTCAAGCCTGCTGTCATGGCCTGATTCACGGCGGCTACTAACTTGGAGTCGCAATCAAAATCTGGAAAACCTTGGCCGAGGTTGACGGCTTTATGCTCGGTCGCCAGGGCTGACATAACGGTGAAAATAGTGGTGCCGACGGCAGGGAGTTTTGTTTGAACGTGTGGGGTGCGTACTGTCATGTGAACGTCGAGGTTAATTACAGCTTGAATGAGTTCGTTAATTACATTGAATAATCATCACCCTTGCCATTCATGGCTTGGATGACGAGGTCACGCGTCAAGCGGTCGCTTAGCAATTCGGCAAATTTATAGACGAAATTGCGCAAGTAAGCGCTGCGTTTGAAGGCAACCCGCGCTACGTTGTGGCCAAATAGGTATCCTACTGGAATAACGGTCAAGTCTTGGTTGGAATCATGCCCTAAACCCTCTCGTACTGCCATTTCCGCCACAATACCAATGCCTAAGCCGGTACGGACGTAGGTTTTGATCACATCGGAGTCAATCGCTTCTAGAGCAATGCGTGGTTGTAGTTTTTTATTGGCGAAAGCCAAATCAATCTTGGTTCGACCCGTGAAAGATGGGTGATAGGTAATCAGCGATTCTTTTGCTAAATCTTCCAAACTCAAGCTGTCGCGCTTTGATGCTTGTGCTAACGGGTGGTCGTTCGGCATGACCAAAACGTGCTGCCATTCATAGCAAGGTAGCGACACCAATTGGTCGTCGTGCGCCAGCGACTCGGTAGCAATGCCGATTTCTGCGACTTCGTCTATCAACATTTTCGCCACTTGATCGGGCGAGCCTTGGTGCAAACTGATGTTTACTTTGGGGTATTCCTCGCGTAGCCGAGCAATCGGTTGCGGCAGTACATAGCGGGCTTGCGTGTGGGTGGTGGCAATAGACAAGGTGCCACTGTCTTCTGCACTGAATTGTTCACCAATACGCTTCAAATTACCCAGTTCGCGCATGATCAAGTCGACGCTGGCAATCACGTGTTGACCTGGCTCGGTGATACGTTTTAGCCGTTTCCCGTGCCGCGCAAAAATTTCAACGCCCAGTTCTTCTTCCAACTCGATGATCGCTTTCGATACGCCGGGCTGCGATGTGTGCAGCGCTTTAGCAGCTTCCGTCAGGTTTAGGTTGCGTCTAACGGCCTCTTGAACAAATCGAAATTGGTGAAGGTTCATATTGAATCCTAGCTAAAGAAGTGATTCATTATGCATTGATTTCAACATACAACCAAAAGTTATATGGTTTTTATATGGCTTTCAGTTTGAAAGGGCGATTTTCGCCAATAAATCCAAAACTTCGGGATTCTCTCCCACGGCGGGCTGCACTTGAAAAACAATTTTTGGGTGGTTTTGCTTGAGTTCAACTATCAATGCTGGTAAATCCTCACGCGCATGCCTGCCTACGCCTAAAAACATGGGCAAGATCGTGATGTGATTGACGCCAGTATCTGCCAATGCCGCTGCTGTAGCGATCAAAGAGGGCTCAGTGAGCTCCAAATATGCACAGGTTACAGAAGTGCTAGGGGAAGAAGCGCGAATGCGCTCAGCCACGGCTTGAATCGGCAAATGCCACAAAGCATCGCGTGAGCCATGGCCGAACAGAATAATGGCGGATTGCTGTGGATTTTTAGATTGATTTGTATTCGTCATCGCCTGAACACCAATAAACTGAACGCCGCCAAAGACAGCAGCGAATAAACCATGCTTGGCGCGGCAGCCGTTAACAACGGATTCCACGACAGAAGATTGCCAAAATAATCAAAAATATTGTTCAGCACAAAAAAGCTGATGCCCACCATCACGCCACCAAACACATAAGCCGTGATGCCGCCAGCACGAAAGTGCAGGTAAGCAAAGGGCAGAGCTAATACCAACATGACGAGGCAACTAAGCGGATAAAAGACTTTTTTCCAAAATTGAATTTCGTACAACTGCGCCACTTGTTTGTTCGCATCCAAATGGCGAATGTATTGAAACAAATCTAATGTGCCCATGCGGTCGGGTTTTAAGAGCGCTACAGATACCATGTCTGCGTTCAAGTCGGTTTTCCAAGTATAGGTGTCGATTTGAGAGTGTTTGATATTAGCCCGCATGTATTTAGCATTGACACTCTTGGCGCCTGCAGCGTCTACTGAATTACTCTGTGTCCCATCAATCGCGTATTCGCTTCGGCGCACGTTCTTCAGCCCCCAAGTTTTATCGTCGTTAAATACCGCTTGTTTGGCTTGCATGGTCGACAAAATGGAGCCACCAGCATCAAATTCAAAAATCCGAACATTCAGCATATCTGCGTTTGAGGATAGGGCGGATACGTTGACAGCGTAGGATTTATTGCCTTTTTTCTCTTTCAACCAAGCTCCTGTTTGTCCAATGGATATTTGTCCTAAATAGCGCGCTTTTAAGAGCTGCGCCGTGCGATCCGCCAGTGGCGCGACATAGTCACCGATGATGAATGTGATAGCCACAAACGCAGCCCCTAAGCCCACTAACATTTTCAAAGCTAAGCCTGGCCCCAGCCCGCTGGTGCGCAAAATTGTGAACTCTGAGCTGTGTGCAAACCTTGCCATCACAAACACACCGCCAATCAATACAGCGATTGGCAAAAGCTCATAAAGATGATTAGGAATTAACAACAACACATAGAGCAAGGCATGTTGTATCTTGTAGGTGCCAAACTCGCTACCCGCAAAAGATTTGCCAATCTGTGCCAACTCGTCCACCAAATCGAAAAAGAAAAACAGGGCTAAAAACCCCATCGCGACAAAAGCGACTGATAGAAACGTTTCTTTGTAAATCAGCTGGCGAATGGTTTTCATGAGGCCAGCCTTGGTGAGAGTTCCCGATTACGCAATGATTTTAAATACGCCCAAAATGACCAGTTGTTGTGCCGCTTCGCCATCCACAACGCACCTAAAGCAAACGCGCTACCGTGCAAAATAAAAATCACATTGGTAAAGCGAAACTGCCCACTGGCAATCCAACTTTGCGACATGTTGATCAAGTTGTAATAAAACACGAACGCCAAGAGCGCAAACGCGAAACTACCGCCTCGCCCCGCGCGTGGGTTGCCGCTGGCAACTGCTGCGCCTAAGATGATGAAATTCACGGCGGCAAAGGCTAAACCCAGCCGCCAGGCCAGCTCGCCCATGTGGCCGTTCGTTCGGTTTTGCAGCAAAGTCCAGCTTGATTTGGCTTTGAATGGCCCACCCTCAAATGGCGTGAGTTTGGCATTTCTGATCAAATTGCCATACTCCTCAAACTCGCTGACCTTGGTTTGCCCGGTTTTTCGATCTAGTTCAGAGCGTTGCCCCGCATTGAGTAACAAATACTTGCTGCCATCGCGGTTTTCAATACGCCCAGCACGCGCGGTGGTGACTGACTCTCTGCCATTCGCGACTTCTGAAATGAAAATATTATTGCGTCCGTAGCCGTATTTTTCTTCTTGTTGCGTCAAGGGATCAGGGGTTTCAGTCTTTTTTGGGTTTGCTTTTTTGTCGTTCGCATTAGCATTATTGGTAGCGGTTTTGCTTGCATCGGTCTTAGATGCAGCAAGTGCGGGATCTTCTTTGTCAATAAAAAACACCCGACTGCCATTAGCCGATTCTTGAAATGTACCCGGAGCGATGCGGTCTAGGTCACTGCGCTGCTCAAATTTGGTGCGCATATTTTGCGCTTGCTCGTTAGACCACGGCCAGACAAACAACGCCAACACCGCAATGCCCAAACAGACCGGCCAGGCAAAGCTAACAAGTGGGCTGATAAAACCTGTCAAACCGCGGCCACTGGCGTTCCAAATCACCATTTCGCTGTCGCTGTACATGCGAGACAGGGCAACCACAATGGCGATAAACAAGCAAAGCGTCAAAATCGTGGATAAATGCCCCAAAACGAAATAACCCATGACGAGCAACACATCCGTCGGGTTAACACGGCCTTTATTTGCTAAAAACAGCACGCGAATCAGCATCATGGTCATCACCACTGTGATGAGAACAACGAGCGATGCACCAAAAGTGCGGCTTAATTCTTTTCGAACTGAAGAATGGAATAACATTGAGGCTTATTTTACGGATATAAATAGCAGTATTCAGTCACTGATACTAATGAACACTAACGGACCCAAACGGAGCCTAAACGGAACAAACGATGGAATTGAAACTCATTGCCCAAGACTTAACGCAAACCAGTAAAACCGCCTGCGACGCCTTGATTGTGCTCGTTCCAGAGTCGTTTACTCAAGACAAGGTTAATTCCAAAGTTAGTTCCAAGGGTAAAACTTCAGAAAATTTGAACGATTTGATCTCCCAAGCCCTGAAAGAGGGTGATTTTGAGGCAAAAACTGGCAAATTACTTCAAATCTATCGATCTAACACCACAGCGGCTACGCGCACTGTCTTGGTTGGTGCAGGTGACGGGTCGGTTAAAAGCATCAAAACAGCGGTAACAGCAGCGGTTTCTGGCATCAAATCTACATCGGCTAAAAAGTTGGTGATTTGCCTCAGTGAGTTGGACAAAGTCAGCGAAGAGGGCGTAAAAGCAGCTGTGATTTGCGCTGCAGAAGCCAGCTACGTTTACACCAGTACCAAAACAAAAGTTGAACCTCGCAAGCTGAATTCAATCTCAGTTGTCGTTGACAAGAAAGCATTTAACGCTACACAATTAATAGCTATACAGGCATATATCACGCCGGCTATATCGGGTATTGAGTTCGCAAAAGAGTGGGGAAATCGCCCTGCAAATCACGCCACGCCAGACCTATTAGGCAAAGCGGCAAAAAGCCTGTCTAAGTACAAAAACATGAGTGTTGATGTCCTCGGTCTTAAAGAAGTCACCAAACTGGGCATGGGTTCCTTCATGTCAGTGGCTCAGGGCTCAGACCAGCCGTTGCGCTTCATCGTTTTGAAATACAACGGCGCAGCCAAAACGGTTGCGCCTACCGTGTTGGTCGGCAAAGGCATCACCTTTGACACCGGCGGTATTTCGCTCAAACCCGCGCCAGAGATGGACGAAATGAAGTTTGACATGTGCGGTGCAGCCAGCGTGTTGGGCACATTCCGCGCTTTGGCAGGGATTCAGCCGAAAATCAACATCGTCGGCTTGATTCCTGCCTGCGAAAACATGCCCAGCGGCAAAGCCGTGAAACCAGGCGACGTGGTGACCAGCATGAGCGGCCAAACCATTGAAAACCTCAACACCGACGCCGAAGGGCGCCTGGTGTTGTGCGATGCGCTGACCTACGCCGAGCGCTTCAAACCCGCCGCCGTCATCGATATCGCCACCTTGACGGGCGCTTGCGTCATCGCTTTGGGCGCAGTGCGCAGCGGTTTGTTCAGCGCCAACGACGATTTGGCTAATGCCTTGCTCAAAGCTGGCGAATCCAGCGGCGACCCGTGCTGGCGCATGCCGCTGGACGACGAATATGGCGAAGGCCTCAAATCCAACTTTGCCGACATGGCCAACGTGGCTGGTCGTGCCGCAGGCTCGGTCACCGCGGCTAAGTTTCTGCAAAAATTCACAGCCAAATACCCATGGGCGCATTTGGATATTGCGGGTACGGCGTGGAAAAGTGGGGCGGTTAAGGGCTCTACGGGACGCCCGGTGTTGCTGTTATTGAATTATTTGCTTAATTTAGAGGGTAATAAAGCAGTAGCCGGCGTATCAATTACTTCTAATGCTATTAAAAGTATAGTAAAAAAAGCCTCTAATAATGCTAAATCTGCTACAAAAACAGCTAATAAAGCAGTGATAAAAACCTAATTCTGTATGACTGAAATCGCCTTTCATGTGAATGCCCCCGACAAGCTGGATTACGCTTGCCGGCTCTTGCGCGCCACGCAAAAAAAGTCCGCCCAAGTGCTGGTTTTGGGGCAGCTAGATGCACTGAAATCGCTCAGCAGCAAGCTCTGGGCTATGACGGCTACTGAGTTCATGCCGCATTGCTTTGCAGGTGATTCAGCCGATGTTTTGGCCCATTCACCTATCGTTTTGAGTGCGCAATTGATAGAAAGCAACGTCCAATCACAAGTTTTGCTCAATCTTGGTGCGCCACTTCCTGCCGGATTTGAGCGTTTCGAACGATTGATAGAGCTCGTAGGCCAAGATTCCGAGGACCTACAAGCCGCCAGAACCCGCTGGAAGCACTACAAAGACCGTGGTTATGCGCTGAGTCGCTATGACGTAGTAAGTAAGGCGCAGACGGCACATTAAGCTGTGCATTGATTTGTCTTGCTGCACCGCAGCAAACTGGCACGATGATTGCAGAATAAACTGCATGAACACCAGTAAATCGCAAGTTTCGCACGCGAATCAGACATCGCAGGCGCTGCCGTCATTGCGGATTGTCGTGGTTGCCCCAGAATTGGTCATTACCGACCCAACGGACGCTTACGCCATCAACCAGGCGGAGCGGTCGCGTAGTTTGCGGATTGGCTTGCTGGAAAACGGCTTCAATTTGGTCGCCGTCTTGCCCGCAGACACGTTCTTGAACGAGCGTTTGACGCAGCTTCAGCCGGACATGATCATTGTGGACGCTGAAAGCCAAGCGCGTGATGCGCTGGAGCATGTCGTCGTCGCCACCCGCGACGCACGCCGGCCGATTGTGATGTTCACCAACGATAACGACACCTCGCATGTGAAAGACGCAGTGGCGGCTGGTGTGTCGGCTTACATCGTGGCGGGTCTGTCCAGCGAGCGGATTCGCCCGATTTTAGACGTGGCGATGGCGCGGTTTCAGCATGAACAAGCGCTGCGCCAAGAGCTGGCAGACACCAAAGTGGAGTTACAAGACCGCAAAGTGATTGACCGCGCCAAAGGCATGCTGATGCAGCGCCAAGGCTTGAATGAGCAGGCTGCCTATGACAAGTTGCGTAAAACCGCGATGGATAAGAGTTTGAAAGTGGTTGAGGTGGCGCAGCGAATGCTGGATGTTGCGGAGTTATTAGGTTAACAATCTACAAATTTCAAAAACTGGCACGCAGATTGCTTTGTAGTTATTAATATCAAAAAACCCAAAGACGGGTTTTTTGAATAGTGACTCCCGATGCTGGGAGTTGCATGGATTTTCGGACAAAGGCGTCCCCACAAGCTGGTTAGCGACTTATCGCTAGTCGGCTAGTGAGGACGCCTTTTTTCGTTTTTGAATTGAATTTAGTAATTTTTACAAACCTAAGGAGTTAACCATGACTAACTTGATTTCAACAACGGCAGCATCTTCAGCCCTAACTCGTAGAACGATACTGCAATCGGCCGTGGCGAGTGCCTTGGTCATCAGCCCAGCCTTACGAGCCGTAACTTACGCCGCTGGTTCGGACGCGCCAGAGAAAACCGAAGTCAAAATCGGCTTCATTCCCTTAACCGACTGTGCCAGCATCGTTATGGCGTCAGTATTAGGCATTGATAAGAAATACGGCATCAAGATCGTCCCCACCAAAGAAGCCAGCTGGGCTAGTATCCGTGACAAGGTGATGGCAGGTGAAAACGACTTTACCCACATGTTGATGGGCCAGGCTTACGGCGTGCATTTAGGAATAGGCGGGTCTAAAAAAGACATGGCAGTATTGATGACGTTGAACCAAAATGGTCAAGCCATCACGCTGTCTAAAAAACTGGCTGACAAAGGCGCGGTAGACGGTGCCAGTCTCGCCAAATTGATGGCCTCCGAGAAGCGTGAGTACACCTTTGCACAAACGTTCCCGACAGGCACGCACGCCATGTGGCTGTACTACTGGCTGGCTTCGCACGGGATCAACCCGATGAATGACGCCAAAGTCATCACCGTGCCACCACCGCAGATGGTAGCCAACATGCGCGTGGGTAATATGGATGGTTACTGTGTAGGCGAGCCGTGGAACCACCGCGCCATCATCGACGGTATCGGCATCACTGCGCAAACGACGCAAGACATTTGGAAAGACCACCCAGAAAAAGTACTGGCCACCACGGGTGAATTCGCTAAGAAAAACCCCAACACCTGTCGCGCTGTGACTGCGGCGATTTTGGAAGCAGGTAAATGGATTGATGCAGGTTTGTCCAATAAAAACAAAATGGCCGAGACGATTGCTGACAAGAGCTATGTCAACACCAGCGTAGATGCTATCAACCAGCGCATTTTGGGTCGCTATCAAAACGGCATGGGTAAAACCTGGGATGACCCAAACCATATGAAATTCTTCAGCGATGGTGCGGTCAACTTCCCATATCTTTCTGATGGTATGTGGTTCTTAACACAGCACAAGCGCTGGGGCTTGCTCAAAGAGCATCCAGACTATTTGGCCGTGGCCAAGCAGATCAACCAAATCGACCTCTACAAAGACGCCGCAACCGCCAGTAAAACGCCCGTGCCGAAAGACGTGATGCGCACATCGAAGCTGATGGACGGCGTGGTCTGGGATGGCAAAGACCCGAAAAAGTATGCCAATTCATTCAAGGTGAAAGCGTAATTTAATGCATCAAGCAAAGCAAATAGCTAAGGAAGCTAAGGAGAAAAATCATGGTTAGTGCTGTCTTTCATTCACCCTATGCCGTTCAGTCTGAATCTGCAACCATTCGTCCTGAGTCTGTGGCGGTCAAAGCGGGGATCAATGCGCAGGTGATAGCGTCCGCGGCGCCAAAGCACGCTGAGCCCAAGCCTGTTCGCACGCCAACCGATTGGAGAGGTATGTTCTTGAGCGTGTTTCCGCCGCTTTTAGGATTTGGTTTGCTTGTCGGCCTATGGGCGGTAATATCTGCAATTACAGCGGGAAATATTCCGACGCCCGTTGAAACGTTCAAACAAGCGGTGACGATTTTTTCTGACCCGTTTTATAGCAAAGGTCCAAACGACCAAGGCGTGGGTTGGAATATTTTGATGTCGCTACAGCGCGTGGCTTTGGGCTTTGGCTTAGCCGCTGCAGTGGGTATTCCTGTTGGTTTCATGATCGGTCGTTTTGAATTTTTGAGCCGCATGTTTAACCCACTGATCAGTCTCTTGCGCCCTGTATCGCCACTGGCTTGGTTACCGATCGGCCTGCTTGTCTTCAAAGGTGCAAACCCTGCAGCGATTTGGACGATTTTTATCTGCTCCATTTGGCCGATGATCATCAACACCGCAGTGGGTGTGCAGCGCGTGCCGCAAGACTACATGAACGTGGCCAAGGTGCTGAACCTGTCGGAATGGAAGATTTTCACAAAAATCCTGTTTCCATCGGTGCTTCCATACATGTTGACTGGCGTACGTCTGGCAGTCGGTACAGCTTGGCTGGTGATTGTGGCGGCTGAAATGCTAACTGGTGGTGTAGGTATCGGCTTCTGGGTGTGGGACGAGTGGAACAATTTGAACGTGAAAAACATCATAGTTGCCATTTTTGTCACCGGCATTGTGGGTTTGATTCTGGAATTCGCCCTGATCAAGCTCGCCACCGCGTTCACTTTTGAAGAAGTTAAAAACTAAGCCAACTCTAGGAGATCATCATGATTGACGACCTGAACAAAAAATACATCGACATCGCCGGTGTTGAGCAAACCTTCAAAACCAAAAAAGGCAGCTTCTGCGCCCTGCAAAACGTCAACCTGCAAGTCGCCAAAGGCGAGTTTGTGACGTTGATTGGCCACTCGGGCTGCGGCAAATCAACGTTGCTTAACTTGATTGCCGGTTTGACCACGCCCACCCAAGGGGCACTGTTATTGGGCAACCGCGAGATCAAAGGCCCAGGGCCTGAGCGCGCCGTGGTGTTTCAAAACCACTCACTACTACCGTGGTTGACGTGTTTTGAAAACGTTTATCTAGGGGTTGAGCGCGTTTTTGGTGCAGGCGATAAAAATGCTGGAGCACCCTCTGAAAACAAAGTGCAGCTCAAAGCACGCACCGATGCAGCATTAGCATTGGTAGGACTGACAGCCGCTGCCCAAAAGCGCCCAGGTGAAATATCCGGCGGCATGAAGCAGCGTGTGGGTATTGCACGAGCTTTGGCGATGGAGCCTAAAGTGCTGCTGATGGACGAACCTTTTGGTGCATTAGATGCTTTAACCCGCGCCAAGCTGCAGGATGAGCTGCTCTCAATCGTTGCCCAAACCCACAGCACGGTGGTGATGGTGACGCATGATGTGGACGAAGCCGTGTTACTGAGCGACAAAATCGTCATGCTGACCAATGGCCCCGCCGCGACGATAGGCGAGATATTGACAGTTGAGCTGCCGCGACCTCGTGACCGTGTAGCATTGGCTAAAAACCCGCAATACGCCAACTACCGCCAAGCGGTGATTGACTTTTTGTATACGCGCCAAGGGCATGTGGAGAAGCAGGCGGCTTAAAAAAGCCCTACGAAAATACGTTAAAACTGACTTTGTTATCAAAAATGGTGCATTGCACCAAAAATTGGCACGAATATCGCTTTATATGAGGTACATGTTACTTAAATAAGGTTTTTTCAATGTCAGGTTTTCGTACTTTCTTAAAAAGTGGTCATGCACCAACTTTGTTTGCATCGTTTTTATATTTTGATTTTTGCTTCGCTGTTTGGGTCTTAAATGGTGCGATGGCACCCTTTATCTCGGAAACTTTTAACCTGACTGCGGCGCAGAAAGGTTTCATGATTTCAGTGCCCATTTTGGCCGGCGCGTTGATGCGTTTTCCGCTAGGCGTCTTAGCGCAATACATTGGGCGTAAAAACGCTGCGATGGTAGAGATGGCTTTGATTATTTGCGCCCTGACTGGCGGCTATTTCTTCATCAACAGCTACAACCATGTGCTGGCAATGGGCGTGCTGTTGGGCATTGCTGGCGCTAGCTTTGGCGTAGCGCTTAGCTTAGGTTCTGGCTGGTTCCCACCTAAATACAAAGGCTTGGCAATGGGTATTGCTGGTGCGGGCAATTCTGGCACAGTATTGGCTGTATTGTTTGCGCCACCTTTGGCCGCAAAATTTGGTTGGCAAGCCGTCTATGGCCTAGCTGCAATGTGCATGGTATTGCCCATGCTGGTAATGTGGTTTGCCGCTAAAGAGCCACCAGACGTTGAGCATCAAAGCCTGCGCCAGCACGTGTCATGTTTGTTTGAGAAAGATGGCTGGGCGTTTAGTTTGATTTATGTCATCACCTTCGGCGGTTTCATTGGGTTAGCCAGCTTTTTACCAACGTATTTTTACGACCAATTCAAGGTCACCAAAATCGAAGCAGGGCAGTTAACCATGCTTGCAGCGCTTATGGGATCGGCTATCCGCGTCGTAGGTGGCTACATTTCAGACCGCGTGGGCGGCATCAATACCCTCAGCGGCGTTTTGATCGTCGTCGCTATCACCTTGGTGCTGTGCGGTTTAGCAGGCACGTCCTTGGCGTTGACCACCTTGCTTTTCATGCTCTGTTTTGCTGCTTTGGGTGCTGGAAACGGCGCACTGTTTCAGCTCGTACCCCTGCGCTGGCCACTAACCACAGCGGTTGCTGGTTCTATGATTGGTGAAATCGGCGCACTGGGCGGCGCTATCGTCCCCAACGCCATGGGCTTATCTAAACAGTATGCAGGTACGTATTTATGGGGATTTGTGCTTTTCGCCGTCCTCGCTGTCGCCATGCTGGGCATGCTACGCGTCATGCAACTGCGCTGGACGCGGACTTGGGCGGAGAAGGGTGGAAGGGCGCGTGCTTGATTTGCTTAATTTACTATACTTTTAATAGCACATTAATTAATGAATACGCCGGCTAGAGGCATAATTGAGGGTTATATTTCGGGTTTTAACGATGTTTCAGCGCTAGATCATAAAATAGCAGCATGACATCTCAGACTTCAACCCAAACGTCTCCTGCTACCCAAACCCCTTACGAACTCCTAGGCGGCGAAGCCGGTGTTCGCCAACTCGTACACCGCTTCTACGAACTCATGCACGAGCTGCCCGAAGCCCACCAAGTGCGCCGCCTGCACCCAGAAAGCTTAGAAAACAGCGAGCAAAACCTGTTTGAATACCTCAGCGGCTGGTTCGGCGGCCCAACGATGTACACCGACAAAAAAGGCCACCCCCGCATGCGCATGCGCCACGCCCCCTACGCCGTCACCCCCAGCGCCAAAGACGAATGGATGATGTGCATGACCCAGTCATTGACCGAGCAAGTAGAAGACGTCGCCTTTCGCGACCATTTGATCGCGACTTTTGAGGGGTTGGCGGATCATATGGTGAATACGCAGTAACAGCGTTTGTTCAAAGCTGCGAGCGCAGCAAGTTCGAAAACCGCTCTCCGATTTTTTCGGTGAGAGGCCGATCTTGCCACTGTGCATGGCTGATGGGGCGTGCCAGCGCCAAATCAGCCTCAAATATCACCCGCTGCTGTTTCGCAAATACGCCATCCATGATGTTGAGGGTAGCCTCGTCATTCAGGCGGAACGAGCGGTTGTCAAAATTGGTGGAGCCCACTGACACCAGCAGGTCGTCCACAATCATCACCTTGCTGTGGTACATGGTGGGCCGATACTCGGCAATGATGGCACCGGCTGCCAGCAGCGGCCCCCAGCTGGCGCGCGATGCGCTGCGCACCGTATCGCTGTCAATGTGTTCGCCGGGCACCACGATGCGCAGCTTGACGCCGCGTGCCATCGCTGCCACCAGCGCTCGCACCGACAGTTCATCTGGCACAAAATACGCCGCCGACAAATCGATGGAGCGCGATGCGGAGGTGATGGCCAACAGGTACAACAGCTGCATGCCCTCGCTGCCGCCACTGGGGGAGCTGCTGAACATCTGCGCGATGGCCGTGCCTGCGGGTGCCAACACCGGAAAATAATCGGGGCCATGCGGCACCTCGCCCGTCACCTTGATCCAATTGTCCAGAAACACCGCCTGCATCTGGGCCACCACCGGCCCTTCTATCTTGAAATGGGTGTCCCGCCAATGCCCAGGATCTTGCGCATTGCCCGCCCACTGCGGCGCAATGCCCACACCGCCGGTGAAGGCGACGCGCCCATCCACCACCAGCAGCTTACGGTGCGTGCGGTTGTTCATGCGGCCCAGGTTGGACCAATGCGGCGGGTGGAATTTGCGGATCTGCACACCCGCTGCAGTCAAATCATCGACAAATTTTTCATCCACCTTGGCGCTGCCCACCCAATCCAGCAGCACATGCACCTTGACGCCCTGGCGTGCCCGCTCGGCCAGCGCATCCGCAAACTCAGCGCCAATGTCGCCCGACCAGTAGATGTAGGTCTCAAACGTGATGGATTTATGCGCACTGCGGATGGCGGCCAGCATGGGCGGAAATATCTGGTCGCCATTGAGCAGCACCTGATGCCGGTTGCCGCCAATGAACGGCGGCCCCAGCAGCACGCCCAGTTCATGCGTGAAGCGCGGGTCTTCCAGAGAGTAGAGGCGCTCAATCCGCTGCTCGATTTTCTTCTCGCCCCCCATGAAATTGACGACCAGCAGCACGCCCGCAATGGTGATGGCTACCACTGCCGCGGTCAGCAGAAGGGGGTGGCTGTGTTTGAAGAGATCTGGCATTTTTCTGTTTGCGTGATCGCGTTGCCTTTTACTTTTAGAATGGATCTACGTATATCAAAGCTAGAGTGTGGCATTGCGCCGCGCGTTTGGCGTTCCGTTCAAGCGCTACTTGATGTAGGCGTTTTCTGACGCGGGAAATGCTTGTTTTGCCACCTGTCGAGCGGTGTTGAGGCTTGATTCCATTAAATCAAATGATATTCGGTTGCGAAGCTAAGAAATTTTGCTATATATTTAATAGCATTTTAGATAATAAATACGCCGGCTACAGACAAAAATACTTCCTATTTCGGCAAAAACAGCAGCCAATAGACCAACAGAAGGTTAAACAGCACCGAAATGCCTAGCCCTATCTTCCAAACCGCCGTCGGGTCGCGTTGAATCAGGGGGGTGGCGAGCGGGGCGCTTAGGGGGCGGGATGCCCCTCGGTCTAGGGCTAGGAGGAGTTCTTCTGCGGTTTCGAAGCGCTGGTTTTTGTCTCTTGCGATGGCTTTTAGGACGATGTTGTCTAGCCATTTCGGGATTTCGGGGCGATGGCGGCTGGGGGCTAGGGGGTCGCGGTAGTAGCGGCCGGACTGGCCGGGGAGGACTTCGCCGTAGGGGAGTTTGCCGGTCAAGAGCTGGTACAGGGTGACGCCTAGGGCGAAGAGGTCGCTTTGGGCATCGGGCGCTTCTTTGCTGTCGTCGGCGTCGTTGTTACCTGCTTTGCTGCTATTTTTGTAGTTTGCAATGTAATGTACGCCCCATTGCTCGGGGTTGATGTAGCTGGGCGTGCCGGCGTGCAGGTCGCGCATAGAAGCGGGCTCTTTGCCGCTGAGCGCGACGCCCAAATCGAGCAAACGTAGCACGCCATCAGCGCCTTGGTGCAGGTTGGCGGGTTTGATGTCGCGGTGAATCACGTTTTGGCGGTGCAAATGGCTGAGCGCTTTGGTAATTTGGGTGGCGGCGCTGAGGGCGTGAGCCACCTCGAATGGGGCGCCACGGTCTAGCTGCTGCTGTAGGGTTTCGCCGTTGTGCCAGTCGTAAACGATGTAATAAGCAGACGCGTTGCTCTCTAGCGGCTTCAAATGCACCAAAGTATCGGCCGCACGTGTAGCCTGCAATTGTTGGGTTAACCACGCTTCATGCACCAACATGGTGCGTTCTTCTTTGTCTTTGGTGCGGCTGGGGTGCAAGGTTTTGAGGGCGAAGGTTTTACCAGTGGTCAATTCACTGCTTGTTTCCTTGACTTGATAAATGACGTTGATACCGCTGTCGGCGATGGGTGCAATCACCTGAAATCCGTCTAGTTTGTCACCAACTTTCAGCAAAGGTGGAATTGGTAAATTCAAAGCAGCGAGGGTCGCGTCTTCTAACGTGGCTTCAGACAAGCCTTTGACATGGGCAACCAAGGCGCTGGCGTTGTCATTACTGCCTGATTTCAGGGCAGCTTCCACGAGGTTTTCAGCCAAAGTCTCACTCAAACTTTGCCATGATGTGCCAGATTGCTGCTCAATATCTTTAAAAATCGCCTTTATCCGCACGTCTGACAGTGAGCCGTACACCCCATCGGACAGCAAAATAAAGCAATCGCCCAGCATCACCTCGCCCTGCGAATAGTCCACTGCCAAGCGGTCTTCAGAGCCGACGCTGCGCAAAAGCTGGTGTTTGAAATCAGTGTGGTTGACGATGTGGTCGTGCGTAAGCTGTGTTAATTGCCCGTCGCGCAGCAGGTAGCAGCGGGTGTCGCCTACGTGGGCGAGCGTATAGGTTTGGCCACGTAGCACCAAAGCGGTCAGGGTGGTGAAGCCTAGTTCGGGGCGGCGTTTGTTCAGGGCGACCAGCCAGGCGTTTTGCGCGGCGATGATGCGGTCTAGCGCGACGCTGGTGTCCCACGTGGGTGGGGTGCAAAAGTAGTCACGCACCAAACTGGTGACTGTCGTTTGCGCCGCCTCTTTGCCCATGCCACCCATGCTCACGCCGTCGGCCAGTGCCATGATGACGCCCATGTCTTGGTCGTCCTTGCCAGGCAGCATCGCACCTGCGAAGTCTTCGTTGATGGGTTTTGTGCCCGCTAGGGAGGTGTAGCCAATGTCAATGTCGTTCATATGCCAATTACAGCAAGAAGTAAGCCACTTTAAGGCACATTCAGCTAAATTGGCACGAGGATTGCATGTTATTGGTGCAACGTAGCAATTGTGTATTTAGGAAAACGATGAAAAAATTGAAATTAGTGATGGTTGGCAACGGAATGGCAGGGGTTCGGACGGTGGAGGAGCTGCTAAAAATAGCACCTGATTTATACGACATCACCATTTTCGGAGCGGAGCCACAGCCTAATTACAACCGCATCTTACTCAGCCCCGTGCTGGCGGGTGAGCAAACGCTGGATGAAATCGTCCTTAACAGCTGGGAATGGTACACAGAAAATAACATCACTCTGCATGCCGGTAAAAAAGTCGTGAACGTCGATCGCGCTCGCCGCATTGTGACGGCTGATGATGGCCTAGAAGTTGAATATGACCGCTTGCTAATGTGCACCGGCTCAAACGCCTTCATGTTGCCAATTCCGGGCAAAGACTTGGAAGGTGTCATCGCCTACCGCGACATTGCGGATACCAACCTCATGATTGAGGCGTCAACCAAGTACAAAAAAGCCGTCGTCATCGGTGGCGGTTTGCTGGGTTTAGAAGCGGCCAACGGCTTGATGCTGCGCGGCATGCAAGTGACCGTGATCCACGTGATGCCCTGGTTGATGGAGCGCCAGTTGGACGCGGTCGCCGGTGGTTTGCTGCAAAAATCACTCGAAGAGCGTGGTTTGAAGTTTGTCATAGGCGGCCAAACGCAGGCGTTGATCGGTGATGCGGACGGCGGCAAAGGTGGCCGTGTCATGGCGTTGCAGTTCAAAGACGGCACCGAGATTCCAGCTGATTTGGTCGTGATGGCTGTCGGCATTCGTCCGAACACCGAGCTGGCTGAAAAAATCGGCATCCATTGCAACCGTGGCATCGTCGTCACCGACACGCTGCAAACCGTGACTGATGCGCGTATCTACTCCGTGGGCGAATGCGCGGCCCATCGCGGTATCGCGTATGGTTTGGTTGCTCCCTTGTTTGAGCAAGCCAAAGTGGCGGCGAATCATTTAGCCGAGCACGGTATTGGTCGTTATACCGGCTCGTTGACATCTACCAAGCTCAAAGTAACGGGCATCGACTTGTTCAGTGCCGGCGAATTCCAAGGCGGCGAGGGCACAGAAGAGCTCATCATGAGCGACCCATTTGGTGGCGTGTACAAAAAGCTGGTCATCAAAGACGACAAACTGATTGGTGCTTGCTTGTACGGCGACACAGTCGATGGCAGCTACTACTTTAAGCTCCTGCGCGATGGACGCAATGTGGCTGATATTCGTGACAAGTTGATGTTTGGCGAATCCAACATCGGCGATGTGGGTCACGAAGGCCACAGCAAAGCGGCAACTATGCCTGACGATGCAGAAGTCTGCGGCTGCAACGGCGTTTGCAAAGGCACAATTGTCAAAGCGATTCGCGAAAAAGGCTTGTTCACCGTTGACGAAGTACGAAAGCACACGAAGGCGAGTGGCGGCTGCGGCTCTTGCACCGGCTTGGTTGAGCAGATTTTGATGTTTACCGCTGGTGGTGACTATTCCGCCACCCCGAAAACCAAAGCCATGTGCGCGTGTACCGACCATGGTCACCAAGCGGTGCGCGATGCGATTGTTAAAAGCAAGATTTTGACGATCGACGGCGTGTACAAAATGATGGAGTGGAAAACGCCCAACGGCTGCTCATCTTGCCGTCCCGCTGTTAATTACTACTTGATCAGCTCATGGCCGAAAGAGGCGAAGGACGACCCGCAAAGCCGTTTCATTAACGAGCGCAGCCACGCCAACATCCAAAAAGACGGCACGTACTCGGTCATTCCACGCATGTGGGGTGGCGAAACGAACTCTTCCGAGTTGCGACGTATTGCGGACGCGGTGGACAAATACAAGATTCCGACCGTCAAAGTCACCGGCGGTCAGCGGATTGACTTGCTGGGCGTGAAAAAAGAAGATTTGGTCAATGTTTGGAAAGATATTGGCATGCCTTCTGGTCACGCTTACGCCAAAGCCCTGCGCACCGTCAAAACCTGCGTCGGTTCCGAGTGGTGCCGCATGGGCACACAAGATTCCACCCAAATGGGCAAAGATTTGGAGCGTGCGATGTGGCGGATGTACGCACCGCACAAGGTCAAGTTTGCGGTGTCCGGCTGCCCACGCAACTGCGCCGAAGCGGGCATCAAAGACGTGGGCGTGATTGGTGTGGACAGTGGCTGGGAAATGTACATTGCGGGCAACGGCGGTATCAAAACCGAAGTGGCGCACTTCTTTGTGAAGGTCAAAACACCTGCTGAGGTATTGGAATACACCGGCGCTTTCTGCGAGTTGTATCGTCTAGAGGGCTGGTACTTGGAGCGCACCGTACATTTTGTCAATCGCGTTGGTTTGGACTACGTGAAGAAAAAAATCTTGGAAGACCACGAAGGCCGCAAAGCCCTGTGGGAACGCCTGCAGTTTGCCTTAGACGGCGAGCCAGATCCATGGTTTGACTTTAAAGAAGCTGAAGTGGATATGCGCCAGTTTGAAAGGTTGCCAGCATGAGTGAGTGGAAAAAGATTTGCCTCGTAAACGATATCCCCGTTTTGGGTTCACGCCGAGTGCAGCGCGCCAAGGGCATGGATGTGGCGGTGTTTCGCAATGACCAAGATCAGGTATTTGCACTGTTAGACCGCTGCCCACACAAAGGCGGCCCTTTGAGCCAAGGTATAGTTTTCGGTACCAGCGTGGCGTGTCCATTACATAACTGGACGATTGGCTTGGCCACAGGCTGCGCAAAAGAGCCGGATGAAGGCTGCACGCAAGCGTTTCGCGTTCAGGTGACAGACGGCGTGGTGCATTTGAACCAGCCAGAACTTGACACCTTGGCTTTAGACCAAACCGCACCAGTTGCGGGCCCAGCTAGAAGAGTTACTTCGGCTACCACCACGACTGCATGACCGAGACAAAATCAACCTGCCCGTATTGCGGCGTAGGCTGCGGGGTGATTATTGAGTCTGATGGCAATCAAATCACCGGTGTGCGCGGCGACCCGCTGCATCCGGCCAACTTTGGGCGACTTTGCTCGAAAGGCGCAAACCTACATTTGACGGCTACGGCTGCAGTGACGCAGCAAACCCGTTTGCTGCAACCGATGCAGCGTGCGAGCAGAGACGCAGCACCGCAACGCATCTCATGGGATGCGGCTTTGGACAGCACGGTGCAAAAATTTGCCCAAGTCATTGCCGATCATGGCCCTGATGCAGTCGGATTTTACATCTCTGGGCAGTTGCTCACTGAGGATTATTACGTTTTCAACAAGCTCGCCAAGGGTTTGATAGGCACCAACAACATCGACAGCAATTCCCGCCTGTGCATGAGCAGCGCAGTCGCGGGCTACAAGCAAACGCTAGGTGCAGACGCACCACCGGCGTGCTATGACGACGTGAACCACGCGGGCTGCATCTTCATCGTAGGTAGCAATACCGCGTTTGCGCATCCGGTTTTGTTTCGCCGTATTGAAGATGCCAAGAAAGCCAACCCGGGGATGAAAATCATTGTGGCTGACCCGCGTCGCACCGACACGGTCGAGCTAGCCGATTTGTTTTTACCCATCCAGCCTGGCACCGATGTGATGCTGTTCAACGGCATGCTGCACATCATGATGTGGGAAGGCTGGATCAACCACGATTTCATCAACTCCCACACCAATGGTTTTGAGGCGCTCAAAGCCACGGTGCGGGATTGCACGCCAGAAATTGTGACGCAGATTTGCGGCATCAAAAAAGAAGACCTTTATGCTGCTGCGCAGATGTTTGCAACCAGCAAAGCGACGTTAAGTTTGTATTGCCAAGGTTTGAACCAGTCCAGCAGCGGCACCGCCAAAAACGCCGCACTAATCAACATGCACTTGGCGACCAAACAAATCGGCAAACCGGGAGCTGGCCCCTTGTCGCTGACCGGTCAACCCAACGCCATGGGTGGACGCGAAGTAGGTGGCATGGCCAATTTGATGAGTGGCCACCGTGATTTGGCGAATCCGCAGCATCGCGAAGAGATTCAAAAGCTGTGGAATGTGCCTTCTGTGCCATCCGCACCGGGTAAAACCGCCGTTGAAATGTTTCAAGCTGCTGCTGATGGACAGATCAAAGTACTATGGATTGTTTGCACCAACCCCGCGCAAAGCATGCCCGACCAAGCGGTCGTGCGCAAAGCCTTAGAGCGTGCCGAACTGGTCATCGTGCAAGAAGCTTTTGCCACTACGGCGACCTGTACCTATGCTGATATTTTGTTGCCAGCGACGACATGGGGAGAAAAAGAGGGTACGGTGACGAATACCGAGCGTCGTGTTTCTCGCGTTCGTGCTGCGGTGGATACACCAGGTGAAACGCGTCACGATTGGTCGATTGCTGCAGAGTTTTCTCGTCGCTTGGAAAAGTTGTTGCCACAAAGATCACCACAAACGTTGTTCAACTACCCCACGCCAGAATCCGTCTGGATTGAGCACCGCGAATCAACCCGTGGCCGCGACTTGGACATCACCGGTATGAGCTATGCGCTTTTGGAAGCAACGCCTTTGCAGTGGCCGATGCGCGAAGGCGAATCCGCCGGTAAAGAACGCTTGTACGAAAACAACTTATTCCCCACCGCCAGCGGCAAAGCAAATTTCGTCAACACCGTCTATAAACCGGTAGCTGAACCTCGTGAATCGCGTTTTCCTTTCTCTCTGACCACAGGCCGCCTGCGCGACCAATGGCATGGCATGAGCCGCACGGGAACCTTAGGCAAATTGTTTGGCCATGTGGCTGAACCGGTTGTGCAAATGAACTTCCAGGACATGACCCGACGCCTCATCAAAGAAGGCGATTTGGTGCATGTGACCAGCAAGCGCGGCTCTATTTTGTTGCCTGTGCAGGCGTCCAAAGAAGTCGGTATGAGCCAAGCTTTTATCGCCATGCACTGGGGTGAGGAGTTTTTGAGTGGATTAAGCAGTACGGGGGAAAGGCTGACAGGTGTAAATGCGATCACCACATCCAGCTTTTGCCCAACCTCTAAGCAGCCCGAGCTGAAACATGCCGCCGTCAAAATCCTCAAAGCGGAGTTGCCTTGGACGCTGTTAGGCGTGGCTTGGCTGCCGAGTGATCAAGCTTTGACAGCGCGTGAAGATTTGAAAGCATTGATGCGCTTGTTCCCCTTTGCAAGTTGTGTGCCGTTTGGGGACGGCTCTGACTCTAATGGCGTAGTAAGAACGGGCTTGCTGTTTCGTGCCGCAAGCCACGAAGCGCCCACTGAAGACGTTTTGCAGCAAATTGAAAAGCTACTTGGATTGAGCGTATCAGCAGGATCAAGTCAAGTCATGCGTTACGCCGACAAGAAAAAAGGCCAACACCGCACCATCAAACTCACTGGCAACCGAGAGCATGCAGAGTTGGAAGCCTTTTTGCTGGCGGGCGACACGCGCTCTGAAGCTTGGGTCAAAACGCTGTTGCAAGACAGCTTGCCCGCGCAAAGCTATGGCCGTATGTTGTTAGTGCCAGGCAGCAAAGCGCCTATCGCTGTTCAGTCGCGGGGTAAAGCGGTTTG
>JANPLX010000228.1:0-12372 GCA_031422495.1 Polaromonas sp. | reverse complement strand
TGGCATTTAGCGGCATCTGCCCAGATAAGCAAAGCGTTCGATGTGACTGATGATCGCGGCGTGGTGGTTCACTTTAAGCAATCACCCCAACGTATCGTCAGTATTTTGCCTTCGCTGGCAGAGTCGGTTTGCGAGCTTGGGAGATGCCAGCGCTTGGTCGGTGTCGATCGCTATTCCAATTGGCCGCTGTCGTTGACGCGTTTGCCGCAAGTGGGCGGCGGTTTAGATCCCAATATTGAAGCCATCGTCGCGTTGAAGCCAGATGTCGTTTTGATGGCAGTTTCTAGCCGCGCTTTTGACAGGTTAGAAGCATTGGGCATCAAGGTTATCGCTTTAGAGCCTAAAACGCATGCGGATGTGCAACGTGTTTTGAAGAAACTAGGGCAGTTACTGGACGTGCCAGAAGAGCAGGGCGCGGCACGTTTGTGGCAAAACATTGATGCAGGCATAGCGAGAGCTGCAAAGATGCTGCCTGCTCGTGGAGCGGGCGCTTCTTCAGGCGCAAAGCCACCAACCGTCTATTTTGAAGTGAATCCTGCGCCCTATGCAGCAGGCGAATCTTCTTTCATGGGTGAAACGCTGACACGGCTTGGCGCTAAAAACATCATTCCTGCAGCGTTGGGGCCGTTTCCTAAAATTAACCCTGAATTTGTCGTACGAGCCAACCCAGACGTGATCATGGTTGGTTTGCGTGGCAGCGCAGGGCTTGAGCAGCGGCCTGGCTGGGCAAACATGCGCGCTTTGCGTGAAAAGCGTCTGTGTATTTTTTCCAACGATGACTCTGACGTTTTGGTACGCCCAGGCCCACGTATGGCCGAAGCTGCCATGCTAATGGCGCAGTGTTTGAAAGACAAAGCCCCGTGACTGTGCAGCCGCATTTTCAAACGCATTTTCATGCGCATTTGGAGCAGCATAGACGAGCTTGGGCGCTGGGCGCTGCGCTTTTGCTGGCATTTGTATTGCTCGCCATTTTCGGGTTGAGCGTGGGCAGCACGGGTATAGAAAATGTTTGGGCGATGTGGCAAGACCCGCTGCAAACTCAGCTGGCACAGCAAATTGTTGTCGATATTCGAGCGCCACGCACTTTGGGTGCATTTTTAGCAGGGGCCCTTTTGGGCTTGTCCGGAGCCGTGGCGCAGGGCTTGTTTCGCAACCCCTTGGCTGACCCTTATTTGTTGGGCAGTGCATCGGGCGCGACGCTTGGCGTTGCGATTGCATTGTCGTTCTTCGGCGCTGTGGGTGTTAGTCCGTTTGCTGCGCAGTGGCTGGTGCGATTGGGTTTGACGGGTGCAGCCTTCATTGGCGCAGTTGCGGCCGTTTTGCTCACATTGGCTTTGGCGCGTGGCGTGCAGCACACGCTGCGTTTGTTGCTTGCTGGTGTGGTGGTGGGTGTCGTTTTAGGCGCGATCAGCTCATTGTTCACTTTGCTATCACCCACTATTTTGCAGGCGATGACAGCTTTTATGCTCGGGTCAACTGGGTTTGTGGGCTGGATGGCTTGTACCGTCATGGCTGCCGTTCTTGTTCCCTGCCTCGTCTTGGCTTGGGCGCTTTCGCGGGTATTGGACGGTTTGGCACTGGGCGAATCAACCGCCATCACGCTCGGTCTGCCCTTAGGCACTTTACGCTCAGCTTTGATCGCACTGCTGGCACTGGCCACCGGAACAGCGGTGGCGCAAACGGGTTTGATCGCTTTTGTCGGCTTGGCCGCACCGCATTTGGTGCGCTCGGTGGTCAAAACCACGCACGGCAAATTGATCGTTTTGTCCAGCTTGATGGGCGGGGTGCTGCTGCTCTTGGCTGATATTTTGGCGCGCAGTTTGATTGCGCCGCAGGAATTGCCGGTCGGCGTGCTTACCGCCGTGTTAGGTGGCAGCTATTTGCTGTGGTTAATGCGGAAACAGACGCTATGACTAACACTAAGTATTATGCTAAGAAAAATGCTATGAATAATATAGCTATTCAGGCAATAAATACATCGGCTAAGCTGCAAAATACCCCCGTTTTGCATGATGTTAGCGTGCAGTTTGAAGCCGGACGCTGGACCAGCATTGTCGGCCCCAACGGTGCAGGTAAATCGACGCTGCTCAAGGTCTTGGCCGGTGTCTTGCCCCATGACGGCCGTGTTGAATTGTTCGGCGAAGTCATCTCGCAGATCGCGCCCCGTGAAAGAGCTAAAAAACTAGCTTGGCTGGGTCAAAACGAAGCCAGTGCGGATGATTTGACCGTGTTTGATGTCGCCATGTTGGGCCGTTTACCGCACCAGGCCTGGTTGGCACCTCCGAATCAGGCCGACAATGCCGCCGTCGAGCAAGCGCTGCGCAGTACCCAAGCCTGGGACTGGCGGGGCAGGGCGCTGGGGCAGCTTTCTGGCGGCGAGCGCCAGCGTGTCCTACTAGCGCGTGCTTTGGCGGTGCAAGCCGATGTGCTGCTGATGGATGAGCCGCTGGCTAATCTAGACCCGCCGCACCAAGCCGACTGGCAGCAGATTGTGCGCGACTTGGTGCAGGGCGGCAAAACCGTGGTTAGCGTGCTGCATGAAACCACCATGGCGCTGCAGGCGGATGACATGCTCATCATGGCGGCTGGCAAGATCACGCATTTCGGCACGACTGCTGATGTCGTTACGCACCGTGCTTTGGAGCACGTTTTTGAGAACAGAATTGCCATCAAGCCGATAGAAAATATGCTTGTATCGCTACCGAAAATGTAGCAAGTGACACTGATATTTTAGGAAATCTCCATGCAACTTGAAATGCCACCAGAATGCAAACCTTACGACAAACCCGAGGGCGAACGCCGAGGGCTGCTGATCGTCAACACCGGCGATGGCAAAGGCAAAAGTACAGCGGCGTTTGGCCTGGCGTTACGCGCGCATGGTCGCAGCAAAGTAGTCAAGATTTTTCAGTTCATGAAAGTGCCCAGCGCCCGCTTTGGCGAGCACCGCATGTTTGAACAACTGGGTATTCCGATTGAAGGTTTGGGCGATGGCTTCAGCTGGAAAAGCCAAGACTTGGAGCATTCTGCGCAACTGGCACGCGACGGCTGGCAACGCGCCAAAGCCGCCATCATGGGCGGCGAATACTTCATGGTCGTGCTCGATGAGTTTACCTATCCGCTGATTTATGGTTGGATGGAAGCGGCAGGCGGCGTCGAAGAAGTCGTGCAAACCCTGTTTGATCGCCCCACACACGTGCACGTTGTCATCACTGGTCGCCGCTGCCCGCCTGAGATCATCGAGCTGGCTGATACCGTGACTGAGATGACGATGATCAAACACGCCTTCAAAGCCGGCATTCCGGCGCAACGCGGGATTGAGGACTAGGTGACTGACTTGGTCGTCTTGGCCAGTACCTTATCGAGTACCCAGGCGAGTATTTTTGCAGGCGCTTTGCTGATGGCCTTTGCCATTGATCACTTTTTCGGCGAACCGACAGCGCGTCTGCACCCCGTGGTGTGGATGGGTAACTGTTTGAACTGGGCTGCTGCAAACGTCTTGCCCAAGCCTGCAACAGATGAAAATGTGCCTGATTACCCCTCATTTCTGGCTGGAGCCGGTGTATGGATTGCCGCAGCAGCTCTTATTTTGATAGTGTTTTCTGGTCTGCAATGGGCGGTTTTGGAACTGCCTGCCGTTTGGGCTGCCATCGCGCTTGGTTTACTGCTCAAACCCATGTTTGCTTGGCGCATGCTTAGGCTGGAAGTGCAGGCGGTTGAAACCGCTTTACAGGATTCTTTAGAAGCGGGCAGGGCGCGGCTATCTAGGCTCGTTAGCCGCGACACTGCAGCGTTAACCGAAACGCAAGTGCGCGAAAGCGCGATTGAAACCCTGGCTGAAAACCTCAACGATTCGGTTATCGCGCCGATATTCTGGTTTGTGTTGCTAGGTTTACCCGGTGCGGCGGTCTACCGCTTTGCCAACACGGCTGATGCGATGTGGGGTTACAAGGGTGTTCACATCGTCAACGGAAAAGGCCGAAACTGGGAATGGGCTGGCAAGTGGGCGGCGCGGGCGGACGATGTGCTGTCTTGGTTGCCTGCGCGTATCACGGCGGCGCTGCTTTGGTTAGTGTCCGGCTTCAAAGTTACATCATTTTGGTCACGTTTGCGGCAGGAAGCCTCCAAAACGCCATCTCCCAACAGTGGCTGGCCCATGGCAGCAATGGCTTTGCTGTTGAATATCCAGCTCTCCAAGCCCGATGTTTACACCTTGAACCCGTCTGGAAACGCCCCGAATACGCCAGATACGTCAAAATCCATCAAATTAGCCTCAAAATCGACTATAGCCGGCGTATTAATTGCCTGTGTAGCTATATTATTCATAGCATATTCAGTGAATTCATGAATCCTGCAATGATCTACGAAGCTCCCAAGCGCATTCACGGCGGTACAGACGCGTTAGGTTTGCCGAAATTTGACTTCTCCACCAATAGCAACGCCTGCGGCCCTAGTCCCCTCACGCAAGCGGCTATATCGCAGGCCGATGCCACGCGGTATCCCGACCCTGGCTACACGGCTTTGCGCGACAAGTTGGCCGCGTTTCATGGCTGCGAAGCTGGGCGCATTGTCATTGCCAGCAGCGCCAGCGAGTTCATTTTTCGCATCACGGCTTTGGCCAAGATGCAAGGCGTCAGCGCCGTTTTTGTGCCGCCGCACAGCTTTGGCGACTACGCACACGCCGCCCAAGCTTGGGGTTTGTCTTTGACGACGGACGCCAAAGCTGCTGGTTTGGTTTGGCATTGCCAGCCGTCTAGCCCCTTGGGACAGATAAATTCCGGCGACTTTGAAGTCTCGTCAACCGCCATTCACGTTTTAGATTTGGCTTACGCACCCTTGCAGCTGAGTGGTAACAAGCTGAAAACGAGCCCCAGCGACGCGGTTTGGCAACTTTACTCGCCCAACAAAGCGCTGGGTTTGACGGGGGTGCGGGCGGCTTATGCGATTGCACCTTTGGATTCGGAGCAGATGGTCAATCAGTTGGCCGATCTGTCAGCATCTTGGCCAATTGGCGCGCAGGGTGTGGCTTTACTGGATAGCTGGGTCACAGCTGATGTACAAACTTGGCTCAGCAATAGTCTACTAACGCTGCAAGTCTGGAAAACGCGTCAAACCGAATTGCTCGAATCGTTGGGTTGGATTTGCCAGCATAGCGTGACGAATTTCTTTTGTACGACACCAAAGCTTACGAATGCCTTGACCTTAGAGCAGGCTTTGGCAGCGTTACGACAACAAGGCATCAAATTGCGGGATACGACGTCGTTCGGATTACTCGGTCAAGTGCGCGTTAGCGTCCAGCCGCCATCTGCACAAGATGCTTTGCAAAGCGCATGGCTAAATATCGTTAAGGGGTTCAAATGACTGCAAAAGCCATCATGGTTCTAGGTACCACCAGCGGTGCTGGCAAAAGCTGGCTGACCACCGCACTTTGCCGCTATTACGCTCGCCAAGGGCTGAAAGTCGCGCCTTTCAAGGCTCAAAACATGAGTAACAATGCACGGGTCGTCGATGGTGGTGAGATTGGCAGCGCGCAGTACTTTCAATCCCTCGCTGCCAACGCCCTCCCCGAAGTCCGCATGAATCCGCTGCTGCTCAAACCCGAGCGCGACACCCATAGCCAGGTCGTTTTAATGGGACAAGTCAACGACGAGTTGACCCAAGCCCCTTGGCGCGAGCGCAGCGAGCGGGTTTGGCCGACGATTCAACAAGCGTTACACGAGCTGATGGCGCAGAACGACGTGGTAGTTATTGAAGGCGCAGGCTCTCCCGCCGAGATCAATCTGAAAGCCAGCGATATCGTCAATATGCGGGTAGCTGTCGCCGCTAACGCAGCTTGTTTGCTTATCACCGATATCGACCGGGGCGGCGCGTTTGCCCATTTGTACGGCACGTTTGCACTTTTGCCGCCCGAAGAACAAGCCTTGATAAAGGGCTTCGTTCTCAATAAATTCCGAGGCGACGCTAGTTTGCTCTCGCCCGGCCCCGAGATGCTGCAAGGGATGACCGGCGTGCCTGTCGTTGCGACATTACCGATGTGGTGGCAACATGGTCTGCCCGAAGAAGACGGTGTCTTCGATGACCGAAGTGTGGCTTCAGGCGCTATTACAACAACCATTGCTGTGGTCGCCTACCCGCGCATCAGCAACCTAGACGAATTTCAGGCGTTGAAAAACGTACCCGGTGTGCGTCTCAAGTGGGTGCGTAGTCCCAGCGAGATCATTGACGCTGACTGGGTCATCCTGCCTGGCAGCAAACACACCAGTGGCGACCTGGCCTGGCTGCGTTCGCAAGGTTTAGACGCTGCTATTGCCAAACATGCGAATCAAGGCAAAGCCGTGCTGGGCATTTGCGGCGGTTTGCAGATGCTGGGAGAGGCGCTGATTGATATGCATCAAATTGATGGCAATGGGCCTGGTTTGGGCCTGCTGCCACTCGTCACCAGTTTTGAAATCGCCAAAACCGTGCGACATCGGCATACTCAATTTGGCAAGCTCATGGGTTTATGGTCAAAATTGAGCGATGTGAATGTTGCCGGCTACGAAATCCACCACGGCCAAACGGCACAACATCCTGCCATGGCGGTGGCCGGCGATGTGGCAGTCGCTGTACTGCCCGATGCGCTAGGCTGGCAAAACCCCGCTGGCAATGTGCTGGGTTTGTACCTGCACGGCATGTTTGAAGACCCTGCTGTGCTGCAAGCGCTCTTTGGCGCGACCACACCGACTTTGGATTCTGTTTTTGACGGCTTGGCCGATTACATTGAGCAGCATTTTGAGAAAAATTTCCTTTATTCATTGATTCACAATTGACCAACCATGACAACTTTCGCTCTACCGATCCTTCAAGATATCAGCAACGCTGCCTTCACCGCTAAGTTGCAGCACAAAATCGATAACAAAACCAAACCACTGGGATCGCTCGGTCAACTAGAAAGCTTGGCGTTACAACTCGGACAGATTTTGGGCACAGAATCCCCCAAGCTTGAGCAACCGCAGATGTTAGTCTTTGCTGGTGATCATGGGTTAACAGTCCGCGGCGTTTCCGCTTTCCCTAGCGACGTGACGTGGCAAATGGTAGAGAATTTCATCGCTGGCGGCGCTTGCGTCAGCGTGCTGGCAAAGGCCAACAACATCTCCTTGAATGTGGTGGATTGTGGTGTGAATCACGAGTTTTTAGATGCATCAAAAACACCGCGAGCTGGTTTATTGAACGCCAAAATCGCCAATGGAACATCAGATTCATCCAATGCTGCAGCCATGACCGCCGCACAATGCCAGCAAGCGATTGAAAACGGCATGACCATCGTCAAAAATTTGCCCGGTAATGCTATTCTGGTGGGCGAAATGGGCATTGGCAACACGTCTGCCGGGTCCTTAATTTTGTCGCGGCTGCAAGATTTGGATATTGCCGACTGCACGGGCGCGGGTACGGGTTTGGATGGTGCTGGCATTGACCGTAAAACTGCTGTGCTGCGCGAGGTGCTGGCTTTCCATGCGGGTGTGACTGCACCGTTGGACGTGATGGCAGCCTTCGGTGGTTTCGAGATGGCGACCATGTTGGGTGCGGTTTTCCAAGCGGCGGCAGAGCGTCGCGTCATCGTCGTGGATGGCTTCATCACCACAGCGGTGATCTTGGTCGCCTATGCCTTGCAGCCCGCCGTCTTGCAGCGCTGCGTGTTTGCCCACCGCTCAGGCGAGCGTGGGCATGGGCTGATGTTAGAAAAATTGAATGCAAAACCACTGTTAGACATGGGTTTGCGCCTTGGCGAAGGCTCAGGCGCGGCGCTGGCTTGGCCGCTGTTGCTGGCAGCATGTGCGGTGTTGCGGGAGATGGCGAGTTTTGAATCGGCAGGGGTGTCTGAGAAGTCAGCCGAATAACGCGATTTCACGGCTGAGCTTTTGCCAACACAGATTCTATCGTTCGTATCAATGCTTCAGGGTCAACGGGCTTTACCAAGTGAGCGTTTAAGCCGACTTGAGCGGCCTCATCTTTGTGGCGTAACTGTCCGAAACCGGACAGTGCGATGATTGGTAGGTCTTGACAGGAAGGTAATAGCCGCATTTGGCGCGCAAGCTCGTAGCCAGTCATATCGGGTAAACCGATGTCCATCACGACAGCATCTGGCCGTTTTAACCCGAGCGCTGCCAAAGCTTCTGCGCCATCAGCTGCTTCTATGATCTCATAGCCCGACAACCTGAGCATTTCGGACATGACGGCGCGGACATCTGCGTTGTCTTCAACATACAGCAGGGTGCGAGACTGTGGAGCCATTTGAGACGCAGTTACCGATACTGATTCGCTAACAGGCGCTGGCACGGCGGGAAAATGACAGATGAATGTGCTTCCCTGATTCAAGCCATCGCTGGCAACCTCGACTGTGCCGCCGTGCAACCCGACCAATTGCCTCACCAGAGCAAGCCCAACACCCATGCCACCGCTTTCACCACTGACGGGCGGAGGGCCTTGGACGAACGGCTCGAAAACTTGGGCTATTAGCTCAGGCGTCATGCCTGTGCCGTAGTCTTGTACGCGTACGACGGCTTTGTTGCCAGCTTGTTCCGTATCGACTTTGATCGTGCTCCCAGCAGCTGAAAATTTCAACGCATTGCCGATAAGGTTGATAAAAATCTGCTCAATTCGTACAGGGTCGGCGTAGATCCAAACTGGTTGCGCAGTGACGCTGATAGTGTGACTTTTAATACGCTGCGCCGCCCTCAAACCATCGACACAGTTTTGCAAAGATTCGGCTAGATTCATCGTCTGCGGGTTCAGTACTATTTTCCCGACCATCAATCTGGACATGTCCAACAAGTCATCAATGATGTGAACCAGATGCCGGTTTTGCCGCTTGATGATGTCTAAGTGGTGGTTGGAGTTCTGTGTGCCTGTGTTGCCAAGTGCCAAAACTTCGACAGCGCCTGAAATGGCCGCGATCGGGTTGCGCAGCTCGTGCCCCAGCATGGCTAAGAAATGGTCTTTGGCGGTATTTTCTTTTTGAATGGCTTCGTAGGCTTGATGCTCAACGATGAGCAAGCGTTCGCGTTCAGTCTCTGCCACCTGCCGCGCCAGTCGTTCCTTTTCGAGCAACTCACCCGCATTCGCCAAAGATTGATTCAAGATATCGACCTCAAGAATTGCTGTCTTCGCTAACTCTTTTGGCGCCTGACCTTTCCCCAACGCTACTGCTGTACCACTCGCATTTTGTATTGCCGAAACAAACCGCCTAGAGAATGCAGCTGCCAAAATACCTGAGACCAGCATGGCTAATAAAAAGCCACCGGTTGCAGTTTGTGCCGCGCGAATGATGGTTGCATCGACCGAAGCCACCGGTGCCGCCACAGCGATGGTCCAGCCCGTCAACTCAGAGTGGTCGAAGGCGTCGTACGATTCAATGCCTTCCATCGTTGAATGTTGGATCAAGCCTTGCTTTGTATTGGCTGCAGCTGCAACCAGTTCGGGCCTTGCTGCCCGGCCCAAAAATTCGTCGCTTTTGTGGCTTCGTGAAATGAACTGGCCAGCACGGTCAATGACGGCGATGATCCAATCAGCAGGTAAGTCTTGATGCTTGGCAATGTCTTTCCAATGAGCTAATGAAAAACCTTGAGCAACGACATAGTTTGTCGAGCTAATTTGGGTTGAGGGTACATAAACTGCGATGAGCTGGCGCCCTGTGAGCGGGCCCACAAATATATCTGACACAAAGGGTTTTTGCGAGGCGATGACTTTTCCAACCAATGCTGAAGCTGTGGTTCCCTTAGGCGTTTCTGCAAATGCCACAGCGGTATTTAAAACTTGCGTCCCATCTGGCCTAAACAACCCCACCCAAGAGTTCTGTGAACGGTTAATAGCTTTTGCCTGCACGTAAAACGATTCGTAATTGCCGGTTTGCAAATGCTCTGAATTGCTAAGTGCTTGCAGCGCTGAGATGGACGACTGAATGTCTCGGTCGACTGTCAGGCTGACTGCATCGACTGTTTTGTGCAAACTTGCAAGAGACGCTTTCTTTTCTTCCAACCTGATGTTGTTCACTGCGAACGCAGACGCCAAAACCAGCGGCAACATGATTGCAGCGACCATCAAAGCAATAAAAATCCGGATGCGCATAGCTTATTTATACCTCTAAGCGTTTGATATTGGCAAGCGCAGTGTGACGCTCCAAGCCTCATGTTTTATATGCAAACCATCCACATCGGCAATCGCTTGAACATCGTCCCAATCAATTTTTCGATAAGCTGCCAGACCGATGTGAAACTCTTCGCGCGATGTGCTTGCCTCTGAGGTGGCTCCAACATCAGCCAGCATGATCGTTACCAGCATGTCTTGTCCCTCTTGGGCCGCTGTTATCAGCACATTTGCGGTCGATGCTACTGCGTCAGTCAGCGCCAGCAAAGCCGCCACAAAAGCGCCATGCACATGGTCCAGCGCAACGTCAGTCGTCATGCCCTGGGTTTGATTGACAAATTTCAGTCCCCTGAATGAATGCTCAGTCATCACCAGATGCAAGACATCCTGAATGCCTTTGCTCAGAGCAACACGTGCTTTTGGGTTGACCACCATCCAGCCCATCAAATCTAGATTTGAGTGGGTCGCGGCGATAGCGAGTGTTCGCATTTCACCGCTATTCTTAATCAGTGTGGGCATATCTGGCGAAGCCGTGAGCAATCGCTTTTCAATGATCGTTGCCAGCATCGTGACGGGTTGAAAGCCGCCAGCCATGTCATGCCGAATGGCAGGCGCCAATCTTCGCAATAGTGCATACCGAGCGGCTTCTGCGCAGCGCTCCACATCAATCGATGAACTTAGCATTAGTGTTATCCCTTATGTTGGCGCCTTTGCATCATACGGCATTCAGGCAACCCAAGGCGGCTTCTGAAGTTGAACTCGCACATTAAAAAAAGGACGTAGCCAAAGACTGGATTTGTATCCACGATAATTGGATTGACATGCAAACTATTCGCCTTTTCATTCGCCATTACCTCTTAGCCATCCAATTCTTCACCCGCATTCCCGTCACGGGACGGTTGGCGGCTTGGGTGGGGTATAGCCCAGCGATGCTGCGCGCCAGTGCGGCACATTTTCCAGGGGTGGGAGTCTTGGTCGGCGGTTTGGTGGCAGGGTTGTCAATGCTGCTAATGGCTGCTTTGTCGAAAGAGGGGCAATACCTGCCGCAATTGGCGTTGGTGGCAGCGGCTTTGGGCACAGTTTTCAGCGTGATGCTGACGGGTGCTTTCCACGAAGACGGCCTGGCGGACGTGGCAGACGGGCTGGGCGGCAGCCAAGACCGCGAGCGGGCTTTGGAGATCATGAAAGATTCGCGCGTCGGCGCTTTTGGTGCGATTGCAATTACCTTGATTTTGCTTACTAAAGTTTCACTTTTGGCTTTAATTGGTACAGTAAACCCGCTGGCCATGTGCGTCAGCATCTTCGCCGCGCACGTGGTGTCGCGCACCTGGCCGTTGTTGCTGATTCGCCTGCTGCCGCATGTGGGCGACATCGGCAACAGTAAATCTAAGCCCTTGGCCGATCAAATCTCGTTGAAAAGTTTAACCATTGCCTTTTTATGGTTAATTTTGTCTATAGCCGGCGTATTTATTGCCTATAATGCTATATATTTAATAGCATCTATGGTTGTTAGTTTAGTCGCGTTATTGTACATGTGGCGATTATTTGCCAATCGTTTGCAGGGGTTCACGGGCGACTGCTTGGGTGCAACGCAGCAGGTCTGCGAGCTAGCGTTTTACCTTGGTACGGCGCTGGCTTTGTCGCATCTCGACATGTTTCGCGTATTTTCTATAGCGCAATGGCTATAGGCACCAGCTTAGCTAAGTTTTTATGAAGCTTTGGCTCGCCCGCCATGCCCAGCCGCTGATAGGCGCAGGAATTTGCTATGGCGCGTTGGATGTGCCAGCCGATGCTGCTTTGACCACGGTTGCCGCCCAATCTTTGGCTGAAGCTTTGCCTAAAAACACCGTTTGCCGCATCTCGCCACTGCGTCGCTGCCAGCAACTCGCCACCGCATTGGCCTTGCTTAGGCCAGATTTGTCACTCGAATCAAGCACTTGCACAGACCAACGCTTAACGGAAATGGATTTCGGTGAATTTGAAGGACAAGCTTGGGCAAAGATTCCCAAAGCGGCTGTTGACGCTTGGACAGCCGATTTTGGCAACCACCGTTTTGGCGGCTGCGAGAGTGCAAACGAGGTGCTTCAGCGCGTCAAAGCTGCTCTAGATGATTCGGTTGCATTGTCTGCGAACAACGTGCTGTGGATCACCCATGCTGGCGTGATTCGTGCTTTAGATATGTGCCATCAGGGTATCTACCAACTCACACTGACTTCAGAATGGCCGCGTGAGGTGTTAGAGTTTGGATGTTAC
>JANPLX010000227.1:0-21237 GCA_031422495.1 Polaromonas sp. | reverse complement strand
ACGCATATTTACAGAAGCGCGTTTCCTCGCTCAAGTGATATTGTGAATTTGCGTTTAGAGCGCATGGCGGACGCCGATAAAGCCAATACAAATGCGAAGTCTATTGTTACTTTTTTCAGACCCCGTGGCTACTTTGATGCTCAGCGTGACAAGATGAATTTTGACGGCGCAGCGCTGCCACCCGGCGTGCCACCCTCAGGCGCAGGTGTGGCAAGTTCAAAAATAGTGGTGACGCAGCCAGGTGTTCGGTCTATCGTTGCTGAGTTCAACGGCGAACGATTAGCCGGCCAGACTTGGCCAGCTGCTGAAAACCGAGTTGTTACGTTAGAATTAACTTATTAGGTTTAAATTAGCACTTTTTTAAGATATAGCCGGCGTATTTATTGCTTATGATGCTATTAAAAATATAGCACTTTAAGGAAAAATACAGCACTAAAATAGTAAACTAATTCGTCAAAGATACTTTCCACCAGCTCGCGTCAGTCAGCAGCACGCAGCCACCACCTGGAGCAGGTGTGATGCGTTGAACGGTGGCCGGTAGCGCCTTCACATCCGCAAGTTCTTTCCATTGGCCTGGCGACTCCCAACGCAGCGCATGCAAGGCTTTGAGCTGCATATCAGGCACGATGATGGTAGGTCGCAAGCCTTTTTGCTCAACAATTACTGCCACTTGTTGTTCCAAATCGCCCATGCGGTGATTCGATATGTCCATGGCTTGGGCAAATGGCTCTAATTTTGGTGGAGCATAGTGGTACAGCGTGAGTAAACCACCCACGTGTGGCGTAATCACGCTGGCAAGATCTAATTTTCCATCGCCATCAAAATCCGCTATACCCACCGGGTTGAGCCATCGAAATGTTGAGCCTGTCTGCGCGCTTCGTGCAAGTTCTACTAAGATTGGCAGTTCTTTAGAAGTTTTGCCTACTTGCAGACCATAGACAACGGTGGCAGAGCCCTTCAGAGCATCCGATTCAATCAGAATAATCTCATCGCGGCCATCGCCATCTAAATCTACCAAGCGCGGAATGCGGTCTTCAAACACCCGGTTAAATGGCAGTTCATGCACGATTTCTTGCAATTTGCCATTGTCAGCAGTTATCAATACATGCAAAGTCCCCGCATGCGTGGTCGCACCCAGAGCTTTGTGTGGGTAGCGCATGGTGGGTGTACCCAGCCAAGCCCATGCAATGTTTTTGTTGCCGCGCACTACTTGACTGTCGGGGATACGTTTTGCAGCTTGAGCTGGCGGGGCTACGAATAGCGGTGCTGAGATGCCACATTGCACGCTGCTAGGCTCCACCTTCAAACCCATGGCAATACTGTTGTTGCAGATAAATACCAGTAGACAAAAACTAGTGATTAGTTGTAAAACTGGTTTTTTTATAGTTTTTATTTTTGAATAATACATGAAGAATTTTTTTTAAATAAATACGATTTTTAAAAATAGTAGTCATTTTCTTGCTCAATTTCTTACACAATTCGCGTGTAAAAGAAATAGTGGTCAAGCAATTAAACTGAGCATTTTCCTAAACAAATTCAAGTTGAAGGCACTAAATAAGCCTTGAATGGTTTAGGTACACGCTACAAAGCAATTTTCAAGGTGTATGACATGGGTTTGTACACAACCTCAAAGGCTTCAAATATGTAAGATTTGATCAGCTTGACTGGGCCAAAAAAATTGCACTTTGTAGCGCTGCGTGAATTACCCGGCATAGATTTGTTGAAATATTTTCAGGCAAAAGCAAGTTGGCACCAGATGAAAGTTTTTCTTTCGAACACATACCCGGCTAAGGGACAACTTTTTACATCATGGACAGACCGCAAGGTACAGCCATAGGAGACGCACTATTAGGTCCTCCTTGAAGTTAAGTCACTATATTTTGAGTGCAGTCCGTAGCTCCCTTCCCGTCATTCGTTGGCCTTTTGTGTGAGTAGCAATCAGCTTGCAAATAGCTTCATTACAAGCTGCTCTGGTACCTACTTGTTTGGCTAATTGCACGATGGCACCACACATATCATCAACTTCAGTGATACGACCGTGTTGAATGTCGTCCCACATCGACGATCTGGCAATGGCATCCATACGCAACATTTTGTTGGCGACACGGGTGAACAGTAGATTCGGTAGCTTGAGCAAGTGTGGCAATACCCGCGGTTTCACAGCAGCCAATTGCAGCGGTTCAATGCCAGCCGCACGCATAGCTGCCAGCGCTTCTAGCTGCAAAGTAGCAAACACGTAGCGAAAATCGCGGTTGAGTAGTTGCTCGCGCAGCGGCAAATCAGACAACGCGTTGACGGGGTTGTTCACATTCAAAAGTAACTTGCCCCATTGCACGGCGCGCATGTCATTCGATGTTGTCGCCAACAAGCCGGCGGCATTAAATTTGGCGACTAGTTCAGTCGTGATCTCAGACTGCTCCATATAAATTTTCCCCATCGAAGTGCGGTGCACGTGCGAGGCGGTTTTCATGACGACGTTGTAAGGCACCATGCCAGCGAAAGCTTGCATTTGCGGTGCTGCGGTTTTGATGCGAGTCACATTGTCCACACCGTTTTGGAGCGAGACGATACTTGTGCCTGGCGGGCAGCAATCGACAATTTCTTGAGCAGCAGCCACCGTCGAGCCGCCTTTGACGCAGAGCAAAACTACGGTAATTTGATCTTTTATCTGTTGATTTTTTTGTAGGCTTTGCATCGCAAGTTTTAAACTTGAGGCAACGTTTAAATGTTTGGCGGTTAAATCTGCGTCTACATGAGCTTTGAAGCTCTGCAGGTCAGTGATGGTTAAACCGCTTAACGCAATGGGCTCAACCGTCCGCGCTCTTCCTACGAGGGAAATGTGTTCACCCGCAGCAGCCAGCCGACCCGCCACGTAGCAACCGATCGCACCTGCGCCTACAACGATAATATTCATGCCGCCAGTTTAACGGCAGAAAGTGTGAGAAATTATGACGAAACGAATGACAAAACAAGCCATGCGTTTTATTCAAGACTTTCATTTCATGTCTTAATTGGAAGGACATAGGGTTAATATGCATGCATGAATATGATGAGAAATGGAAACGAGATTAAAGTCCTAGCTTTCGATGTTTTTGGCACCGTGGTGGATTGGCACAGCAGCATCGCGCGCGAGGTGCTTGCTTTAAATCCTGCAGTTGATGCCGATGCCTTTGCCCTCGCTTGGCGTGCCGGTTACGTGCCCGCTATGCGCCGAGTGATGTCTGGCGAGCTGGGCTGGACGCTGATTGACGATTTGCATCGCATCATTCTGGACGATATATTGGTGACGTTTGGCATGACCAGTTTGACTGAAGCACAGCGTCAACACCTCAATCTTGCATGGCACAGGCTAGAGGCATGGCCAGACGTCGTGGCTGGTTTAACGCGGCTGAAAACCAAATTCACCATTACCACGTTATCCAACGGCAACATCGGATTGCTTACAAATATGGCCAAGCGGGCAGGGTTGCCGTGGGATTGCGTTTTGTCCGCCGAAGTTTTCAAAGCTTACAAACCCGACCCCGCCACTTACTTGGGCGTTGCCAAAGTGTTTAACATTGCACCAGAGCAAGTGATGTTGGTAGCAGCGCACCAAGATGATTTAGCTGCAGCCAGAAACTGCGGTTTGCAAACCGCTTACATCGAACGACCTTTTGAGTTTGGTAAAAATAAACCGAAAGATATTTCACCGAACGCTGTAAACACCTACCACGCGGTGAATTTTCTTGAGTTGGCTGTTCAGCTAGGTTGTTAAGGTGAGTTGTTAGTCTGTGATTGGTGGAATATCGCGAGTGCGCGTCTCTCGCCGCGCCACCCAAATCGTTGCCGCACTGATGACGATGCCACCAATGATGGCGTTTACAGTTGGCACATCACTGAACAGCAACCAACCCATCATGGCCGACCACACCAAGTCTAAAAACTTCAGTGATTGGGTGGATGAAATATCAGCTTTTGCAAACGATTTGGTCAAAAAATAATGTCCAGCAGTGCCCAACGCACCACTGAGCAAAAAACCCGCCCATTGCCAAGCGCTAGGCCAAGTCCAATTTAGAAGCGCCATAGGCAAGCTGAGCAGCGTTACCGTTATAGCTTGCCACACCATGATGGTGCCAGTCGTTTCGTAGCGCGTCAACGCTTTGGTGACTAAGAATGAAGCAGCAAAAAGTGGCGCAGACATCAACATGACGAGGTGATACCAACCTGAGCTACCTGCGCCTATTGCGCTGCTCATAGAAAACTGTGGTCCGACGACGATGAGTACACCTGAAAATCCAAGGATAGTTGCCAGCCAACGCTCCCAGCGCATCGGTTCCCTCAAAAATATGTACGCACCTAGCATGATAAAAATAGGCGCAGAAAAGCCAATTGCCGTCATATTTGCCAGCGGAATATTGGGCAATGCAGCAAACCAAAAAAACAAAGCCAGCGTGTGTAGCGCACCGCGCGAAAATTGACCCGTAATATTTTGTGGCTTATACGCGCCCATGCCATTTTTTACAATCAATGGCAGCAACAACAGCAAACCTGCGGCGTAGCGTAAAAATTGCGTTTCAAATGGATGAATATCCTTAGCCAGTACACGCAATAGCGCGTTCAACATACTGAAAGTTAAGCCCGCCGCAGCAGCCAACAAGATGGCTTGTGTCGCCGGCGATAGGTGGCCCGTATGTGTGTGGATTTGCCGATACAACCAGTTCATCATTTAAAAATATCCCATTTGCTGGTCATCGAACGCTTAATCAACATTTAATCAACATTTAATCAACATTTTTATGTGGCAGCAGCTTTTGCACCAATGGATGCAGTATTTTTTTCTGCGCGGCGATGGCAAAATAGTGTTCATCAACCCCATCACACGCGCCTACCATGTGCACGCCATAGCTCATTTCCAAATGATCGCTCACCCAAGTTGCTGCAGGAAACACGCCCATGCCTGCAGCTGCAAATGTTTTGAGCAACGCACTGTCTTCAAACTCACCCACAATATTCGGTTTGACACCGATGCGTTCAAACCAGGTGTCGATACGACCTCTGACCGCTGCATGCTGTGTGGGCAGCAACACAGGGACGCGCGCTAGAGATTGAGGGAAATTTGTTGTGGCCGCTATTTTTAAAGATTCAGAGGCAAACCACGCCATCGTAGACGAGCCTATCGGGTGGCTATAAACTTTCACATTTGGGTTGTTAGGCGCAGTGCGGTCAGCCAACACAACATCTAGCTTGTGTAAAACCAAGTCAGCCAAGAGATTTACAAAATCATTTTCACGACACAAGAGCCGTAAATTAGGCTCCAACATCACAGGCTGCATCAAATGACGCACAGCTAATTTGGGCAAACCATCGGATATACCGACAGTCAACCTCACACTGGGTTTGTCTTGGCTTTCTCGCAGTATCCGTGGCAGCTGCTCGCCAAGTTGAAAGATTTGCTCAGCCTGGCGCATGGCTGCTTGGCCAGCATCGGTGAGCACCACGCCTCGGCCCGCAGGCTTGAGCAAAGAATGGCCTAAATCCCGCTCTAACTCACGCACTTGCGCACTGACCGTTTGCACGGCCATGCCCAATCTATCGGCAGCACGCGAAATGCCACCTTCTTTGGCAACAACCCAAAAATAATAGAGATGGCGGTAGCTGAAATCGTTGTGCATGTCGCGAGTATTTATGAAAAGTCCACGAAGACAATCAGTTTATTTAGGAGTTATTGTACTTGATTATCTGCTTTTTCAATAGTTATTTAAAGATTATTCTTGGTCATCTTGTAACCCAACAGAAAAAGAGATTCGTTTTATGAAATGTCCTATTTGTACCGACAAACCGCTGGTGATCTCCGAGCGCCAAGGTATTGAGATTGATTATTGCCCCGACTGTCGGGGTGTATGGCTAGACCGTGGCGAGTTAGATAAATTAATGGCCATCTCTGCAGCCGCCATGCCTGCGGACCCCATTCAAAGAAACGGCATAGAACAGCGCCGCGAGTTTGAAGATTCAGGCTACGCCCCCAGTGGCGGCTACCGTGCCAGACGCAAAAAATCTTGGATGAGCGAGATTTTTGACTAATTCTGACGCTGGCTAAACTACGCCAGTTCGCCCGCACAGCCACCTTCCCGCATACCAGTCAACACATCACCTAACGATCAGAACGGACCCCATGGACACCTTATTGCCCTATTTAAATAACCCATTTTTGGGCACAGCAGCCTGGATTTGGCTGGTTTTTGCGGGCATTGTGGTTACGCTGTTGGTGCTGGATCTAGGTGTTTTACACAAAGCAGACAGCGAGATTGGCGTCAAAGAAAGCCTGTTGCTGTCCGCCGGCTACATCAGCATCGCGCTGCTGTTTGGGGGTTGGGTGTGGTGGTATTTGGGCGCTCAAAGCGGCATGGCTTATTACACCGGGTTTTTGATAGAAAAATCGCTGTCCATGGACAACGTCTTTGTCATCGCCTTGATCTTTTCATACTTCGCCATTCCCCGCCAATACCAGCACCGCGTCTTGTTTTGGGGCATCATCGGCGTGATCGTGCTGCGCGCCATCATGATTGGCCTAGGGGCCACCTTGGTGTCGCAATTCAGCTGGATGCTCTACATTTTTGGCGCTTTCTTGATCCTCACCGGCATCAAAATGTGGATGATTGCCGACCACATGCCCGACATTGCCAACAACCCGCTGCTCAAATTCATACGCAAACACATGCGGATTACAGACAAAGTGCACGGCAACGCCTTCTTCGTAACCCAGCCCGACCCCGCCACTGGCAAACTGGTGCGCTGGGGCACACCGCTGTTCATGGCGCTGGTGATGGTCGAATTTGTCGATCTGATCTTCGCGGTTGACTCCGTACCCGCCATTTTCGCTATCACCACCGACCCATTTTTGGTCTACACCAGCAACATCTTCGCGATTTTGGGTCTCAGAGCTTTGTACTTCGCGCTGGCAGCGATGATTCACCGCTTCACCTATCTGAAATACGCACTCGCCTTGGTGCTGGTATTTATCGGCAGTAAAATATTTTTGGTTGGCATTATCGGCAAAATACCGCCTGTTTTCTCACTCAGTGTGACCTTTGGTTTGATTGCTGGTGGTGTGGTTTACTCGATGTGGAAAACGAGGAATGTACCCATGACGCCCGTATTACAGCCAGACGGCATTAAATAAATTAAATTTAAAATAAATACGCCAGTTTTGGCTTATAGCCGGCGTGTTTATTGCTTAATTAGCTATTAAAATAATAGCAGAAATACTGTAAATAAGTTGAAAAACTTACTTTACTTCAACAATAAACTCTTCGCGTGGGCGGCGAATTTTCTTCAAATTCTCTAGCCAATCTTTGCCCTCTTCACGATAGCCCAGCGGCAAAATAGCCACGCTGCGCAGGCCGCGGGCAGACAGGTTCAAAATCTCGTCCACAGATTTCGGGTCAAACCCTTCCATCGGCGTGCTGTCTACGTGCTCGTAAGTCGCCGCCACCAATGCGACACCTAAGCCAATATAAGCTTGGCGTGCTGCATGTTCAAAATTGATTTGCGGGTCGCGCGCTGGGTAATTTTTCAGCAGCATGGCACGGTAGTTCTCCCAGCCTTCATTGGTGCCACCGCGCTGCGCGTTGGTCATGTCAAAGTGGTGGTTGATGCGATCTGCCGTGTAATTGTCCCAAGCCGCGAACACCAACAGGTGTGAGCCATCAGTAATCTGCCCTTGGCCGTTTGCCTTGGCTTTGATTTTTTCCAGCACTTCTTTGTTGGTTACCACAATGATTTCAAACGGCTGCAAACCGCTAGAGGTAGGCGCCAAACGCGCGGCTTCCAAAATGCGCTCCACCTTCTCTTGCGGCACATCTTTGGCGGGGTTCATCTTTTTGGTGGCATAGCGCCATTGGAGTCTGCTGATTAAATCTGACATGAGGAAACTTTCACAGGGTATAAAAAGGGTTTTCAAAAAGCATTCTAAATGCATTCAAAAAAATACGTCTGTTATCGTCAATGTGTGATAACTTAGGAATATATGAGGATAAAACGCACGTTCACAAGCAGCGTGCAGTTAAACTTTTGATATTCAGTAAAAGACAATTAATAAAGGATGAACAACATGTTTGAAAAACCGTCTCGTCGCAATTTTATTGCCACATCAGCCGCTCTTGGCGCTACTGCTTGGGTACCCAATGCTCTGGCGCAAACCGCCAAATGGCCTACCAAGCAAATCCGCATCGTGGTGGCGTTTCCACCTGGTGGTTTAACTGACGCTTACGCCCGTATGTACGCAGAGCAATTGACGGCTAAGTTTGGCATTCCCGCGGTGGTAGACAACAAACCCGGTGCAGGTGCCATTATTGCGATTGACAACGTCGCCAAGTCCGCCGCCGATGGCTACACCTTGCTGATGACCACCTCAGGCACGGTCTGGCAAAACCGCGTGCTGTACAGCAAGTTGCCGTATAACTTAGACAAAGACTTGGTGCCGATTGCCAACTTTCCTTCAGGCCCCTTGATCGTTGGTGTGTCTGAAAAAGTACCCGCTAAAAACATGCGTGAATTCATCGAGTTTGCCAAGAAAAACCCGACTAACATGGGCACCTACGCGCCTGGCTCGATTCCACACATGGCTGCCGACCAAATCAACCGCGCCGAAGGCACCAAAATCGTGCCTGTGCACTACCGCGGCGAGTCCCCCATGTGGATCGATGTTGCTGGTGGCCAAATCCAAATCGCCATCGGCAGCTACCAAGCTTTCGCGACCGTGCAGTCGCGCGGTGTGCGCCCGATTGGTGTCACCGGGCCACTGCGCTCGCCCAAATTGCCCGACGTTCCCACCTTGCAAGAGCAGGGCATCAGTGGTAACTTTTTTGTTTTAGAGGGCGGCTTGCCGCTTTTGGCGCCTGCTGGCACACCACAAGCCGTGTTGCAAGCACTGTCCAGCGTCGTGGTAGAAGGTGCCAACAGCGAACGCGCAGCCAAACTGCGCGAGTCGTTTGCCATCCCCAATAAACCCAAAAACCTGAAAGATACCCGCCTTGAGTGGGACCGCGATGTGCCAATTTGGATCAAAATAGCCGTTGATTTGGGCATCAAGCTAGATTGATGTCTCTTCATTTTCCGAACCAGCTTTAAAAACAATGTCTACCCAAACTATCCCTGCAGGTCTGCAACTTCGCTCCCTCGTCAAATCCAGTGGCGAGCTCGAAGTCTCCCTCATCAGCCAAGCCACACCCACACCAACGGCAAACGAGGTGGTGATCCGCATCGAAGCCACACCCATCAACCCGTCAGATTTGGGCCTGCTCTTTGGCGCGGCTGACCTCAGCACCATCAAAGTTGTCGCCAGTGCCAACCCCGCCATCACTGCACAAATCCCCGAGCGCGCCATGAAAGGCATGGCAGGGCGTTTAGACCAATCTTTGCCCGTCGGCAACGAAGGCGCGGGCGTGGTGGTCGCTGCTGGTTCATCGGCAGAGGCTCAAGCGCTCTTGGGCAAAACCGTTGCTGTACTGGGCGGTGCGATGTATGCGCAATACCGCTGCATCACTGCCGACCAGTGCCTCGTTCTGCCACCTGGCACCACGCCTGCCGAAGGCGCGTCTTGTTTCGTCAACCCGCTCACGTCACTCGGCATGGTCGAAACCATGCGGCGCGAAGGGCATAAAGCCTTGGTACACACCGCAGCCGCGTCTAACCTAGGCCAAATGCTCAACAAAATTTGCATCAAAGACGGCATCGCCTTGGTCAATATCGTGCGCAAACCCGAGCAGACCGCGCTGCTCAAAGGCATAGGTGCCAAATACGTGTGCGACGAATCATCGCCTACCTTCATGGCAGACCTCACTCAAGCGCTGGTAGACACAGGTGCAACTATCGCTTTTGACGCGACTGGAGGTGGCGACTTGGCTGGCCGCATCCTCACCTGCATGGAAACGGCACTCAATCGCACCGCCACAGAATACAGCCGCTACGGCTCCACCACCCACAAGCAGGTCTACATCTACGGCGGGCTGAACACCGCGCCCTCAGAATTTGTACGTAACTTCGGCTTCAGCTGGGGCATGGGCGGTTGGTTGCTGTTTCCATTTTTGCAAAAAATCGGCGCTGAAGCTGCACAAACCCTGCGCAACCGCGTCGCCGCTGAGATCAAAACCACCTTTGCCAGCAGCTATTCCAAAGTGATTTCACTGCAAGAAGCCCTGCAGCCCGAAGCCATCGCCGTCTATGGCCAGCGTGCGACAGGTACCAAGTACTTGATTAACCCAAACAAGGGGTAAGTCGTTAAAAATCACTTACGGTTAAAAAACTTCACCACCACGTCTTGCGCCACTTGCTGCAATTGCGTGGCGGTTTGGGCGTCCACCACGCCAAACATGGTGTAGCTATTGCCCATAGGCGATATGGCGTACACACTGGCCAACACCGTGCTGGCTGCTAAATATGTGCCCCAGGCATTTGGGTGGCTGCCGTCTTCTTTGTCGTGCAGCTTGATGTCTGGGTAGCGGCGGTAGGCCTCTTCAAACGCCAAGCCCACCGGTATCGTCATGCCTTTGATCTCATTGGCAACCGACACAACCATGTCTTCCGTTTTTCGCATGTTTTGCGGGTTCACTTCTTTGTGTGGTGCCACGTAAGCCGGCGTCATATACAGCGCGGTTTTAGCGCCCCGGCTGGTGATGATTTGGTTGTGCTCCGCCACAGTTTTGGCAAACAATGCCCGCGTCTTGTCATTCAGCGCATCGCCACTGTTCCCCGCCAAAATAACCAGTTCAAACGGCTCTTTCACCCCAATTCTTCCTGGCGTAGTTAACCAATCTATCGGGTGGTGGTCTAAGGATGAACCCCCAATCGTGCTCGACTTGTATTGCATCCGCTTGCCCAAATCCGCGTTCGCCGCCACAACCATGCGCCGCACATGGTTGTGCAAGCTGTTGTTGTAATAGTAATAACTGTTCCCCACAAACAATACCCGCGCAGGGTTAGTCACCTGTGGTTGGGTAATATCTGGTGTGGCGGCAATGGCAGCGCTTGAAAACAAGAGTGTGAACAGGTAGGCACTGAAGGCTGCGTATTTATGAATAGTTAATTTGTTCATGGTCAATCGATGTCGTTATCAAGGTTTGCTGATTTGCGCTAAAAACCCAAGCGTTGCCTGCCTAGCTGCAGGCACCCCTAAAACGGTGTGTGGCGCATCAGGAATTAACAAGACAGATGCCATGGCATTGCCCTTTAGTGCGGCACCACAGTGCCCAGCGGGGTTGGCATTGCCGACCCAGCTGTTTGATTTTGAGAAGAACGGATCGGTCGAGCTGATGATATTCAGCACCGGCTTGCCAGTTTCAAATGCGTTTTTGGGTTCTTTCACAAAATAGTTTTGTTCACAACTCCAAGCGTAAAGAATGCGTGCCATAAACTCCGTACCCGTGTACTGAGCCACAGGCACTGAGCCTTCGCTTGAGCCGGCAAGAATAAGTTGGCTGGCATCCACCCAAGTTTGAGACTTCAAAGCTTGCAGGGTAGGCGCTATTTCAGAGCCCCGCAAAGCGTGCAAGCGCTCATACGAATCCACATCTATCGGCGATTTGTAAGTCACGCGATTCGGCAAACTGAAAGAATCAGGCGCCACACTGGCGTATCCCAGCCCAGCTAGCCATTGTTGCCACTCGCCAATAGCTTTCAGCGCCAAACCCGTCGAGCCATGCATAAACACCACCACGGGCACTTTGCTGCCACTCAGCTTGGGGATGTCTTTTAACTTGCCTTTGAAGATAGCCCCACCCGTCGCTTTGGCAGGCAGCACCACATCTGCTTGCTGTGCAGAAGCCAATAATGACTCCGCCGTATGTACCCAAGCTGACCCCATGATCTCGCCTTTAGGAGTAGTCGGTGTCGCAGTTTGCGCTACGGCCGCTAAGCTAGATAAACCTAGCAGTGCTGCGAGATAGATTTTCGTGTTGAAAGATGCTGATTTATTTGTCATTCATTATTCTCCTTTAATTTTGCTACGTTGCACTTTAATATCCGAGCGCAAACTTTTATTATCCAAGCGCTTCAATTTCGCCGCTCTGCTAGGTTTCGTCGCTTTACGAATGATAGGCGCAAATTCTACTGAGTTAATTACCTCATGCAGCCGCACCATAGCATCCAGCCGGTTCATATCTTGCGTGCGGTGCTGCTGCGCTTTGATGATGAGCTCACCTGCTTTGGTGATGCGCGAATCATGCAACGCCAATAATCGCTCTTTCACATCATCCGGCAGGGAAGACGCCCCAATGTCAAACCGCAGGTGAATCGCGCTAGACACCTTGTTTACATTCTGCCCACCCGCCCCCTGCGCACGGATGGCGGTGATGGTGGTTTCGGATTCGTTGATATGCAGCATGGGTGTGTTTAAAGTACTATTTTAGAGAAAAAATGGCTCTAGTCGGCGTATTTATTAACTAAGATGCTATGAATATTATAGTAATTTAAAGCTGAAAAAGAAATAAAGTAATACCTAAAAAGTGAATATTCACAGTCTAATCCGTGATTATTAACTGTTGATCTATCCGAAAAAGCACAGTATTGCATCTGCATTGATTGAGCTTCGAATTTTATGCAGCTTTCACTATCTTTAAGCTCCTAGCTTAGCTTATTTCAATGCTTTTAAACATCTTGCTCAAGGTGCTTAAAACTTTGTCATTTTTCTAAATTTTGGAGGTATTTGACATGGCTACTAAAAAATCTGTTCCTATAGCTAACACTGCAAAAAAAACAGCAGTTAAGGCAGCTAATATAGGCATAACTGCTACCAATCTACACGAATTTTCTGTCGTAAAACCTGGCGATTTTATTAAAAATTTCCATGTTGGCCTAGAGTTTGAAGGCGCATTTGCAGAGTATCTCAGCCCGTGGTTTCATAAGCATTACACAGACATATTGGTCGTTGTTGACACTTCCATCAAAGTTGATCCATCGGATGATTTCGGTATCAGCCAAGTTATCGACTTGATTCGCAATACCACGGTCGGTTGCATGCGTTTTCGGGTTGATATTGCCCTGCGCAATGGCGAAGCGCCTAATGTCGTCGTAGCGCCAACCATCCATCAAGCCAAATACCGTGGCTTCCGATTCAACATGGTCAACGCAGGTGCTTCTGTGATTGACAGTTACGAACAGATTTGGTGTTTCGGCTTTAATCCTAGCGGCAGGAATGATGCAAACATAGATTTAGCGGGCGAATTTCCTACCAATACTACTGAGCTTGCCAAGCTAGCTAGCTGGATGAAAGTCAGAAAAGGCGGTTTGTTTGGCACTGGAGACCATGACATTCTAGGAGCCTCAATGTGTAGAAAAATTCCTCGTTTAGGTACCATGCGGCGCTGGAGTGTCGTAGATGGTGTTCCTACCGCAGGCAATCCGACAAGAATTGACACGCTTCGCCCACCATCAGCCGCTTATGAGCCTGGCGCACCTGGCGGTCAACTTGCAATGAGTAATGGCGCACATCAAGGCGACCTCAAAGTGCAGCCGATTCAGTGGACAGCCTACCAGCGCTCATTTTGGCCCTTCCGCTGGCTCAAGCGTCCCCACCCTGTGTTGTGCCATCCGACCATGGGGCCGATCAACGTTATGCCAGACCATGCGCATGAAGGCCTCTGCATTGAAGCTGCTGATATCAACTTGGCCGCAACCTACAACTTTGACGGCGCTGGTGCGCAAGACGAATACCCCAACGCCCTAGACGGCGGCGCCAAGCCAGAGCCCTTCATGGCGGCTTACGGCAGCAATTTGGGCAGCCCGCCGTACACCTTTACCAAAGGTGCCCAGCCAGCACGCGCGCACAACCCCATGATCAACGTCTACGACGGCCACCGCGCGGGTGTGGGGCGTGTGGCGACAGATTCAACCTGGCATCACTGGATGGACGTCAATATCAACAACATGCGCGCCGCCAACAACGACGATTGGAAAAAAATCAGCCGCTATTACATCAATCTGGCCATTTGGCTCAACCCACCGGGTAAATCAACACACTGCTTCTACGTATCAGCCGTAGCCAGTCATTTCCAAGTCGTGGGCTTCCAAGAGTACGCTCACAACGCCAGCATACGTGACTTGGGGCAAAGTTTACGCGCCCACTTGGTCTATCACTACGGCCCATGTTGGGTGACAGAACGCATTTGGGACATTATTTGGGAACGCAAACTCTGGCCGTTTGAGCTCCTGCGCGATGTACGCCCCGCCATTGATTTTGGCGGCATTGACCCTTCTATTTTGGAGGAGCTGGTACTTGGCCACATGGTCAAAGCGACCCTGAAGTCCGCGCAAACCGTGAAAGACGCCGTATCAGAAGGAAATCTAAAGTCTATTGAACCTTTGCCACTGCCCGAAAAGCTGTTTGACAAGCCCCTGCGCACTGCGCTGAAAGAGCTAACCGCAGGCCTAGAAGAACATTTTGCTTTAGGCGCCAAAGCCGTCAAAATGATGAGTCAATAAGCAATATCAAATCAAAAAAAAATCACATCGGCGCTTGGCAAACTGCCGCATCACCAACATCAATATTATTCATCACCTGCCTTGAAAACAATTTAAACGTGGGTGATATATTAAACCCTGCACTGCGCAGCGCCTTGGCCGCCCAAGTATTGCAGCTGTTTAAAAAGTGATACGTACCCGCGCCCTCATAAAATTGGCTGTCACCATACAAACCCAGCCTGCGCGAGATAATATTATCGGCAGTGTTCTTTGCGAAACTATTAACTATAAAAGTTTCTAAATTAGTTAACTGCGCTTCGGTTAAGCAAAATTTGGTTATGTGACTTCGCCCAAATGCCTTCTCAGGGTTATGCACCGCCACCACATGCATGACTGTGCCGGGTGAATTAAACAGCGCTTGCACCGCCATCAACGTGGTTATCTCCTTGGCTTCATAAAACCCTCTATCGCCCCAGCCGATTTCATAAAAAACAGGGTTTTGCGTCACGCCAGCCAGTGTTTTGGTTTTTTCAAACCGTTTTTTAAGCTCGGGCAACAAGGCATTGAGTCGCTCAGCCGGCACAACCACCCCCACATGCCAGCCATGACTCACCGCGTAGGCCGCGTAGGGTTGATTCATCTTTGAAGTGTTCTGCACATTGTCAGCTTTATTTTCAACCGCATACGGTGCAAACGTCCAAGCCTTGAAAAAAGCAAGCAACGCAATAACGCCTGTCAGCACCAGCGCAGCAATAAAACAGCGATACAAAGTCAATTTGCGCATTAAAAATGACTCTAGCCGGCGTATTTATTGCCTACATTGCTACAAAAAATATAGCTTTATTTGGCCTTCTCAACCACAGGTGCATTGCCGCCGGTGGCATTTAAATTTTCAGAGGCTGACTTGTTGTAATACAAAGCCATGCCGCCCAGTAAAACAATAAGAATGATGGCAAGTGTTTTGTGACTCATGTGATGACCTTTTCTCGATTGAATAATTACTCATTTTGCAAGGCCAATATTTTAAAAGCCATAAAAAAAATGAACATCGCAACCAACAGTATAAAACCCCCCAAACCCGTCAAAACCGAGAAAGACGAGCCATGCCATTGCGTTACCCGCCCCACACTCGGCTCGTCCCGCAAATAAACAACAGCCACCTTTTGCCCCAGCAGCTTGGCTTGCATCGTTTTGTTCAGCGGGTACTCGTAGCTAGATAATATTTGAAACACCCCTTTGGGCGTATCAATAGCCACCACCGGGTAGTCGCCCGAGCTGCGGTACCCATACTTGCCCGTATGCGTCACATACCTAAACCCGCTCACTACGCCTTGCGTTTGCACCCCCTCGCGCTCAAACCGCTGGTCTAGCGCATAGCTTTGCCACGTGGTTTGCAGCAAAGTAAAAGCCATCCAAGCCAGACAAGCAGCCACTGCCAGAAACAAAGCAGACAGCGTCAACCGCTCACCGCGAGAATATTGCCTTGAAAGCGACTGTTTGACCATGATGTGTTGAATCGTACTAATTTAAGGGTTAAATTGGCCTCTAGCCAGTTTAGGATAACTCACCGCCAATTCACTTGCTGGTATGGGTTGCATCAACAACATACTCTCGCCGGGCGCGGCAGATAACCAATCGGCAAACTGATTTTTCTGCAAAATAACTACCATGCGTTTTTCATCCTCAGGGCGGTGAAAGTTATTAAACACGGGGTGATTATCTGCATTGATCGTCAGCATAGTGAAGCTAAATACTTCTAGACCTTCATTAACAGTATCAATATAACTCGTCCATAACCCCGCAATACCCAGCGGCTGCTGGTCTGCGCGGGCAATGCGGGCGGGGGTGGCTTTGCCGCTGCGCCAATCTGGCTCAAATATCGCAGCCGCCGGAATAATGCAATGCTGCCCCAGCCGCCAAGCATCTCGGTAAGTGGGTTTTTCAATCACCGATTCACTGCGAGCGTTATACGTTTTTAAACCCAGTTTGGCATATTTGGGTGAATTAGCCGCCCAAGCCGGCACCATACCAAATTTACCTAACAAAGATTGTTTATTTAAAGCTTGAATATTAGCTGTTTGATTATCTAAAGCTTGCGAATGTGTTATTTGCTTATTTGCAATATGTTTGCTACTTGAATGAACAGTATTCCGAACAAAACTACTCAAATAACCAGGCCACACGCTAGCCTTCCCCCCAAACGGCATATCCACGCCAAACGTATCTGCAAACTGCTGAGCATTCACAACGCCTTCAAAATTGCTGCACATGGTGGTAGATAGATGTTTTTGGGTTACTTTGGGGCTACTTTGGGGCTACTTTGGGTTACTTTGGGTTTTTTATAGTGTAAAAAATGCTCTAGCCGGCGTATTTATTGCCTAAAGTGCTATAAAAAATATAGTAAATCTAGCCATTAAATGCATTTTCCACGGCTTGTGTGGCTGTGATCAAGTCTGCTACCAGCCGCTCATCCACATCCAACATGCCTTCGTATTCGCCCAAATTGCGGGTGTTGTGGCATTTGTCTAAGACGCGCCAGACCTCAGCACCCAAACCCAGTGTGTGCGGCAGCACCTGAAACACGATATAGCGGTTGCCAGATCGGTAACCCTTGGCTCGCAGAGCGGCTAGGCACAGTGAATGGGCAGCGTTGTAGGCCAAGTCAAACCGGCTTTCTATAGCTAATGATGTGTTTTGCGCATCCTTGAGCCGCGCCAAGCCGCTCTTTTTTAAACCCGCTATTTCTTTCGCATCAGGCGGTTCTGCCTGCAAGGGTTTGCCTTGTCCACTGAGATTTTCAAGAGGGTTGCGCATGGTTGAATCTTAACGCATCGCCTTCACCTGCAGCCCCATTATCGATGAGCCAAATCTTGGGTTGCTGCAACACCTTTGTCACAAAAGCATTGTCGTTTTTAATGCGTTTAGCCAAGTCAGCAGGTGTGTACAACGTCGGGTTGATTTTGCGACCCAATGCCGTGCTGGCTGCTTCCAAAGCGCCAAACACATCGGCGTAACCCAATTCAGCGAGGCTCTTACTAACAATCAACACATCAATATCACTCTGCGCCGTGTCTTGTTGCTTGGCCACCGAGCCGAAGACAAACGCCGCCTCAATCTGCCCGGCCAGCGGAGCCAGCGCCGTGCGCAGCACTTCCGCCAAACCAACAGTCTTTAGTACCAAGCCGCGCAGCTCGGCAAACAGGGGGCTGCTGGCATTGGCCTGATAGTGCCGCTGGTTGCCCACTTTGGTAACCGTCAACAGCCCACAGCCCGCCAACGCCACCAGCTCCCGCTGCACCGCCCCCGTGCCCGACTGCGCCAGCGCTATCACCTCATTGGCATAAAAACTCCGCCCCACATTGCCAAACAACACCCCCAGCACCCGCTGCCGCACCTTGGGGAACAAGGCGTCAGCCAAGCTGGACGTAGCGGTTTGTTGAGATTGATTCACACCCATAATGGGGTTTATTATACCTAAAATGGGTATTTAGTGCGAATTGCGATGAAAAATGCTTAAAAAGTAGTTGAAAGCTAATTTTAAGGGCTAAAAACGTCTCTAGCTGGCGTATTTAATGCCTAAGCTGCTATTAAAAGTATAGTAAAAATGGACAATATAAAGCTAATTTAACTCAAAATAAGCGCAAAATCAAGGCAAATTCACTGCAAAGTCAACGCACGATGCGATCAGCCGGCGCCCCCGCATCGCACTTCTTGCACCCCAGCATCACCCCAATCTTCCCATCCCGCCCAGCCTGCGTCAAAACCCAAGGCCGGCTAACCAACGGCGGGTTGTGCCGCACATGCTGGTTGTGCCCACAAGCTAATTTTGCAACCCAATGGTTTTCTTCGTCTTGGAAGTAGCCGGTGATGGGTTGTTGCATGGGGTTTTAGGGTAAATTAGGGTAATTTAAGGGCTAAATATGGCTCTAGCCGGCGTATTTATTGCCTAAGCAGCTATGAAAAATATAGTGAATTAAGCAAAAGTAAATTCTTGAGGCCATAAAAAATATGGACCAAAACGTGACTTAGCTACGTATTCGATACCTGCTTTTTCGCCTTTAGACGTCAAATTATGCTTCTCACCATTGAGTGATAAATAACCTTGCTCAGTTGCACGTTCCATTAATTGAGCTGTTTTTAAACCTAATTTAATTGCCATTTTCGAAGAAGGCAATTTGTCACTTGCAACCTCAATATCGGCAGACTTGTCATTCTCATGTACGGCTACTTCTGCTTCGGAATTCACTCTTTCAAGTGATATTCGCACTTCATCGCTTATTCGAATAATCCGCTGGGCTTCCTCATAAGCGTCTTTGTAAAGTTGGTTATCTTCGGAACGTTGAATTAATATGCCCATTTCATTGTTATTAACTTGACTGAATTCGTATAAATTCAAACTAGTAACAATGCACATTTCCTCATTCATATAGCACTTGGCATGCAAGTTTTTGCAGAAACTCGTGCGAATATAAGTTAAACCACGCAACCACTCAATCTCTTGGGGTTGTAATTCACTCTTGCCATAAACAATACGAACGTCAATCTTCAATCGGTTCTTATCTGCCAGCAATTCTTTCATCCGGTCGTTGAGCTTCAAAAATGGGCTAATCAATATCAGCCTATCCGAAGCACTCTTGATCATTTCTTCAAGAAAGTAATTTGTCGCACTGGTGTTTAAGAACTTTGCCATTGTGATAATTTGTAGAAATTGTTTGAATTTAGAGGGTAAAAATGGCTATAGCCAGCGTATTTTATTACTTGACTGCTATAAAAAATATAGTAAACTAGTTAAAAATTTGTTTCTCTAAATCTCTATATACAACCGTGTCATAAGTTATTAACGGTGCCATAGTATCTCTTAAAAAAGAAATAGTATTATTCCCGCATTGCGTTAAATTCAATATTCTTTTTAGTTCAGTATAAATTTTTCCACTAGCGGATTTAATGTCATCGGTGGGGTTACTTCGATTTTGAACACTGTCATTGATTGCATCTAGTTTTGCAGTCAAACAAATATCTATTTTGTCCTCTTGTTCATTCGCAAGGCAAAGTTTTTTTATGATTTCATCATCTAACAAATAGTTTTCAATATGTCTCTTTTCGAGTGTCTTAATTCCTTTGGATAAGAGCTCAGTTACTTCAGAACTACTTTTGTCATCTCGATCCACAAATTTTATTATTTTTGATGACTTTAAGATATTTGATACTAATTTGACACTTTGATTTTCAATGTTTTCAATTTCAGTACAAGAACCAATAGAAATAAATACTGAATCGTGATATTTTTCTTCAAATATTTCAGTGTAAATTTGAGCATCAAAATTCAGACATTTTCTACCTTGCGAAGTTCCTTCGCAGAATATTATTTGCCTTGGCGATATTAATTTTGAAAAATCAGAAAGTGCTAATTCAAAAAATCTATTCCATATCGATTTACTAATTTTTGTCGGTGTAATTATTTCTTCAGAATCGAAATCTCTATTATCAAAATCCAAAAATACAACAGTGTTTGGATTTTTAATTTCTAACTCCTCAGCTTCTTTTAACATTCCAATTGAGTGTGTAGAAATCCAAAGTTGCGAATTTTCGGGAATTAATCTATATAACTCTGCAAGTAATTTTGATTGAAGTCTGGTATGCATATGTGCTTCAGGTTCATCAATACAGAAGATTGTTTTTGGATAATATTTAGATTTAACAATTAAATCTAAAAGTAAATCGAAAGCGGATTTTTCCCCTGCGGATAGATTTTTATAATGAAAATCTTTAGAATTTCCTTTTTCGAAATAGAAGCTTCCATTCGTCATCGGATCGCCTATGGAGCTTAAAGTTAAATCATCAAAAACATTCTTTAAGGATGTTTTTATTTTGCCGATGAGTTCTTCTCTGAAGTTTTCAACTGTTTTTGAATTGTTTGATGATTTGTAGATGCCTTCAATTGTTTGCGAGATCAATCTTTGATAATTTTCAGATACTGTTAAATCATTGCCATTTAAAGTAACTAATCTTGAGTTTTCAGTTGGATCTTTTTGACTTCTTAATTCGCTTATTGTGAAGTCTGGTTCATTTCTATATGCAGTTCTAAAGTAAAATTTATCTTTCAATTCATGTTGCACATATGTATCATGAAAATCAATTTTGACTTTATTTCTGAACCAATCTTCTTTATCTTTTTCACTATCCTTTTTTACAGAATAATCCTGCACTCCTGTATTTCTAAATCCTTCGAGTCTGTACCAATGATTAAATGCTTCGAATAAAGAAGTTTTGCCACTTCCATTTGGACCAACAATAACGATAAGTTTCGCACTACTAGGTATCTCTGTAATTTTTAAGTTTGTAAATCTTTTGAAATTAGTAATGTGTATTTCTTTTAGTTTCATTTGTTGTCTAGGTTATCGTGCTTATCTTTGTTACGAAAATGGATTTAGTCTTCATGCTTGAAATAAGTGCTTTACATCACTTCCCAAACGAATCCTTCAACCCCACCGCCAAATTAAACACCGGCTTCCCCACCACAGAATCCACCCTGTCTGCACAGAAGTAGCCGTGGCGTTCGAACTGGAACTTGTCGTCGGGTTTTGCCGTTATGAGCGATGGCTCTACTATAGCCTGAACGATTTTTAAGCTATTGGGGTTGATGGAGGCCAAGAAGTCTTTGCCGCCGGCGTCTGGGTGTTCGTCGGTGAATAGGCGGTCGTACAGGCGGACTTCGCAGCTTAGGCTGTCTGCAACGGCCACCCAGGTGATGACGCCTTTGACTTTGACGCTGGCGGAGCCGGGGGTGCCGCTTTTGGTGTCGGG
>JANPLX010000226.1:0-11267 GCA_031422495.1 Polaromonas sp. | reverse complement strand
CGGCGCGCGTCACCTGGTAAAAGCGCTGTTCGATCAGGTTCTCAGCATGCTGCGATTCAACCTTGATGGTCTGCGGGTCGCGCATGAACTTGTTGGCGATGCCGGCGATGCCTTCGGGGTAGGTGGCGGAAAACAGCAGGGTTTGGCGCTCTTTCGGGCACTGTTTCACCACGGTCACAATGTCATCCAAAAAGCCCATGTCCAGCATGCGGTCGGCTTCGTCTAGCACGAGGGTGTTGAGCGCTTCCAGCGACAAATACTCACGTGCCATGTGGTCCATGATGCGCCCCGGTGTGCCGACGACGATATGCGCACCGTGCTCTAAACTGGCACGTTGTCCGCGCAACGGCACACCGCCGCACAGGGTCACGATTTTGATGTTCTCTTCGGCACGGGCTAAGCGGCGCAATTCAGTGGTTACTTGGTCGGCCAGTTCACGGGTTGGGCACAGCACCAAAGCTTGCACCGCAAAACGGCGCGGATTCAAGTTAGCCAGCAACGCCAGTGCAAAAGCGGCGGTTTTGCCGCTGCCGGTTTTGGCTTGGGCGATCAAGTCTTTGCCCAACAGCGCGATGGGCAGGCTGGCTGCTTGAATGGCCGTCATCTCGGTGTAGCCGAGTTTTTCTAGGTTTGCCAAGGTGGCAGGGTTCAGGGGCAGATTGGCAAAACTGCTTTTATTTGTAGTTGAAGTCATTACCCATTATCGTGATTTTGCCGCTGACCTAGGGAAAACACGTAGAGAGACGAGCTTTGAGGGTTAAACTCAAGATCAAACAGAAATAAAAATGGAAGCACTTTACATCTCTACCGGCGTGGTCGCTTTGGCCGAAATGGGCGACAAAACCCAGCTTTTGGCCTTCATCCTCGCCGCTAGGTTCAAAAAGCCCGTCCCCATCATCCTTGGCATCTTGCTCGCCACGCTGGTCAATCACGGCTTGGCGGGTGCGTTGGGCGCGTGGATCACGAGTGTGATTAGTCCTGACACCATGCGCTGGGTGCTGGGCTTATCCTTCATCGCCATGGCCGTTTGGACCTTAATCCCAGACAAAATCGAAGAAGAAGAAACACAAATCGCCAAACGATTTGGCGTTTTCGGCGCCACCTTGGTCACTTTCTTTTTGGCTGAAATGGGCGACAAAACCCAAATCGCCACCGTCGCCCTAGCCGCCCACTACGGTGCACCGCTCCTAGTCGTCATCGGCACGACGCTGGGAATGTTGATAGCAGACGTGCCAGCCGTGTTCGTTGGCAACAAGTTCGCCGAAAAGATACCGATGAAGTTGGTTCACAGCATAGCCGCAGCCATTTTTGCCATCATGGGTGTGTTGACGCTGCTGAAAGCGGAGAAGTTGTTTCAGTGATTTGACTGAAAACGCTATAAATATAATAGCTGTTTAGACAATAAATACGCCGGCTAGAGGCGTATTTGTCGTCTGAAGAGCACTCAACGACGCTCAAACACTCGTCATCGCCACCGTCTTCGTATTCAAATACGAATCCAGCGCCTCGGGCCCACCCTCGCTGCCATAACCAGAGTCTTTCACGCCACCAAAAGGTAGCTCAGCCCACGGCATGGCGGGTTGGTTGATCCAGAGCATGCCGGTTTGGACTTGGGCTGTCAGTTGATGGGCATTTTTGACGCTGCTGGTGAAGGCGTAGGCAGACAGACCGAAGGGCAGGCGGTTGGCTTCTGCGATGGCTTCGTCTAGGTTTTTGACGCTGCGCAGGGCGGCCATGGGGCCGAAGGGCTCTAGGTTGAACACGTCGCTGTCCAGTGGGGCATCTAAAATCAACGTGGGCGCGAAGTAGTTGCCAGTGGTGCCGATGCGTTCACCGCCAGTGGCGATGGTGGCGCCACGTTTGATGGCGTCTTCGGTCAGCTGCTGCATGGCGGTCACGCGGCGGGCATTCGCCATGGGGCCCATGGTGCTGGCGGCGTCTAGGCCAGAGCCGACTTGCATCTTTTGGGTGTAGGCCAGGAAACCGGCGACGAATTCTTCACGTACCGCTTCATCGACCAAAAAGCGGGTTGGGGAAATGCACACTTGGCCAGCATTGCGAAACTTGAAACTCGCGATCATTTTGACCGCATGCGCCACATTCGCATCCGCCGCCACAATCACTGGCGCGTGGCCACCCAGCTCCATGGTGGCGCGTTTCATGTGTTTGCCAGCAAGGGCGGCCAGCTGTTTGCCCACGGGCGTCGAGCCGGTGAAGGTGATTTTGCGGATGGTCGGGTGCGGAATCAGGTAGTTGCTGATCTCGGCTGGGTCGCCATAGACCAAGCCAATCACGCCAGCCGGCACGCCAGCGTCGATGAAAACCTTGATCAATTCAGCCGGTGAAGCGGGGGTCTCTTCTGGCGCTTTGACGATGATGGAGCAACCCGTCGCCAATGCCGCAGAGAGTTTGCGGACAATTTGGTTCACTGGGAAGTTCCACGGTGTGAAGGCAGCCACGGGGCCGACAGGCTCTTTCAGCACCATTTGCTGGACATTGGGCATACGTGGCGGCACGATGCGGCCGTAGACGCGGCGGCCTTCTTCGGCAAACCACTCGATGATGTCGGACGACATGACCAGCTCGCCTTTGGCCTCGGCCAAGGGCTTGCCTTGCTCCAAAGTCATCAACTCGGCAATGGCAGGCGCGCGCTCGCGCAGCAAGCCAGCGGCAGCGCGCATGATGTCGCTGCGTTTGTTGGCAGGGGTGTTTTTCCAGATCTCAAAGCCTTTGGCAGTCGCGGCCAAGGCGTCGTCCAAATCTGCAATCGTCGCGTGCGCCACGCTGCCGATGACCTCGCCCGTTGCGGGGTTGTGCACGGGAATGACGGCGTTGCTTTTAGCGGCGCGCCATTCGTTGTTGATCATGAGCTGGACGTGGGGGTAGGTGGTGGTTGTCATGGAAAATGTAAAAATATTGATAATAAACGTCTATGTTACGACTAATTTGAGGCTAGATGACCATGCTTACTATTTCCACACAGTTCGATTCAGGCGCTATTGAAGTCGTCAGCCTCGTCGACCCGCAAGACATTCAACTCAACATCCGTGCCGATCAGGGCGTGACCGGCGCTGCCGAATTCACCCAGTGGTTTCACTTTCGACTGCAAGGCGCAGTCGGTGTGCCGGTCAAGCTACGGTTTTTGAATGCGGGGCAGTGTGCCTACCCCAAAGGCTGGGAAGGCTACCGCGTTGTCGGCAGTTATGACCGCCAGCTGTGGTTTCGCATTGATACGGCGTTTGACGGGCAGGTGATGACGGCGACGATCACGCCAGACACGAATAGCATCTACTTCGCCTACTTTGAGCCGTATTCCTATGAACGGCACCTGGATTTGCTCGGGTCAGCTGCAGAGTCTGAGCATGAGCAGAGCGAGTTTTTAGGCCACACCGTCGATGGCAGAGACATGAACGTGCTGCATATCACCGATGCCTCCTCAACCATCAAAAAAAAAAGAACATTTGGCTCATCGCCCGCCAGCACCCCGGCGAGACCATGGCCGAGTGGTTTGTCGAAGGCTTTTTAGAGCGCTTGCTGGACGTGGACGACCCGGTCAGCCGAGTGTTACTGGCCAAATGTGTTTTTCACGTCGTTCCCAACATGAACCCCGACGGTTCCGTGCGTGGCAACCTGCGCACCAATGCGGCAGGTGCGAATCTGAACCGCGAATGGCAAACCCCTACGATGGAACGGTCGCCCGAGGTTTTTTTAGTCCGTCAAAAAATGCTGGAAACCGGTGTTGACCTGTGCTTAGACGCCCATGGCGACGAGGGCCTACCGTACAACTTTGTCGCCGGCTCCGAAGGCAACCCCGGCTATACATCCAAGATCGAAGCACTAGAAAATGCGTTTAAAGCCGCATGGGTTGCAACAAGTCCAGATTTCCAAACCGAGCACGGCTATGGCCGAGCCGCCAAACTCACCGCCAACCCAGCCATGGCAACGAATTGGATCGCCCAGCAATTCGGCTGCCTGGCCTTTACGATTGAGATGCCCTTCAAAGACAACGCGAACCTGCCCGATGCGGGCGTGGGCTGGAGTGGTGAGCGCTCTAGAAAGTTAGGTGCCGGGGTTTTACAACCAATACTTGCAATCGCAGACCAATTAAACACAGCACCCAAGTAGAAGCCTAGCCGTTCTCAAACCCTCAAATGAAGGCGCCCTCTATCGCCCAACAGGGGCGAGAGAGGGCGGGGGGAGTGAGTGGAGTGAAAAAAGCACTCTAGCCGGCGTATTTATTACCTAAATTGCTATTATAAATATAGCAAAATTAGCGGTAATACGCTGCCACATAGTCCTCAAAACTCACTGTATCTGCAGCTTCTAGCGCCTTCTGCTCCGCCAGTGAATCAACCACGCTAGCTTCAAACCGCGCAGTCGCTGCAGCATCCAACGACTCAGCCAGCAATCTCGCATGGTGTTGTTCGGACATCTGCTTGGCATATTTGAAGTAGCCACCAGCTTCACGTGCGGCGGCTAATACTTGCGCAGATGGCGTCAAATCCGGGTTGTCGATGCGTTGGCGCAGTGTTGCCATGGTTTTCGCATAGTTGTCACCGCCATAAGCCGCATCCAACATTTCTGCAAATGGTGCCATGTCATCAAACAACGCGTGCGCAATCGGTCGGAAGGGTTGTTCGCGGTTATGGACCAGCAAATGCAAGTCGGGCTGGCGACCACGGTTGACGATACGGCGTTTGTTGTCGTCGTTTTCCGCTTGTTCGCGCGCAGAAATCGGTGGGCTGTCGCGGAACAGGCACATCAGCAGCAGCACGTCTGCAAAGGTGCTTTGCTCAGGCAAGATGCCAATGTCCACCATCGGGTTCAGGTCGAACAAGCGCATTTCAACGTATTCGACGCCGTATTTTTGTAAGGCTTTGGCGGGACGCTCGCCCTGTTTGCCGATCCGCTTGGGGCGAATGCCAGCGTAAAACTCGTTTTCAACCTGCAGCAAGTTAGCGCTGAGCTGCTGCCAATGGCCATCTGCATGTTTCACGCCCAACTCCGCGTAATACGGGTCAGGCGTGCGGATGGCGGCTTCTAGAGCGCTGGTGTATTCCAGCAGCGAGTTGAAGCTGACGTGTAGCTTTTCTTGTGCCTTGTTTTGGTAGCCCATATCACTCATGCGTAAGCTGGTGGCGTAGGGGCCGAAAAAAGTACCGGGAACCAATGTTTCTAAATCGACTTTACGACCTTGCAAGAACGACTCGCAAATCGCAGGCGACGCACCAAACAGGTAAGGAACCAGCCAGCCGAAGCGCAAAAAATTGCGAATCAAACCGAAATAGCGCACTGAAATAAAGTCTTGCAAGTTGAGTTTCGACTTTTCAAAAGCATACAAATGCTCCCAAAAAGCCTGTGGTAATGACCAGTTGTAGTGCGCACCGGCGATGGTTTGCATGTGCCGTCCGTAGCGCAAACCCAAGCCTTCGCGGTACACATATTTCATTTTGGCGGAGTTGGACGTGCCGTAATTCGCCAGCGGAATATCCGCGTCTTTGCTCAAAATGCACGGCATGGAGCCGGCCCACATCAGCTCGGGTTCGGTCAAATTGTTTAACTTTGCAGCGCTGAAGCGGTGAATATCGCGCAAGAACTGCAGCGGAAATGCTGGATCTACCGACGGTGGTGTGATGTATTCCAGCAGTGACTCGGAGTAATCTGTCGTGATCCACGAATGCGTTAACTTAGAGCCTAAGCTACTCGGGTGCGGAGTAAGTGCTAACTTTCCATTGGTATCAACACGCAAACCCTCACGTTCGTAGCCGCGCTGGATGCCGCGTAAAAGCTGGGTTTCCTCTGCGTTGGCAAAAGGGCTGTTTTTGCCGCAGCAACTGAAAGTTAACATCGTGAAATTTACTTGTCGATTTACTTGTCGACTTACTTACCGTTGATGCCAAGCAACTCAACTTCAAAATGCAATGTCGCATTCGGCGGAATCACGCTACCCGCACCGTTAGCGCCATAAGCAATGCCCGGTGGGCAAGTCAGTTTGGCCTTGCCGCCCACCTTCATGCGCTGCACGCCTTCTGTCCAGCAGGGGATGACGCGGTTCAATGGGAAGTCAATCGGCGCGTTGCGCTTGTATGAGCTGTCAAATTCTGTGCCGTTGGGCAGCGTGCCACGGTAGTGCACTTTGACGGTATCGTTGCTGCTTGCCGGCTGCGCACCCGTGCCGTCTTTGAGTGAGCGATACACCAAACCACTGGCTGTAACCACAGCACCAGCTTCTTTGGCGGCAGCGGCGGCTGCTTCTGATTGGGCAAAGGCAAAAGGCGTCGCTACCGTCATGGACATGAAAGCGATTGTGCAAAGGGTAGATTTGAGTTGAAAGGTCATATTTGCGTTTGTCAGGATGAAGGTTGAAGAAAATGTAAGTGGTGATTTTGACGCAAAATACAAGATCACACCAGAAAGCACCAGATATGACCACTTTTGATTTTGACCTGTTCGTCATCGGCGGTGGCAGTGGTGGTGTGCGGGCGGCGCGCATGGCGGCGCAGCGCGGGGCCAAAGTCGCCTTGGCCGAAGCTGGCGGCGTGCATGGCAGCCATGGCGAGGATGGCACTTTGACCGGTGCGGGACTGGGTGGCACCTGCGTCAACGTGGGTTGCATCCCCAAAAAGCTCTACAGCTACGCCGCGCATTTTGCCGAGAGTTTTGAAGAATCACACGGTTTTGGCTGGGAGGGTGCTGCGCCCACGCTGAATTGGGACACCCTCAAAACCAACCGCGCCAAAGAAATCCACCGCTTGAATGGTATTTATGGCCAGCTGCTGGGCGGCGCGGGCGTGACGGTTATCTTGCAACGCGCCAGATTGATCGATGCGAACACAGTGGAAATGGCCGATGGCACCCGTCATACCGCCAAAAACATCCTAATCGCCACCGGCGGCCACCCCAACGTGCCGCACATGACGGGGCGTGAACACGTGCTCACTTCTAATGAGATGTTTGATCTGCCCACTTTCCCCAAACGGCTGTTGGTGGTGGGCGGTGGCTATATCGCTTGTGAATTTGCCTCGATTTTCAATGGCTTGGGCTCAAGAGTGACGCAGTTGTACCGCGGGGAACAAATTTTGCGCGGTTTTGACGAGGATATTCGCCACTTTATCGCCGCCGAGATGCGCAAAACCGGGGTGGATCTGCGTTTGAATGCTGGGGTGGTCGCCATTCACCGCACGGCGCTGGGGTTGGAGTTAAGTCTGGAGCAGGGCGGCACGCTGACTGTGGATGCCATCCTTTACGCCACCGGCCGCGTGCCCAACGTGCAGGGTTTGGGGTTGGAGGCGCTGGGGGTGTGCCAAAGTGCCGACGGCGCGGTGGTGGTGAATGAGCAATACCAAACCAACGTGCCTTCAATCTACGCCGTGGGCGACGTGACCGCGCGGGTGCAGTTGACGCCCGTGGCGTTGGGCGAGGCGATGGTTTTGGTCGACCACTTATTCGGCCCACTCGTCGGCAAAGCTGCCCGCAGTATGAGCTACCAGTTCATCCCCACCGCCGTTTTCACCCACCCCAATATCGGTACGGTGGGCTACTCGGAAGCCGATGCACGTAAAGAATTCGGCGCCATCGCTGTCTTCAAAAGCGAGTTCAAAGCGCTGAAACACACTTTGAGCGGCAGCACCGAGCGCACGTTCATGAAGCTCTTGGTTGAAACCGCCTCCGATCGCGTTGTCGGCTTGCACATGGTCGGTCCCGATGCAGGTGAAATCGTCCAAGGCTTCGCCGTCGCCATGAAAGCCGGCGCGACCAAAGCCATGTTTGACAGTACCATTGGTATTCACCCGACAGTAGCCGAGGAGTTTGTGACGATGCGGGAGCCGGCTAAAAGCTAAGGCTGTGAATAATGGTCATTTATGGCTCGAGCCGGCGTATTTATTGCCTAAGCAGCTATTTTATTTGTAGCAGTTGTACCACATGCATGGCAAAACTTTGAAAAAGCGCTTTTGCGCGCATTGCAAGGCTGGCAGTGGTCAAACAGGCTGATACCGCAATGTGGGCAAAAGTCGATGTCTGTGTTTTTCAAATCTACCGCCCGCTCGCAGCCAGGGCAGACGGCTTTGGACAGACGCGTTAGCGCGGTGTCGTAGCTCAATTCCCCACGGCGTTGCATATCGGGCAATTGCTCGGCCAGTTTTTGCTTTTCCAAGTAGCGGTTCAGCGACACAATGGCCTGCCGCCCAATCAGCACGGTGACGATGATGCCTACCGCATAGCGCACATAGCCGCCGTAGCTGGGCAAATAGGGCACCAGTTCCACAAAAAAGGCGAACAGTGCAAAGAAGATAAAGCCCCACACGAATGGCCAGTAGGTGCCTTTGCGTTTTTTCAAAAACAGCCAGCTCGCCACCACCAACAAAGGCAGCGTCAAGGCCAGGCGGTATAAAAACACCCGCAACTCAAGTCGGCGTGACTCGCTGGCCAGCGTTTTCTGGGCGGCTTGCTCTTGTTCGTTTAAAAAGCTGCGCGCTTTATCAGCAGCCTGCTGTGCATTCAAGATCGTCTGTTGTTGGGCTTCAATAGTTGCAACGGCGGCACGTTCTTTGCTTTTTAACGCATCTAGGGCTTGGGTGCGCGCTATCAATTCCGCATCCTGGTCCGCACGCTGCGTCACACGGCGGGTGGCTAGCCAGTTGTTGAAGGTTTCACTCGCGGCTTCCAAGTCGGATCGGGCCACGTTACGTTTGAGTCGGGACTGCGCCATCACCCCCGTTGCTTCTTTGACCGCCTCATCAGAAGCTTTGATGGTGTTGCGTAGCGCGTCGCTGGCGGTTTTGTCCATAAAGTCGTTCAGCTCAAGCTGCTTTTCAACCTTGGGCAAATCGCCCACCACCGTGCCGCCCAGCCCGATCAAAAAGCCGGCAAACACCAGCGCCACCAGCCACAGGCCGCGGTGAAACCATTTTTCAGAAAGACGCAAAGATTTGCCCATGTCGATTCCTTTGATGAATTGCTGAGATTTTGCCTTGTCTTTGCAAGGTGAGATGTTTTAATGTTGATCTTTTATAGAAAATTGATGCTTAAAGTATCGATAATCTATACTTCGATAGCCAAGGAACAAACATGATAGAGAAGGCTAGCATGCTTCAAAAACCTGTCACACCGTGGTAACCGGTTCGTAGCACAATAGTCATATGTACCAATTACCTGCTTTTATTGCTCCTGCCCAATTCACCGACGCCGCTCAAGCATTAGCGCAAGTTCAAAAGATTTATAACGCTCAAATCGATCACTTGCGTAGCGCGATGCAACAGTTCGTGAACGGCGGTTCGTCGGATAACAAGACAGAGCCGCAAAAAGTGACGCAAAAGGTTCGCGCTTGTTATCCGTTTGTGCGCATTCATACTGAACGTGTTTCACGCTCCGATCTACCTGATTTGGCGCGTTTGAGTTATGGTTTTGTGGCTGGGCCAGGTCGCTTTGAGACGACGCTGACGCGGCCGGATTTGTACGCTAGTTATTACTTCGAGCAATTTCAGTTGCTGTTGCAAAACCACAAAGTTGTTTTAGAAATTGGCACCAGCTCGCAGCCGATTCCGATTCATTTTTCGTTCGCTGAGCATGATCACGTTGAAGGCAGCATGAGCTTTGAGCGTCGCGCACTGATGCGTGATGTGTTTGACTTGCCTGACTTGGCGGCCATGGACGATGGTATCGCCAACGGTACGTATGAGCCGCGTGCGGGAGAGGCGCAGCCGTTGTCTTTGTTTACGGCGCCACGGGTTGACTATTCGCTGCACCGTCTACGCCATTACACGGGAACTGCACCCGAGTGGTTTCAAAACTTTTTGCTGTTCACCAATTACCAGTTTTACATTGACGAGTTCGTTAAACTCGGCCATGAGGCGATGTCGAACCCGGACAGCGAGTACATTGCCTTCATCGAGCCTGGTAATGTGGTCACGCGGCGTGTCGGGAAGGTCGCAGAATTATCTGATGCTCTAGGTGCTCAACCGCCAAGATTGCCTCAAATGCCCGGTTATCACCTGATCAGGGCTGACCGAAGCGGCATCAGCATGGTTAACATTGGTGTGGGACCGGCGAATGCTAAAAACATCACTGACCACATTGCGGTACTGCGTCCGCATGCTTGGATCATGCTCGGCCACTGCGCTGGATTGCGGAATTCGCAGCAGCTGGGCGATTACGTGCTCGCCCACGGCTATGTGCGAGAAGACCATGTGCTGGATGAAGAGCTCCCGTTGTGGGTGCCGATTCCAGCGCTGGCTGAAATCCAAGTCGCACTCGAGCAAGCTGTGGCGGACGTGACGCATTTGCAAGGTGTGGAGCTGAAACACATCATGCGCACTGGTACGGTAGCGTCTACGGACAATCGCAACTGGGAGCTGCTCCCGAGCAACCAGCCGCAGCGCCGCTTCAGCCAAAGCCGTGCTGTCGCACTGGACATGGAGAGTGCGACGATTGCTGCGAATGGTTTCCGCTTTAGGGTGCCGTATGGAACCCTATTGTGCGTGAGTGACAAGCCGTTACATGGCGAGATCAAGTTACCCGGTATGGCTAACCATTTTTACCGCGAGCGGGTAGATCAGCACTTACGTATTGGCATACGTACCGTAGAGCTGTTGCGTGAACGCGGCATGGATCAACTGCATAGCCGCAAGTTGCGGAGTTTCGCTGAGGTAGCTTTTCAATAATTAGCATTTGAACTCAATCTGCTCATGGAGACATGGATGAAACACTTCAATCGCGGACTAAGGGGGGCGGCACTGGCGGTCGCAACACTGATGGTGGCTTGTACGAGCGGCGGTATGTTTTCGCACATGAACGCAAAGTATCCGACGCTATATGGTTCATTGCCACTGGTCTTGGCGCACCGTGGCGCGAGCGGCTATTTGCCTGAGCACACCTTGGCAGGCTACAAAAAAGCTATTGAAATGGGGGCTGACTTTGTAGAACCCGATTTGGTGGTGACCAAAGATGGCCATTTGGTGGCGCGACATGAACCCAACATCACCAACACCACCAATGTGGCGGCACGATCTGAATTTGCAAACCGGAAAACGACCGTCATCATGGACGGCGTTGCTGAAACTGGTTGGTTTGCCGCTGATTTCACCTTGGCCGAACTTAAAACCCTGCATGTGAATCAAACCATGGCGGAACGTGATCAGTCGTTTAATGGCAAGTTTGAAGTTCCTACGTTTCGCGAAATTTTGGAGCTAGTCAAAACTGAAAATGCCAAAGCTGACCGCAACGGTCGTGTAGTTGGTGTTTACCCAGAAACCAAGCATCCAACTTAC
>JANPLX010000225.1:0-4848 GCA_031422495.1 Polaromonas sp. | reverse complement strand
CTGGACATTGTGGATGGCGACTTCCACGCCGACGGCTTGAACGTACGCGAGTTGCGCACCACGAGCGGCGCTGTAGGTCGATGCGCGCTTCATGCCGCGCAGCGCTGACGCACTACCCATGACAAGGATCTTGCCGGCACGCCGTTCGATCATTGCAGGCAGAACGGCCTGGAACAATCGCGGAAGTGGATGAACAAGGGCCTCGAATGTGTCGTTCCACTCTTCTTCAGACACTAGCGTCACCTCGGTCGTTGGCGCCGGAATTGCCAAATTGACAACGAGAATGTCGACGCGTTCAGCGGCCGCGACCAGGGAGGCTACCGCGCCAGTGCTCAGCAACGGCTCTGTGCTTGCGATGACGGTGGCGCCATGCAAAGCGAAAACCTCGCACAGGGCAGGACCCATGAACGCGTGCGCGTGGGTGATGAGAACGCGCTTGTCTTGAAGGCTGTGAGTCTGCATGAACGCTCCTGGGTTAACTGGGTGGTCTGCGCCGGCACTCTTACGCGTTGTTAGAAGTCATCGCACTAACATTGGCACTATGGTCACCATGAGAGACAGAATTGAAATTGAAATGGCGGCAATGACCAGTCTTCGCGCCTTCTCCCGCTCGGCGGCAGCATTCAATTCTGCCTGATTCAATGCGGTGACAACCTGCTTGAGTTGGGCGGCAAGCTCTTTGATCTGCTCTGTGTTTCTTGAGGATGCCGCTTGAAGTTCGGAGATCAGCTGATTGATCAGGTCTGTTTGACTTGGCAGTGACTCGACCTTCTTTCGAGTAAACAGTGGCTTCGCCACGTCAACTATGGTGTCGAGGTTGGCAAGAACTAGTTTACCGGCTGCTAGCCACGTCACTGCCATAGAAGACCTCTAAGTTAATGGCTTACAGCCGGTATACAGTTTGAATGATCAGTCATAACAACTTCAGGAAAACCAGCATACCGGTTTTTACGTCAACCCGGCTGCTGGATCAGTTACGTGAACAAATTCGCTACCTGCACTATAGCCTACGAACGGAGGAGGCATACGTGTATTGGCTGACACGTTTCAATAAAACACAATACTTGCTATAAATAATATAGCTTATTGGGCAACAAATACAATTGCTAACGTCGATTTATATAAAAATTAAGCGTCTGCACACCCGTTGACGACCCCAACAAACAAACATGCACGTCATGGCGTAAAAATAGACGAAAAAATGATTGTGAAAGTTTTTAAACCAGCGGATTCGCAGTTTTTAAATCTTTGAATCGCCCAAAATCGCGATCTTAGCTAGGTTAGCTGAAACATGTTCGTCTTCCAGCACTTTCCATTTGCAAGGGTCTGAAATCAACAGCTCCCCACCGCGAACGCTTGTATCTTGAAGCTGAAATGCAAATTCAGCTCGATTGTTCTTAGTTTCAGAAAGCATTGGTATTACTATAGGGCTTTGCATTGTTGTAAATGATTATGGAAATGGCGCATTAATCAAGTCGTTTACGACAGAACATGAAATTGCTGGGTTTGGTTGGCCCTTGTAATCGGAAGTCGTAGTACCTCGCAGAACCATCTGGGCGTACTACAAAAGAGTATCCTCCGGATCTCTGTTGTTGACCGAAGTCCCAGCGCCTGTCGAAACCTTGAATAGAAAACGTTGCAACATGCGATATGCCAGCTACCTCAATGCTACCCTTCTGACGCCCCTCCTCAACTGTAGCAACAACTAGAATATTTCTCCAATCACTGAAACTATCTTGTTGACATTCCCACATCTCAACAGGCTTTGCGTATACAGAAACACTGAGGATTAAACTTGTAAATACTGCAATAGATTTCATATCTTCTCTTTATTTTTAGTGTTAGCAAATAATCAAAGTTAACCTAAGCTGCAAAATCTCTACTTAGTTTAGCGACTTCATTAGGCACGCGGCGCCTCTAACAGCGTAATTAGCTTTGCCACAAATGGAGAAAATTTCAAATGACCGCTTTCGTCCCATGTAGGTTCAGCGGTTGTAATAAGACCGAGCATAATCAGGCCCAAAACAACATGTCCTTCAGTTGTATTTGGTTTTATGACAAGCGTATTGCGCCCTTCATCGTCATGAGCAGTCTCGTTCAGCCAGATTCTTTTGTAGTTAAAATTCTGTAGAAGAAAGTTTGCCTCTTCAAACGAAATATCCCGAATGATGCGGCTCAGAAAGACTGCTTCTTGCGAAGGGAGTTCAACAGCGGCCAAACCGTTCTGAACCGCATTTCGAAGCAGCGCCATCTTCTCTTCGCTTGTGGTGTGAAGCATAGCAAGAACGGTCTCATTAATGAATTTGTATTGCTGATCGGTCAAACTTCTCAACTGAGCTTCGTGGCTTGCAAGCACATCATTCATATCCCAAAGAGTTGCCTCGACTCGCTGTTTATGTCGTTCTGCGGCAAGTGATTTACTAAGTGCAGGAAGTAAGGCAGCAAGAGGTGTTCCTGCTGCTGCAGCAACCGTCGTCAGCAAAGCCTCTATCGCGAGACTACCTGAGACTCGCTCAACAGCAGATGGAGGTTTGATCGCAGACATTGATAAGTACTTAACAGTTAATATTACGTGTAAACAACTGACTAGCCATTCGGTATCATAACTAAAACCTTAACGTCTTCACTCCCGTTGAAGTCCCCAACAAACAAACCGTCGCCTTCTGGTGCGCAAACACGCCAACCGTCACCACACCTGGCCATTGGTTCACGGTGGATTCAAACGCCAACGGGTCGGTGATTTTTAGGTTCAGCACGTCAACAATGTGCTGTCCGTTGTCTGTCACCAAGGGCTGTCCATCTTTTTGGCGAACGCTACACACGCCGCCCATCGCGGCGAACTGCTGCATAACGCGTTGGGTCGCCATGGGGATCACCTCTACGGGTATCGGGAAGGCGCCCAGCACGTTGACCAGCTTGCTTTCGTCGGCAATGCAGACGAACTGCTTGGACAGCGCCGCCACAATCTTCTCGCGCGTCAGCGCTGCTCCGCCGCCTTTGACCATGTAACCTGCGTGGTCGATTTCGTCGGCGCCGTCGATGTAAACGGCCAGTTCGGTTACGTCGTTCGCGTCAAACACCGGAATACCCAGCGCTTTGAGACGCTCGGTGCTCGCTACCGAGCTGGATACCGCACCCTTGATCGTGCCTTTGATGGTCGCCAGTGCGTCGATGAACTTGTTCACCGTCGACCCCGTGCCCACGCCGACAATTTCGCCTGCCACCACATATTGCAAAGCGGCTTGGCCGACCAGTGTTTTGAGTTCGTCTTGGGTCATCTGGAAACTTTCTGAGAAAATAGGGAAATCTAACTTCTATTATCCAATGTCCTTACTCCCCTACGCCCTCGCCCGCCCCTTTTTGTTTGGTCTAGATGCCGAAACCGCCCATGACGTCACCATGGCGGGCTTGACCGCCACGCAGGGCACGCCGCTGACTTGGGCGTATTGCAATGGACGGGTGGACGATCCGATCACCCTCGCCGGCTTGAAATTCCCTAACCGCGTCGGCATGGCAGCTGGTTTGGACAAAAACGCCAGAGCCATCGACGGACTGGGTGCGATGGGCTTCGGCTTTGTAGAAGTTGGCACCGTGACCCCACTGGAGCAGCCCGGCAACCCCAAACCCCGCATGTTTCGCCTGCCTGAGGCCAATGCGCTGATCAACCGTCTTGGCTTCAACAACGAAGGTTTGGACGCTTTCTTGGCCAACGTCCAAAAAGCCAAATTCCGCAGCGCCAACACCGCAAATCCCATGTTGCTGGGTCTGAACATCGGCAAAAACGCCGCCACCCCGATTGAAAACGCGACCGACGACTATTTGATCGGCCTGCGCGGCGTCTACCCGCATGCTGACTACGTGACCGTCAACATCTCCAGCCCAAACACCAAAAACTTGCGCGCCCTGCAAAGTGACGAAGCGTTGGACGCGCTTTTGAGCGCCATCGCCGCCGAACGCACCCTTTTGACGCAAAAACACGGCAAATCCGTCCCCATTTTCGTCAAAATCGCCCCTGACCTGGACGCCGCCCAAATCGACGTCATCGCCGCCACGCTCTTGCGCCACAAAATGGATGGCGTCGTAGCGACCAACACCACCCTCAGCCGCGAAGCCGTCAAAGGCCTGCCGCATGCCGAGGAGGCTGGCGGCTTAAGCGGCGCGCCCGTGCTGGAAGCTAGCAACGAGGTGATTCGCCAACTGCGTAAAGCCTTGGGCAAGACTTACCCCATCATTGGTGTAGGCGGGGTAATTACCGCGCAAGACGCAGTGAGCAAAATAAAAGCCGGGGCAGATTTGGTTCAAATCTACACCGGCTTAATTTACAGCGGGCCTGCGCTAGTGAAAGATGCCGCCAAAGCGCTAAAAAGTCTCCGTTAAGCTGCCTTTGTTTATCTCGTGTGGCATGTAAATTGCTATAATTTTTTTGCATTTCTAGCCTATCTGGCGGGCTGTGCAATTTGATAATTAATATACCCACGGAGATTCACGCATGTTCACTCGACGCATTTCAATATTGCTAACTGGCACGCTGGCTGCCTTGTTATTTGTTTGCCAAGCCGCAGCACAAAGCAAATACCCCGATCAACCGGTCAAGCTGATCGTTGCCCTGCCAGCGGGTGGCAGCGTAGACATGATTGCGCGCACCCTTGGCCAAAAGCTAAGCACATCGATGGGACAGCCTTTTGTGGTCGACAACCGTGCAGGCGGCTCAGGTCAAATTGGCATGCCATTAGTGGCCAAGGCAGCAGCCGATGGCTACACGCTTGCAGTGTCACCCGCGTCTTTTCTCACCACCAACAAAAGCATTTTCAAAAGCCTGCCCTATGACCCTGAAACTGATTTCGTTCC
>JANPLX010000224.1:0-27156 GCA_031422495.1 Polaromonas sp. | reverse complement strand
AGAGTTGATTGACGGCTTAGATGCGTACATTAAAAATCTGACCTTGATACCCGTTGAGGATGCCACGCATTGGATTATTCATGAGCAGCCGCAGCTGGTGGCTGGGTATTTAAAAGCGTTCTTATCTTAACTAAGTTTAACTAAGTTTAACTAGGTTTAACTAGGTTTGCTATATTTTTAATAGCCATAGAGGCAATAAATACGCCGGCTATAATCATTTTTATCTAAAAAGTAGCCGATGATGACTACTTTGCCTAATTTGAACCTAATGAGCCATATATGCGGCACGAATAGCATCTATCCGCTTTCTGTTGACACCAAAATCTTCGCGCCCTAAGCGGCTGGCACTACGAGCTTCGATCACGCCTTTGGCGGGATTCACCCAAAACTCCACATCGTCGACAAACTTCAACCATTTGGTTTGTGAATGCGCGTAGATGTAATCTGGCTTGGCATCCACAATCGTCACACCTGGCATACTTTTTAATACAGCCAATAGCGACTGCATAGACGCAGCGGCACTGTTATTTTTAAAAGGCAGTGGCTCAATACTCGCATATTGCATTTGCGCATTGTCTGTATGTAAATGCGCTTGGCTGCTAACGCTATTGCGGGTTTTTGACGGAGGTTTTAAGCGTTCATTGTTCACACCAATATTATTAGGCTGTTTGCCTGAGAGTAATCCGAATTGTGCTGCCAGCAATAATACGACAACCAAAATAATGATTGTATAAATTATGAACATAAACATTCTCCTTAAACTTTTAAAAATATACTTAAATGACATAAATATACATCCATATTGCTATAAATAAAATAGCTATTTAATCAATAAATACGCCGGCTACAGCCATTTTTACCCGTTAAATTATCTTAAATACTCTAAATAATCTAAAATAAGCTAATAAACTGATTGTTCACCCGCTGGACGATTTTTAAACCTTTTATGCACCCAAAAATACTGCGCCGGCATGGTCGCAATATAAGTTTCTAATTCTTTATTCATCCGTGCTGTATCTGCTTGCATATTATCCGTGGGGAAATTTTCCCAAGCGGGTAATATGTTAACTTCATAACCATATTTTGTCATCCGATTCAATACGGGCACTAATTTAGCCGATCCTTTTGATTTACCTAGCCGCGTAAACCGATGCAGCGATGGCACAGTATAGGTCGGGATGCCATAAAACGGCACAACAATTGATTCTTCAGGGCCAAAACCCATATCAGGCAAGATGCCCAGCATTTCACCAGAGCGCAAGGCGGCGACAATCTCTTTCACCCCAGCGATGCGACCAAACAAGCGGACATTACCGAAACGGGCGCGGCGCTGCAATATCCAGGCGTCCATCGTTTTATTGGCTTGGTTGGTGTAAATCGTGATCAGTTTGCGCGGTATTTGCTGGGTAAACGCGGTATTACCAGCGTCCAACCCCACAAAATGCGGCACGAAAAGTACCACGGGCTCGTCGTTTTGCAGTTGCTCAATCGCGCCAGTCAGCTTCAAACGGCGCAAAGTCACTGCCGCACTGCCGTGCCACAGCCAACCTCTGTCCAACAGCGCTTGCATGAAATAGACGAAGTTTTGACGCGCTAGCCGTCGTATTTGTTGCCTAGAGTGCTCTGGAAAACATAGCGATAAATTGATCTCGGCAACGCGTCGGCGCGACCGAATCACGTAAAACAACAAACTTCCCAGTAACCAACCCAGCCCACGAACCCAGCTTAAGGGCAAAATCGCCAAAAGCCGCATAAAGCCAATCGCCAAGTAAGCGCCTAGTTTTGAGCCTAGCTCGCTCATGACTGTGTTTCCAATGACACTTTCTCCGTTTCTTTTCTCGGCTCTTTTCTTGGTTCTTTATACCGCCCATAGCCCCACAAAAACTGCGTCGGGCAACTGCGAATCAGCGCTTCCATCTCGCCATTCATTTGCTGAACAGCGGTTTCTAGATTGTCGCTAAGTGTTTGTTTTAATGGGAAAATTTGCAAGTTATAACCCTGGCCCCACGGCAAGCGTTCACCGAAACCAACCAATACAGTTGCACCTGTTTGCGCAGACAGCCGCGCCGCCAAGGTCATGGTGTACGCGTTTTTGCCAAAAAACGGGGTCCACAGCCCCATACCGTCGGGCGGCACTTGGTCGGGCAGCAAGCCCACAGCTTCGCCTTTGCGCAGCGCTTTGATCATTTGCCGCACGCCAGACAAATTGGTCGGTACGGTGGCAAGGCCTGGGCGATTCCGCGAATTGGCGACCAATTCTGCCAACCATGCCTTGCGTGCGGGTCTAAACAATACAGTGAATGCCCCAAATTTGGGTCCAAAATCTTGCCCCCACGCTTGGCCAATCATCTCAAAGCTGCCCAAATGTGGCGTCAAAAAAATCACACCTTTGCCCGTAGCGTAAGCGGCTTCAATGTGCTTTACGCCTTGCCATGTAAACGGTGCTTCGGCTTTGCCTTTTGATTTGCCAGCTGTGCTCATCCACAATTTAGGCAGTTCCGCGATCAACCTGCCACTGCTGGCAACTGCGCCTTTCACCTCTGCAAACGTGTAACCCGCCAACCTGCTGTTAGCTAGAAACCGCCCTCTGTACGTGGCCGATAGCGCGAAGACGACCCAACCCAGCGCTGCGCCGATACCGTGCGCCAGCCAGAGTGGTAAAAAACTGAATAACTTGAAAAGAAAAAACATACCCAAACGCGACTCGCTAAAACGGTATAAAGATTTTTAAATCAAAACCAATAAAGACAGAGTATCGCCTAAGTTATTTTGTTTTTTAACTGAAAGTCAGAGCTTAAAACGCTGAACGTACCAGCCGCACAGAATTTTCGCGGAAAGGCAGCGCACCTAATGTGGGGTGCCACACCGTGCCGTCACGCAGCCAGTTATCCACTGTACCTGCTCCAAACTGGACGACTGATGCGCGCTCTGCTTGCGTGCCAAACTGTGTGGATGTGGTGTAGTAGCCGTTGAAGTTGGTATTGGAAAACCAGGTCAAGTCAATTTGCGTGCTGGTGCCTGGCAAACGCAGGGTTTGCAGCTCGACTAGGGTCGGCATGCGCCAATCTTTAAAGCCGCACAAATTGAGCGCATTCACATTGTTTTTATAGCCGATGGCATTGTCGGGCGCGTCGATTTCAGCTTGTGTGGGGCTGCGCGCTGGCGTAGCTGTTGTTGATGGAACCGTGTTTGCAGCAATTTGAAGCAGGCTTGTGCTGTCTAGATTGTTGTATTCGTTGTCTACAGATCGCAAGCCAGACGTCGTTTTACCTTCCCAAATAAGCCCCGTTTTGTTGTCTCGCACGCACTCGGTTTTGTCGTAATACATCACCGTGTTGTTGGCAAAACCGGTGTCGCAGGCTTTGAAAACCAAGCTGTAGCCCGTGCTACCAATCGGGGCTACTGTGCAGGTGAGTGGGCTAGTACCGGACACGTTTGGCGTTGTCGTAGCAGTCGTTGTCGCGCAGGCTTTGCCTTTAACCGTGACGCTGTAAGTCACTTTGCCGCCATAAGCTTCTGTGACCGTGAAGGTGACCGGGCTGGTGTAGTCGCGCGCCACAGCTGGGTCGGGGCTGATCTTTACCCCTTCGTCCAGCGCCACCTTGGCAACCAGGCTGGTCAGGGTAGAGCAGGTTTCTTTGCTCGTCAGATCAATCGTGACACTTTGCGCACTACTTGCGCTTGTAGTGCTAGTAGCAGTCGACGCGGTCGTCGAAGTCGTTGCAGTCGTGCCTGTCGTCGTTGTGCTCGTGCCAGTCGTCGTCGTGTTGGTGCCTTTCACGTCGTTGATACTGAAGTCTGCCGCTACGACGGACAGAGGAACCGGATTGCAAGCCGCGACGAGTGCGACACCCGAGCACACCCATGCTGTATAAAAACGTTGGAATATGGTCATAAACTATCTTTCAATAATGCACAGCATAAACATAACGCTAAGCTTTTGCAAGTTACATTCGCCCTACATCAATTCTTATTTCAATACTTACTTGCTAGCCAAAATCACGTTTTCTGCTAAAATCCTAGGTGTCGCTGAGTTAACTGAACTACTTGCAGGGCGACGTTAAAGATATCTGCTAAAGCGTTCGCCAAGGCTCCTAAGGTTCAAGGCAACGCGTCCTTTTAAACCGTGACCCTCAAAAAGTTACACCTTATGGAGTTTATAACCATGGCAAGCGATTTCCTCTTCACATCCGAATCCGTCTCTGAAGGCCACCCAGACAAGGTGGCCGACCAGATTTCTGACGCTATTCTCGACGCTATTTTCAAGCAAGACCCACGTAGCCGCGTCGCTGCTGAGACCTTGTGCAACACCGGCTTGGTCGTTTTTGGCAGGTGAAATCACCACCAACGCACACGTGGACTACATCCAAGTTGCGCGTGACACCATCAAACGCATTGGCTACGACAACACCGACTACGGTATTGACTACAAAGGCTGCGCGGTCATGGTCTGCTATGACAAGCAGTCCAACGACATTGCCCAAGGTGTGGACCACGCTAGCGATGACCACCTCAACATCGGCGCGGGCGACCAAGGCCTGATGTTTGGCTATGCCTGTGACGAAACGCCTGATTTGATGCCAGCGCCGATTTACTACGCGCACCGTTTGGTCGAGCGCCAAGCGCAGTTGCGTAAAGATGGCCGCATGCCTTACCTGCGCCCAGATGCCAAAAGCCAAGTGACCATGCGCTATGTGGACGGCAAACCCGTCAGCATCGACACCGTGGTGTTGTCTAGCCAGCACGATCCAGACCAGTCAGAGACGCAGCACAAAATGAAGCAAAGCTTCATTGACTCTGTGATTGAGCAAATCATTTTGCCGGTCTTACCAAAAGAAATGATCACCAAAGACACCAAGTACTTGATCAACCCCACCGGTCGTTTCGTCATCGGCGGTCCGCAAGGCGATTGCGGTTTGACAGGTCGCAAAATCATTGTGGACACCTACGGCGGCGCTTGCCCACACGGTGGCGGCGCTTTCTCAGGCAAAGACCCATCGAAAGTTGACCGCTCTGCCGCTTACGCAGCACGTTATGTCGCAAAAAACATCGTCGCCGCTGGCTTGGCCAAGCAGTGCCAGATCCAAGTCGCCTACGCGATTGGCGTGGCCAAGCCGATGAACGTCACCGTCTACACCGAAGGCACCGGCATCATGTCTGACGAGAAATTGTCCGCCTTGGTGCAAGAGCACTTTGACCTGCGCCCCAAAGGCATCATCTTGATGCTAGATTTGCTGCGCCCCATCTACGAAAAGACCGCCGCCTACGGCCACTTCGGTCGTGACGAGCCAGAGTTCACTTGGGAAAAGACAGACAAAGTTGCAGCGCTGCGTGCGTCTGCGGGTTTGTAAGCACTCACTTAGCTGAAAAGCAAAAAGCCGCCAGATGTGAGTCTGGCGGCTTCTTTGATATTGGGGTACTTTATCGTACTAACATAACCGCAATTCGACTACCGCGTTGTAGACTAACGTTTGGCATGGATCCTGCAACATCAACGGAATATGCTGCACCAGCATCAGCCGTGCCTAGTGTCGAAGACCAAAAATGTGACGTTCCAATATTTGGAAACCACGCTATAGGATTAGTATCTGTCGTATATTCCAAACTTCTTAGATCATCTCGCGTAGGCACCCTCCAATCACTGAAACCACACAAAGCAGTTGCATTGACGGCGTTTTTGAAACCTACTGAATTATCACTAGCATTGACCTGTGCCTGTGTTGGCGCTAGTGGCCCTGGCACGCCACCCAAAGGATAGTTAATTTGCAATGCGTTGGTGTCGTCGTAATTGGTGTAACCGTTATAGCTTGCTCGCAAACCAGTGGTAGTCCGGCCTTGCCACATTAATCCAGTAGAACTGTCAAAAACGCATTCCGTTAAAGCATAGCTACCACCGCCCGCCTTAGGAACTAGTCTGAAGATTGAAGCTGGTGTGGGAGTCGGCGCAGGCGTTGGCGCTGGTGTTGGCGTCGGCGTCGGTGTAGGACTTGGCGTTGTATTTGCAGCTGTGGCATCCGCTGTCGGAGTTCCCGATCCGCTACCGCAAGCGGCAACCAAAAAAGCCGCCGACAAAGCTAGCATTAATGTGCTGGCTTGCTTCATTGTTTTTAAACGATTATTTTGCATTTGGATTTTTTCAGGTTTAGTTATGACAAATAACGGCTGAATTCTATATTAAAAGAAAATGACATACAAATTAATTTTCGGCTATTTGGAAACCTTGCTGTCTGACGAGAAATTGTCCGCCTTGGTGCAAGAGCACTTTGACCTGCGTCCAAAAGGCATCATCCAAATGCTAGATTTGCTTCGCCCCATCTACGAAAAAACAGCCGCCTACGGCCACTTCGGCCGCGACGAGCCAGAATTCACGTGGGAAAAGACAGACAAAGTTGCAGCGCTACGTGCTTCTGCGGGTTTGTAAGCACTTACTTAGCTGTAATGCAAAAAGCCGCCAGATGAGAGTCTGGCGGCTTTTTTGTTGAAATTACTAGGCTTTATCGTCCTGGAATACGGCAACAAGTTTGACCCTGAATAACGCTGGCAGCGGCACCAGACACATTACGCCAACCACACCATGGACCACCAAAGTTCCCAAAGCCGTTGGCGGCGCTACCAGTCGAGTACACACTCGGGTTATCATTATTGTAGCAATAAGGCGATACCACGACAGGGTGTGTTGCAGGACATGTTGCCGTACTGTACTGATAACTTGCAAAGTTGATAGCTAAAGAATGATTCGCAGTAACCAGCGTACATTCAAGCGAACCTGCTGATATTGGTTTAGAGTAATACCCAGTCACATCCGCCACCACATGCGTTGTGGCTAAGCTATAAATAGACATTGCTGTGCTCGAAACTTGAGAGACTTTCACTATAGCGGAATTGGCAACAACTTCGCCAGCGGTGTAGTTGAGCGTAGACGCTGTAGGCTGCGCACCGCCAGCAGGAAAGACAGTGATGTAGCCTGCTGCAGAGGGTCCAACTGCGACGAAATTGACAGCTACTGCAGCAATATTCAACCCAGCAGTCTGGAGGCCGCAATTGGTGGCTGAACCACCTGCACCAGCGAAGCTAGCAACTCCTCCCGTAAAGTAGCTACTAGTGGTACCAGCCGCAATCGGCGTCCCAGCTCCTCCTCCTATTAACCGCGTGTCCAAAATACGGCACGGGGTGATGGGCGTAAACACCAAATCAGCAGACAAGCTACCAATTTGCGCAAACGCTGTCGTCGTGAAAGTTAGCGCGGCGGCCAACATGATCAAAAGTTTTTTCATTGCATCCCCTTATGTAAAGTTAATAAAAAGCAAACAATCGCACTCCCAATAAATGAAACCTCATAATAAGCTTATAAATTCAAGGTGTATTCAAAGTTAAGGAAAAAGTTACAAGTTCGAAAATAAAACAACACAAACAATACAAACAACACGCTAATAATGTCAGTGTTGATACCCAATGTACAAAAGGTCGACTAATTTTTGGCGCTTTTAACACCCAAGTTTTTGGGTACTATTCACATGAAAAAAGCCGCTAGATGTGAGTCTGGCGGCTTTTTGAATTTAAAACTAGGATTTATCGTCCTGGAATACGGCAGCAAGTAGAAGTTATAAATACATTTTGTGCAGTAGGAGCGGGGTTATCGTAGGTGCAGGAGGATGTTGCACCAGTAGCGTCCAAACTGCTGGTCTCAGTTCTTCTTACCACCAATTGATTGCCAAAAAAACTACACGATGTTGCAGTTTTTGAGTAGCCAGCGTCGCAAAATGGTGCGGTAACGCTTTGTAGCGCAATAGAAGCAGGTACCGTCGTATTTCCATCACTCACTGACAAACATTCCAGCGCAGTCGGCGCTGGCTTGCTGTAATACCCCACCACATCCACCACCAAATGTGTGGTGGCGAGGGAGTAAAGATTCCAATCGGAGGTTGTTTGGTTAACTTTTAAAATGGCGCTGTTGGCCAGTACGTCGTTTGGCTTGTAGTTGAGGGTCGAAGCGTTTGGTCTTGCAACACCGACTGGATACGCCGTGACATAGCCGTCAGCAGATGGCGCAACCACCACCAAATTGAGCGCCAAAGCTGCTACATCGTTGCTCTGCAGCAGGCCACAATTGGTAAGGCTACCACCTTGCGCTGTGTAGTTTGCCCCCCAAGCTTTGAAGACGCGCGTTGAGCCTGCTAGAACTGCACCACCAGCACTGCGAGTGTCAACAATGCGGCAAGGGGTGATGGGTGTAAACACCAAGTCTTTGTCTGCGCTACCGATTTGCGCAAACGCTGTGGTTGTAAAAGTTAGCACAGCGGCCAATAAGATGAATAGTTTTTTCATAGCAGCGCCTTTTTAAAAAGTTAACAAAAACAAACAAAAAGAATCATATTTTCTACAAATAAAACTTTATCCTACGCTTATTAAATTACTGCGTCATAAAAATTAAGGTTAAAGTTACAAATTTGTAAGAGAACCGTTGTTGCAATGTCAATCAATAAACCAGATTTTCAGACGGCAGGCAGGCTTTTTGGAGCAAAGAACACCCAAGTATTTGGGTAATATTCACATAAAAAAATCTAGAAGTTAGAGATTGAAATAACTCCTCGTTTTCCCTAGCCTAGCTGGCGTTTGAGGCTGGTTTACAGCCTTTCATGGATGCCCTGAGATAAGATCACGCATCCGTTGTTTTTACTCATTTTTAATTGGAGAATTTTTGATGAAACTCACTTCCATTTTTACCGCCGCCGCTTTGGCTTTTGGCTTGGTTGCTGCTGCTGCTGCGCAGACAACCATGCGTTCTAGCATTTCTATTGCGCAAAACTCGCACCAAGGTGTTGGTGTGGATGTGTTTGCCAAAGAAGTTGAAAAGCGTACCCAAGGTCGGATCAAGATTCAAAATTTTTACTCGGGTTCACTCGGTGGTGAGCGTGAGTCGATTGAAGCGGTGCAATTGGGCACGCAGGAATTGACCTTCACCTCCACCGGTCCTGTGCCAAATTTTGTGCCAGAAGCGCGCATTTTTGACATTCCTTTCCTGTTCCGCGACAAAGCGCATGCACGTGCGGTGTTGGACGGCCCTATTGGCCAAGCGATGTTGGCCAAGTTTGAGGCCAAAGGCTTCAAAGCGCTGGCTTGGGGTGAAAACGGTGTGCGCCACATGACCAACAGCAAGCGTGCGGTGAATTCGCCTGACGATTTGAAGGGCTTGAAAATGCGCACCATGGAAAACCCAGTGCATATTGCCGCTTACAAGGGCTTCGGAATTGTGCCTACACCGATGGCTTTCCCTGAAGTCTTCACTGCGCTTCAACAAGGCACTGTGGACGGCCAAGAAAACCCGTTGTCCGTCATCATGGCAGCTAAATTTGACCAAGTGCAAAAGCATTTGTCACTGACTGGCCACGTCTATTCACCCTGCGTGATGTTGATGAGCAAAGCCGCTTTTGACAAGCTCTCTGCCGCTGATAAAACCGCCTTCATGGAAGCTGCGAAAGAGGCAGTGAAAGCCAACCGCGCACGGGTGGACGAAGACGATGCCAAAGGCGCTGCTGAGCTGAAAAGCAAGGGCATGAGCGTGGTTGAGAATTTGGATAAAGCCAAGTTTGTTGCTGTGCTCGGCCCTGTGAATGCTGAGTTTGAAAAGCAATTTGGCAAAGCTGAAATCGACAAAATTCGCGCTGTGAAGTAATTTCTTAGATACAAAGTCAGCTTAAATTGCTATTTATTTAATAGCTACTTAGGCAACAAATACGCCGGCTACAGCTTAAATAAGGCTAGTAACGGCGTATTTTTATTGATTTAAAGGTTTTAACTGTGAAAAACACTTTTTTGAAGCTGGAGCATTGGACAACCCACGCCTCCATGCTCGCAGCCTGCGCGATGTTGGTGATCGCATCCTGCCTAGGCATGTTCCAAATCGTCACCCGATTTGTATTGGAACAGCCGGCTGAATGGACCGAGGTGTTGATTCGCTTTAGCTTGATTTGGATGGTGTTTTTAGGCATTCCCACCGCCTTTCGCCAAGGTGCGATGGTCAGTGTAGACGTGCTGTACCGCTGGAGTCCGCCAAAGTTAAAGCGCGTGCTTGATTTTGTGGTGTTTGCTGCAGCTATGTTGTTGATTTTGCTGATTATTTACTGGGGTTGGAACTACGCTAACCGTGGCGCTGTGCAGTCCGTCATCGGGCTGGAAGGCGTGTCTATGTTTTGGGCTTATCTGGCGATGCCAGTGGGCGGTTTGTTTTGCGTCTTTGGCATCTTCGGCAATTTGCTAGACCCACAGCGCTTGGAACTGGAGACTGCGCAATGAGCACCATCATGATTATCACCATGGTGCTGTGCTTTGCACTCACCATTTCTGTGGCGGTGTCGATTGGCTTGGCATCCATGGTGGGCATACAAATTGGCAATGCGAATATGCTGATTTCGGTCAAAGAAATGTTCAACGCCATGAACAAGTTTCCACTGGCAGCGATTCCATTTTTTATCTTGGCGGGCAACATCATGGAAACCGGAGGTATCTCGCGCCGATTGGTGGAGTTTGCCAAATCTATCGTGGGCGGTGTGCAAGGCGGCTTGCCGATGACGTGTGTGCTCACTTGCATGATTTTTGCAGCGGTATCAGGATCATCTGTCGCCACCACGTTTGCGATTGGTGCGATTTTGATTCCTGCGTTGATCAAACACGGCTACCCGACACCCTTTGCAGCCGCGCTGCAAGCCACCAGCGCCGAGCTGGGTGTGATCATTCCGCCCAGTATCCCGATGATTTTGTACGGCGTGAGTGCGGAGGTGTCGATCGGCGAGATGTTCATCGCTGGCTTTGGGCCGGGTATTTTTATTGGCGTTGCGCTGATGTTGTTTGTGCATATTTATTGCCGCTTCAAAGGGTGGGGCAAAAACGATGGCGATGGCCGCTTGAGCTTTGGCAAAGCGACCTGGCAAGCTGGCTGGGCGCTGTTGATGCCGGTGATTATTTTGGGTGGCATTTACGGCGGTATTTTCACGCCGACAGAGGCCTCAGCCGTTTCGGTTTTTTATGCCTTGGTGGTCGGCACGGTGATTTACCGCGAAATCAACTTCAAAAGCTTGTACCCCATTTTGCGCAAATCCGTGATCTCCAGCGCGGTGATCATGTTCATCATCGCTAATGCGGGTTTGTTTGCGTTTTTGATCACCCGCGCCGGCGTGCCGGATGCGATTGGCGTGTTTCTCAAAGAGGCTCTGCAGACACCATTTTACTTTTTGCTGGGTGTCAACGCTGCCTTGTTCATCATTGGTATGTTCATTGAAACCAGCGCTGCCATCATCGTGCTGGCACCGATTTTGGCACCCGTAGCGGTGCACTTTGGCATTGACCCGATTCACTTCGGCTTGGTGATGGTGGTGAACTTGGCACTGGGCATGATCACCCCGCCTTTTGGCGTCAATTTGTTTGCCGCCTGCACCGTGGCCAAAATCTCGCTAGACCGCATCATCCCCTATTTGCTGCCCTTTGTTTTGGTGATTTTGGGCTGCTTGATGGTGGTGACGTATGTGCCCGAATTGAGCTTGTTTTTACGCGATTTGGTTTATAAAAAGTAGGCTACTTTGAAGCCTTGCTTGGTGCCTTCATAGCTGACTTGTTATCAAGTTTACTGAGCAAGGCTTTGGCTTCTTTCTCGTGCGTTTTTACTTCGTCTAAGTTGGCTTGCAAATCCGTCATTTGCTCCTCAAGCTCTAGCTTGTGCGTAGCCAAGACTGACAAAAACTTTTGCAATTGCACACCCGTGTCGCGCGGGCTGTCGTACAGGTCGATGATGTCTTTCGCCTCGGTGAGCGACAAACCCAAGCGTTTTGCTCGCAAGGTCAACTTGAGCCGAGTGCGGTCTCTGGCGCTGTACACGCGGCTGCGACCACCGACGCCTTCGCGCTGCGGGCGAAGCAAACCCATGTCTTCGTAAAACCGGATCGCCCGCGTGGTCAGGTCAAACTCTTTGGCCAAGTCGCTGATGGTGTACTGAACGCTCATGAATTAATACTATTTATAAAACCACTTAGGTTAAGATGACTCCCAAGATTGACGTTTACGTAAAGGTCAATCACTAATTCGACCGATTATGACGCAAAAAACAACTGAAAAGCCCGACGCTAAACCCTACGTCTCCAGCCCCATGAACGAGCTGGAACGCAAACTGCATTACCCGTTGGGCGAGACGCTGCCTGACTTTGGCCATGCCGTCGTCGTTGCACCCGGCGTGAAATGGCTACGCATCGGTTTGCCTTTTGCGCTGAACCACATCAATTTATGGCTCTTGCGAGATAACTTGGACGGCCAGGACGGCTGGACCGTGGTGGACTGCTGCATTGACAGACCCGAATCGCGCGCGCAGTGGGAGCAAGTGTTTGTCAACGCGCTGGAAGGCTTACCCATCATCCGCGTCATCGTCACCCACATGCACCCCGACCACGTCGGCCTAGCGCATTGGCTGTGCGAGCGCTGGGGGGTGGCGCTGTGGATGAGCGGCATGGACTACCACGTGGTGCGCATGGCTTGCGCGCCAAACTCGGGGTTTGACGGTCTGGAAAGCGCCCAGTTTTTTGCCAAACACGGCTTGGTTGACCTCGTTTCTCAAGAAAAGCTCAAAGCCCGCTCAAACTACTTCACCAGCCTGGTGCCAGACATACCACGCAGCTACCGCCGCATGATGGATGGCGACATCATCCGAATTGGTAGCAAAAATAACATCAGAGAGTGGCGCTGCATCAGCGGCTACGGCCATGCGCCCGAGCACATCGCGCTGTATTGTGAAGCGTCCAAAATCTTAATAGGTGGCGATATGATGCTGCCGCGCATCTCCACCAATGTCAGCGTTTACAACACCGAGCCCGAGTCCAATGCGCTGCAACTGTTTTTAGACTCCATCGACAAATTCGCCCCCTGCGCGCCAGACACCCTCACCCTGCCATCGCACGGCAAGCCCTTTGTCGGCATTCACGAACGCATCCAACAATTGCACGACCACCACGCCGAGCGCTTAACCGAAGTGCGCGACACCTGCACCGAGCGACCCAGCAGCGCCGCCGACGTGCTGCCCGTGATGTTCAAGCGAGAGCTAGATTTGCACCAAACCACCTTCGCCATGGGTGAAGTGATCGCACATTTGCACTTTTTGTGGTTTAAAGGTGAATTAAAGCGCGAGTTTTGCACCGATGGGATTTATCGGTTTAGTCTGGCCTGAATAAAACGGGAATAATTGCGCTTTTCAGTAAAACCACTTGGAAACAGTCATTTTAAGGCGTGAAAATGACTCTAACTGACGTGTTTATTGCCTAAGGTGCTACTAAATTAATATCGTTTTTTTTATTCAACAGTAACTTATTCTGCATGTGTCGTGCCACATCCTGCTTATGTTGACGCAATGATGCGATCTCGGATGTGCTCAGCATCCGGGGTGCGGATGAGGTAGCGCGCTTCTGACTCTGTGAGGCAGTCAAAGCCGAATCCGAAGTAGTCAATCCACCAAGTTTCGATCCCATTTCCATTGTTCCCATGTTTTTCTCTCAATAGCGCCAACTGCGATGCAGACAAGCTAAGTTTTGCCGAAAACGGCTTTCCCGTCAACACAGTGGCCGCCAAGACCTTGCCACCTAAAGTTTCAATATGCCCCCGCAGGTTCGCCACCGTGCCGCCTTGCCCAATAAAATCATCCACAATGACGTAATTACTGCCCGCCACGATGTTTCCAGCAAATACAGCCTGCCGCGCCATTCGCGAGAACCCGTCTGCGCCAGTGTGGTTCACCACATTGGCTTGCACCACATCAGGCTCAGTTGGCCAACCAAGCGCAGCAGACAATATGTCCGCCATAACCTCAGGAATCGCGTTTTTACCCATTTCCTCCTCAGCATGTACGCTGATCAAAATGGGCGAAAAACTCTGCAAACTGCGCATTTGCTCAATAACGGCTGTATTTATCAACGCATTCACCAGCAAAGCCGCCTGATCAGTATCGCCCGATTTTGCGAGCATGTAATTTGGGTGGCGTTTTACGGCCGATTCGTCAGCGTGAATCCAAACATCCGGAAAAACGATAGTCCAAGGTTTGCGGTGCGCTTTGGGGGTTTGCATGTGTTAATTGTAGCTGCGAGGTCTGTTTTAAAGCTGCTTTTGTGCTTTTTACAGCATATGCGTGAATTATGACGCTGTAGGAGCATATAAATGGCTGTAGCCGGCGTATTTATTTACTAATTAGCTATTAAATTTATAGCAAAAAGAGTCTAAATTACATAGAAAAGAGCATTACCGAGCAACGCCTTCAGCTGTTGCTGTATCGGACTTGGGACTGATGGCAGATTGTGGGGTGGCTGTAGCGGCTGAGGATGCTGCGGCAGAGGGGTTGATGGTACTTGGCATGGCGGGGTTGACTGGGGCTTGAACTGGCATGGCAGGTGCGCCTGGAGGTGCACCTGCCGCCACACCTGCCGCACGTGGGGCAAAACGGCTGATGGGGGGCTGGCGCATAGACTCGACTAAGACCGGGTTAAGGGTGCCTGCAGAATTGGGATAAGCTGGGGTCGCACTATTGGTAGCAGGCAAGGTGGCAGTGGGCGCTTGCTTCTGCGAAGCTGCGGCTGTTGCTACAAAAGTGGCGGGTTTGCGGTCTGGCAGTGATAATTTTTGGCTTTCGGGCGCGGTGATGGAAGCGGCCAAAACGGCGTCTACCTTGCTGATGGATTTGAGGACCAAGTCGTCCGTGACCTTGGCGCCCACGCGGTAAGGTTTGGCGGGTTTGTCTTCGGTGGCGATGAGGGCTACGCCATGACCAGTGGCTGTGGTCGCTAGTCCAAAGAGGGCTAATTTAACAGTAGGCGCACTTACCGGTTTAGCAGCTATATTGTCTGTAGCACCCAAAAGCTTGGCGACGGCTTTTGAGTCAACCACCACGGCTGAAGTGGCCATCGCAGCGGTGGCTTCTACGGGTTTGGTGGTGACGAATTTAAACGCCCAATACGCCGCGCACAGCCCCACCGCCACCCATACCAAGAATGTAAAGGTGCGTAAAGTCCAAGTATTGGTTCCAGCGTGAGCGTTGGCAATCTTCATAAGGCGATTATGATGGAATCTGGAATTTAATTTGTAAATCGGTGTCTGAAAAGACTATTTGACGACTATTTAACGGCTATATAAGAGGTAGAACTTACATGTTGCAGCAGAAATTTCAAAATCAAGACGCTATGCAGAGCTTAAAGGGCTTTCAGCATCGCTTTGCGAAAAGTTTGACGCGTGGTTTCACGCTGATTGAGCTGATGGTGGTGGTGGTCATCATTGGCGTGTTGGCGGCGGTGATTTTGCCAAATGTGATTGGTCGTGACGACGATGCGCGTGTGGCCGTGGCGAAAACCGATGTGAACAACATCATGCAAGCGCTGAAACTTTACAAACTAGACAACCAAAATTTCCCAACGGGTGAGCAAGGGCTGCAAGCACTGTCTAGCCGCCCAACCGCTGGCCCCGCGCCCGGTAACTGGAAAGGTTATATCGAAAAACTGCCGAATGATCCATGGGGACGGCCATACCAATATTTGAACCCAGGCGTCAACAAAGAGATTGATGTGATGAGTTTTGGTGCTGACGGCGTGGCCGGTGGTGAGGGTAAAAATGCGGACATTGGCTCTTGGCAATAAGGCCAGCAACAGCATCAAACATCGCCTAAATATTAGCGACTTGAAAGAGCGCGGCTTTACCTTGATGGAGCTGATGGTGGTGGTCGCCATCATCGCCATTGCCAGTGCGGGTGTGATGATGGCGATTCCAGATGCCTCAGCCACGGCGCTAGAGCGTGAAGCGCTGCGGTTATCTGCCTTGCTAGACTCAGCCCGAGCGCAGTCACGCGCCAGTGGTTTGGCGATCACTTGGAAGCCGACAGACAGTGGCTTTGAGTTTGAAGGTGCCGCGAAAATCAAAAACAGCACAACCGGTGAGATGGAAGATTTGGTGAAATACCCGAAAACTTGGCTGAACATTGAGACGATGGTGGACGCCAGCAGCCGCTTGGCACTGGGGCCAGAGCCGGTGATTGCGCAGCAAGAGCTGGTGCTGCGGCATGCCGATCGCAGCTTGACACTGTCGACCGACGGGATTCGGCCCTTTGCTATCAAATCTAGCAACCAAAGCCAGTGAAAAAAGCAAAAGGTTTCACGCTGATTGAGGTTCTGGTCGCTTTAGGCATTGTGTCGATTGCACTCTTGGCGGGCATGCGTGCGACGGATTCGTTGGTGAACAATGCGCAGCGTTTGTCTGACGTGCTTTTGGGGCAAGTGTGCGTGGAAAACGAACTTATCAAAGTGCGCCTGAGCAAAGCCATGCCCAACGCGGGCGACAGCACGTTTAGCTGCGAGCAGGCGGGTAAAACGATGCTTGGAAAAATGACGGTGAGCACAACGCCTAACCCCAGCTTCGTGCGGGTTGATACTGAGGTTTTTCAAGGCGATAAGAGCGACAGAAGCGTCATCAAACTCTCAACCATTGTGGGGCGGTTTTGATGAAGAAGTCGCTGCCTATGCATCGCATTCAACGCGGATTCACGCTGGTTGAGCTGTTAGTCGCGTTGGTGGTGATGGCTTTGTTGGCTTTGCTGAGCTGGCGAGGGCTTGATGGCATGACACGGGTGCAAAGCCAAACCCAAGCGAACACAGATGGCGTTTTGGCACTACAAGCGGGTTTATCGCAATGGCAAACTGATTTAGATGCGATTAGCCTGCAAGCCAACGTTGCTGGTGTTAGTGGCCTGGAATACGACGGTGATCTCCTGCGTTTGACTAGAAATTATGCAGAAGATGGAGGCAAAGGCGACAGCATTCGCGTGGTAGCGTGGAGCCAGCGTGCCGTCGACAATAAAAAAACGTGGCTGCGCTGGCAGTCTGAACCACTCAAAACGCGCGCAGAGTTGCAATCTGCATGGCAACAAGCACTCACTTGGTCAAAAGAAGGCAACGAAGCGGACAGAAAACGGGAAGTATCAGTTGCATCGATTGATGCTTGGCAAGTTTTTTACTACAACAACAATGTATGGAGTAGTGCCGTAGGCAGCTTCGATGTTGGAGCAGTTGCAGGGTTAAATGCGCCCAAATTGCCAGACGGTATTCGCTTGGTGCTGACTTTGGCACAAGGGCAAGCCTTGGTGGGCAACATCACGCGTGATTGGGGACGCCCTACCTTGGGTGGTGGCAGATGATGAAGCACGCATCAATCAACCGCAAACCTAGCCCAAAGCACAACTTGGGTGCAGCGCTGCTGTCCGCCATGTTGACCGTGACTTTGGTTGCCACCTTTGCCGCTGCGGCACTGTGGCAGCAGTGGCGCAGTGTTGAAGTTGAAATTGCCGAGCGCGGCCGCGTGCAAGTGGCCTGGCTCTTGATCGGTGCTTTAGACTGGTCACGCTTGATTTTGCGACTTGATGGCCGCGCCGCGACGACCGACCATCTGGCGGAGCCGTGGGCTGTACCACTGGAAGAGTCGCGTTTGTCTACCTTTTTGGCCGCTGACAAGAACAACACGGGTGGTTTGACGGCTGAAGAGCAGGTTGATGCATTTTTATCAGGTGGTATGGTGGATGCACAATCTAAACTGAATGTGTTTAACTTGATCAGTGCGGGACAAGTGTCTGCGCCAGATGCTGCTGCCTTCAAAAGGTTGTTTGAGCTACTGAACTTGCCAGCGCCAGAGCTTGATGACTTCGTTAGCAAGTTAAAAGATGCGCTTCAAACAAATGCACCGACAACGGCGCCCTTGATGCCGCAGCGGGTACGACAGTTGACCTGGTTGGGGCTAAGACCTGCAACCTTGGCCAAGCTCACACCCTACATCACACTGCTACCTGAGCGCACCACCGTGAATATCAACACGGCGGCCGCTGAGGTGATCTATGCCGTTGCCCCCGGTTTACAGCTGGCTGATGCGAAACTAACTGTGTCCGCCCGCGAAAGTGCGCACTTTCCCAGTATTGCCGATGCAGCTACCAAAGTGCCCGCTTTGAGCGGCAAGCTGCAAGAGACGCAGCACAGCGTGGCAACGCGGTTTTTTGAAGTCAGCGGACGTATTCGCCTAGAGCAAACCGTGGTGGAAGAGCAGTCTTTGGTGCAACGCGACACGCAAAGCAACGTCAAAACCCTGTGGCGCGAGCGGGCGGTGCTGGCCGCTGCTGACATAGTTTCAAACAATTCTGTAGCAAAACCATGAACTTAACTGAGCTTTCATGCAACAAACCCACTTTCTGCCCCCTACAATGCGCCTATGAGTAAGTTGATCGTCTCCCTGCCCTATCCCAGCTTGGCTGGCAATGGCAATGCGTCTTATCACTATGTGTTGTCTAACGACGCACAAAATCGTGGAAAGAGCGGTGTTGCAACTTTGAGCGAGCTAGCCAAAGCTGATGCAACGATTTTGGTAGTGCCTGCACATGCCTTGTCTTGGCACCAAATAGATTTGCCCAAAGTACCCAAAGCGCGTTTGCGAGCTGCCTTGGACGGCTTACTAGAAGAACGCCTGCTTGACGACACCAGTGCGATGGCGTTGGCGCTGTCACCAGAAGCGCAAACCGGTAAAGCCGCAGTAGGCATGTGGGTCGCAGCCTGCGACAAGGCTTGGCTCACCGGCAACCTACAAATGTTTGATGCGGCGGGTTGTCGCATCACCCAAGTCGTGCCGGAGTTTTGGCCACAAAATGAAACGCAAATTGTGGTGTCGGGTGTGCCTGAAGAAGCGTGGATCACCCGCGCTGATGCTCAAGGTGTGATCACCGTGCCGCTGCGCGCAGGCGACACCAGTGGTGTATTGGGTGCTCTTTTAGCCAACTTTTCGCCTGAAACGCCGATTTTGGCGGAGCCTGCCGTCGTCGCACTGGCTGAACAAATCTTCTCGCACAAGGTAGCGCTGCGCCAGCATTCCGAAGGTTTGCTGCAAAGCGCTACCTCGCTGTGGGAGTTGGCGCAGTTTGAGCAAAGTTTGAGCGGCGACAGCCAAGGCGTGAAAAGCGTGATTCGGCATTGGCAAAACTTTTGGCAATCACCTGCTTGGCGACCTGCGCGCTGGGGTTTAGCTGCGTTTTTATTGGCAAATATCGTGGGCTTGAATGTGTGGGCATGGCAACAGAAAAGCAGCTTGAGCGCCAAACGCACGCAGATGAACAATTTGCTGACGCAATCGTTCCCAAATGTCAAAGTCGTGGTGGATGCACCGCAACAAATGGGTCGTGAATTGAGCGTATTACGGCAATCTACAGGTGCGAACACGGCTCAGAATTTTGAAAGCATGCTTTCCGCATTTAGTGGTGTTAATTCGACTACAGCCGGCGTATTTATAACTCCAAATGCTATTGAATATATAGCAAATGGTATTAATTTAAAAGGTATTAAACTCGCTGGTAGCGAATTAACGGCGGCGCAAGCCAAGCTCAAAACACTGGGCTATACGCTCACCCAAACGGGCGATACAACCAGCATGAAACTGCAGGCGGCACCATGATGGAAACTTACTTAAATTATTGGCGTCAACTCAAAATGAGCGAGCGGCGCTTGATTTTGGTTGCTTTTTGGGTCATTTTGGCAGTATTGTTATGGTTACTTGCCATCGCGCCAGCGCTCAAAATCCTCAAAGATGCACCTGAGCAGCACCGCGCTTTGGACGCCAAACTGCAAAGCATGCGTGCACTTAGCATAGAAGCAAAAACGTTGCAAAGTCAGCCGAAACTTGGGCTGGATGAAGCACAAAAAGCCTTGCAAAGCACTGTCTCCCAGCGCTTTGGCAGCGCTGCTCAGTTAAATCTCTCCGGTGAACGCGCTACGCTGACGCTGAAAAATGCCAACCCGCAAGAACTGGCACAGTGGCTAACACAAGCCCGTGTCAACGCACGCGCTTTGCCTGGTGAGGCTAAGCTTAACAAAATTGGTGATGGCTGGGACGGCACGCTGGTGCTGAATTTACCTAAAAAATGATCAATAAAACACATCTTCCTGCGCAACCATGGCTGTGGGCTGGCTTGGGCGCGTTGCTAGGTTTGCTGATAGCTGCGGTGTTGTTTGTGCCAGCCGCTTGGTTGGGTAAAGCCTTGACGCTGGGTAGCCAAGGCCGCATCGTGCTCAATGAACCTTCAGGAACTGTGTGGCGAGGCTCTGGCCAATTGGTTTTTTCTGGCGGCGCTGGCAGCCGTGATGCGACGACGCTGCCTGGACGGATTCACTGGCGGTTTAAACCGACGCCAACCTTGAAATTAAGAGTCTTGATTGATGCTGACTGCTGCACCACACAAAACGTGAATTTACTAGTTATACCTAGATTTTCCGGCATCAGTGCGATTGTAGAACCCAGCCAATCCACTTGGCCTGCTAGCTTGCTAACCGGTTTGGGGGCGCCATTTAACACGCTGAAACTTGAAGCGTCGCTGAAGCTCAGCACCGAAGCACTGGCGTTAGAATGGCTTAATGAACAATTAAAGTTAGAGGGAAAAGCTGCTTTGGACGTGATTGATGCGTCAACTCAGCTATCCACCTTACGTCCCGTAGGCAGTTATAGACTTAATTTTCAAGGAAGCCAAGGCGCTGTAGCGCCAAGTTTGAAGCTTGAAACCCTTAGCGGCAGCTTGCTATTATCGGGAACCGGGCAATTGACGGGAAACCGCTGGCGTTTCAACGGTGAGGCAAGTGCCGCGCCAGGCTTTGAAGCTGCGTTGAGCAATTTTTTAGACATCCTTGGACGCCGCGTCGGGCCGCGTTCCATCATCACTGTAGGCTAATAGTTACATGGATCATTTACACCGCTTTATTCCTTTTAATCGCATCTTTGAGATACGAGCAATTATCACGTCTTTAAAAACATATATTGCTACATTTTCAATAGCATTGGTGGCATCAATGACGATAGCTCCAGCTAGTTTATATGCTCAAAAACAAGGGGAACCTGTTACTTTGAATTTTGTAAACGCTGAAATTGAAGCTGTAGCACGAACCATGGGTGTGATCACTGGACGCAATCTGGTGGTTGATCCACGCGTTAAAGGCACGATGAATTTGTCCAGCGAAAAAGCGCTGTCACCTTTGGCTGCTTACAACCAATTTGTAACCACGCTGCGTTTGCAGGGTGTGGTGGTGGTTGAATCGCAAGGCATTTACAAAGTGGTGCCCGAGGCGGATGCCAAATTGATTACCAGTGTGGTCTCCGCTGGCGGTGCGCCTTCCAAAGCGGGCAACAACCAAATCGTGACTCAGATCTTCAACCTTAATTACGACTCTGCTGCCAATCTGTTGCCGATTTTACGACCTTTGATTAGTCCAAACAACACCATCAATATCAACCCAAGTACGAATTCGTTGGTCATCACTGATTATGTTGATAACTTGCAGCGCATCGCACGCATCATTGCCGCTAGTGACATCCCTGGCGCAACAGATGTAGAAATTATTCCATTGAAACACGCGTTGTCCAGCGATTTAGCACCGCTGGTTACGCGTTTGGTTGATTCTGGTGCGACTGGAGCAGTAGTTGGGCAGGTGGATACTAGCGTTAAAACAACCATTATTTCAGAGCCGCGCAGCAATTCATTGATAGTGCGAACGGCGAACGCTGCGCGTCTTGCCTTGGTCAAATCACTGGTTGCCAAACTTGATCAGCCTAGTTCACAAAATGCGTCTGGTAATGTGCACGTGGTTTTTCTAAAAAATGCAGATGCACTTAAATTAGCAGTGACATTGCGCGCTGCTTTAGCATCTGAATCTAGTACGACAGCAAGTGCTGGGGCTGGCGCTATAGTGCGTACACCTACCGCACCTGCACAAGTTGCAACTGGTGCTAATACAGCCGCATCTGGAAGCACACAAGCTTCGGCACAACCATCTACAGGTGGGCAGATACAAGCTGATCCAGCGACAAATTCGTTGGTCATCACCGCAGCAGAACCACAATACCGGCAATTGCGAGCGATCATTGACCAGCTAGACTCGCGTCGCGCCCAAGTGTACGTGGAGTCTTTGATTGCAGAAATCAATTCGGACAAAGCCGCTGAATTTGGCATTCAATGGCAAAACGCTTTGGGGCAAAGAACCGATCCGAATAATTTAGGCGCCATAGGCACGAATTTTGGCTCTGGCGGTAAAAATCTTTTGGCACTCGCACTGTCAGGTTTGTCGACAACAGCAACCTCGACAACAGCTCCTTCAGTGCTGCCTGCCGTTGGTATGAACATAGGATTGGGGACAATTATTGCAGGTAAAACGGTGCTGGGTGTATTTGCCAACTTCTTGCAAACAACGGGTGAAGGCAATATTTTGTCTACGCCGACCTTGTTAACCCTTGATAACGAAGAAGCAAAAATTATCATCGGTCAAAACGTGCCCTTTGTAACTGGTCAATACACCAACAGTGCTGCCAGTGCGGGCGGCGCCAATGGCACTGTGAATCCGTTCCAAACCGTTGAACGTAAAGATGTGGGTTTAACACTGAAAGTAAAACCTCAAATCAGCGAAAATGGCACGATCAAACTTGAAATTTATCAAGAGGTGAGCAGCGTGCAAGCATCCTCCATCAATTCTGCAACGGGTTTGATCACTAACAAACGCTCGATTCAAACCAATGTTTTGGTTGAAGATGGTGGCATTATTGTCCTGGGCGGTTTGCTGCAAGACGAGTATTCTGGCAACCAAGAAAAGGTTCCTTTGCTGGGCGACATTCCTTTGTTTGGAAACTTATTCAAAACAGAATCACGCAGCCGCAAGAAAACCAATTTAATGGTGTTTTTACGTCCCGTGGTAGTGCGTGATGGCGCGGCAGCCGAGCAACTATCGCTAGACCGATACGACTTAATGCGCAGTGGTCAAAAGGCAGCTCAGCCGTCTTACAACTTTGCTGTTCCTGTCAATGAATCGGCTATCTTGCCTACCCAGGTATTGCCTGCACGTGCACCGGTAAAATCAATTCAGACAGTGCCACTTAATTAAACATGCGATACCCGCTACCCTACGCCTTCGCTCGTCAAAACCAATTGTTGCTTGAAGAAAGCGGGCAAGATTTAACTGTTTTTTTGCATGATGCAACCTCGCGCAATGCTTTGTCTGAGGTGATGCGTAAATTCAAAGTCGCTTCTGTACAAACGGTCGGACAAGATTCGTTGGTACAGCGCATCAGTGAAGCATATGCCCAAGGCGAATCGAATGCGGCTTCTATTGTTAGTGAAGTGGAATCAGATGCTGATTTGAGCCGCATGATGCAAGACTTGCCGGCGGTGGAGGATTTGCTTGAAGCCGCTGATGATGCACCTATCATTCGTATGCTGAATGCGCTGCTGACACAAGCAGCGCGAGATGGTGCCAGTGATATCCATATCGAACCCTACGAGCGCCATTCAAGCGTGCGTTTTCGCGTAGATGGCACTTTGCGTGAAGTGGTGCAACCCAACCGAGCTTTGCATGCTGCCTTGATTTCGCGCTTGAAAATCATGGCTGATTTGGATATTTCCGAGAAGCGTTTGCCGCAAGATGGTCGCATCAGCTTACGCATTGGCACGCGGTCTGTGGACGTGCGCGTCAGCACCCTTCCTAGTGCGCATGGTGAACGTGCGGTGTTGCGTTTGCTTGACAAGTCCGAAGGCAAACTCAGCTTAGCAGCTGTGGGCATGGAAGGCGAAACCTTAAAACGATTTACCGGTTTACTTGCGCAACCGCATGGCATTATTTTAGTAACTGGCCCAACAGGATCTGGCAAAACAACGACGCTCTATGCCGCACTGCATCAACTAGATGCTAGCAGTCAAAATATCATGACAGTTGAAGACCCAATTGAGTATGAACTAGCTGGGGTGGGACAAACGCAAGTCAACGCCAAAATCGATTTGACATTTGCCAAGGCGTTGCGTGCCATTTTGCGTCAAGACCCTGATGTCATCATGATTGGCGAAATCCGCGATTTTGAAACGGCACAAATTGCGATTCAAGCCTCACTCACTGGGCATTTAGTGTTGGCTACTTTGCATACCAATGATTCTGCCAGCGCCGTCACACGTTTGACGGACATGGGTGTTGAACCCTTCTTGCTCAGCTCTAGTTTGCTAGGCGTTCTGGCTCAACGCCTAGTGCGCAAAATCTGCACACAATGTGCTGGTGCGGGCTGTAAACAATGTGGTCAAACAGGTTACCAAGGTCGCACTGGAATCTATGAATTGTTGACCACGACAGATGCCATACGCGCACAAATTCACAACCACACCAGCGAAGCAGATATTCGCGCGGCAGCATTGTCTTCCGGCATGACTTTAATGCGAGATGATGGACAGCGTTTGGTGCTCTCAGGTGTGACTTCTCGCGAAGAGTTGCTACGTGTCACGCGTGACTAAATCTTTTCGGCACATCATCAGTAATTTAATAACACATGCCTGCCTATACCTTTGAAGCATTAGACGCACAGGGCAACAACCGAAAAGGCGTCATGGAAGGAGAGTCGGCTCGCGTCGTTCGTGGTCTTCTGCGTACTCAATCCTTGGTTCCTTTGTCTGTTGAACCCGTGGTTGGCGAGGGTACAAGCAATTCCACGTCGGGTGGCTTAAACCGAACTTTATTTGCGAGTCGCATTTTCAATGCAACGGGGTTGAGCATTTGGACACGTCAAATTGCGGGGCTTGTCACTTCTGGACTACCACTTGAACGTGCTTTAACGGCGCTCACCGACGAAGCAGAAGACGAGCGTCAGCGCAATTTATTAGCAAGTTTACGTGCTGAAGTGAACGCTGGCAGCACTTTTGCAAAAGCACTCGCTCAACATCCGCGTGAATTCTCCAGCATTTATACCGCCGTTATTGGAGCAGGCGAGCAAAGCGGCAGCTTAGGACAAGTACTTGAGCGCTTGGCTGATGATTTGGAAGAACAGCAAGCGCTCAAATCCAAATTAATTGGTGCTGCACTTTATCCTGCCATTGTGACTTTAGTAGCGATTGTGATTGTGTTGTTTTTAGTCGGCTATGTTGTGCCACAAGTGGCCAATGTATTTGCAGGTACCAAGCGAGCATTGCCTTTTTTAACGGTTGCCATGCTTGCCATCAGTGATTTTGTTAGAGATTACGGCTGGCTTGTGTTGATTGCTATTATTTTAATGACTATCGGCTCCAGAATTGCGCTGCGTAATGATGAAGTGCGTGAAAAATTTGACTCGGCTTGGCTCAATATTCCGTTGATTGGTAAATTAGCGCGAGGCTACAACGCTGCGCGCTTTGCAAGCACTTTGGCCATGTTAGCTACCGCTGGTGTACCCATCTTAAAAAGTTTGCAAGCTGCAGCCATGACATTAAACAACCGTGCTATGCGCGCCGATGCTTTAGACGCGTTGGTATTGGTGCGCGAAGGTGCACCTTTGGCATCTGCCATTGGTCAAAAGAAACGTTTTCCTGGCATTGTTAGCATGTTTGCGCGACTTGGCGAACAAACGGGACAGTTGCCATTGATGCTCTCGCGTGCGGCCAAGCAACTCAGCTCAGAAGTACAGCGTCGCGCCTTGTATTTGGCAACATTGCTTGAACCCTTGCTTATCGTGACGATGGGTTTGGTTGTGATGTTGATTGTGCTTGCCGTTCTTTTACCGATTATTCAATTGAATCAATTGGTGAAATAATTTAAATACTCACTTTTAAATATTTCAATTTTATATATTTCAATTTACTTATGAATTACCAAAACCTCATCGTTAGCACGCAAGCACGTGTTGGCATTATCACTTTAAATCGACCTAAGCAACTCAACGCTTTGAATGGTGAGCTGATGGATGAACTTGGTGCTGCACTCCAAGCTTTCGATGCAGACGACGCGATTGGCTGCGTGATTATTACGGGCAGTGAGAAAGCTTTTGCCGCTGGGGCAGATATTGGTGCAATGGCGACATATACCTTTGCCGACGTTTATAAAAATGATTACATAACCAAAAATTGGGAGCATATTCGCAACATTCGCAAACCAGTCATCGCTGCTGTGAGTGGCTTTGCATTGGGTGGTGGCTGCGAACTGGCCATGATGTGTGACTTCATCATTGCAGCTGACAATGCCAAGTTTGGACAACCAGAAATCAAACTGGGCGTGATTCCTGGTGCTGGTGGTACGCAGCGACTGCCTCGTGCTGTGGGTAAAGCCAAAGCTATGGACATGGCATTGACCGGACGCATGATGGATGCCGTTGAAGCTGAACGCTCAGGTTTGGTGAGCCGCGTTGTACCATTAGAAAAATTGATGGACGAAGCCTTGGGGGCGGCCTTGATGATTTGCGATTACTCGGCAATCGCGCTTATGGCGGCTAAAGAGTCTGTGAATCGCGCTTTTGAAGGTGGATTGGCAGATGGCATCATGTTTGAGCGTCGCCTATTTCATGCTCTTTTTGCTACGCAAGATCAAAAAGAAGGTATGGATGCTTTTGTAAATAAACGCAAAGCTAAATTTAATAACAATTGAATTAACTTCAACTCAACTTGAATAAAGTAAGCAATAAGCCAAACAGCCACGCTGGCCAGCCACTGCGAGTAGCCACGTGGAATATTCACAAAGGTGTGAATGGCTTAGTACCTCGTAGGCGCTTAGAGATTCACAACATTGGCCTAGCAGTTGATCAATTTGATGCTGACATCATTTGCCTGCAAGAAGTGCGTAAATCTCACCTTGGTGAAGCTAGGCGTTTTTCCCATTGGCCCGCACAAGAGCAAGCAGATTTTCTCGCACCATTAGGCTACACGTCGATTTATCAAACCAATGCCATCACCAAGCACGGAGAGCATGGAAATGCCTTGTTGACATGTTGGCCCGTTATTCGGCATCAGCACGAGGACATGTCTGACCATCGCTTCGAACAGCGCGGACTATTGCATGTCGAGGTGTTGATCCATGGCGTATCCATCCATGTTGTTGTGTTGCATTTAGGTTTGATCAAAGCCAGCCGAAGACGGCAAATCGATCAACTCACCTCATTTATACAGCGCGAGATCCCACATGATGCGCCACTCATAGTGGCAGGCGACTTCAATGATTGGGGTTCTGCCAGCGCAGCGGCGCTGAAGGTTCACCACCTTCAAGCATTCAAGGCAAACCCCATCACTGCAAAACGGCTTCACACCTACCCCGCTCGCTTGCCTTTGGTGCAGTTTGACTATGTTTATTCACGAAGCTTAACACCTAT
>JANPLX010000223.1:0-6178 GCA_031422495.1 Polaromonas sp. | reverse complement strand
GCACTGCCGGGCGGAAAGCCATAAAGCACTTTGACTTGCTCAAAAGGCATGGTTGACTGCGCAAATGCAGACGGGTTGAGTGCGACAGTAATAGCTGCACCAATACTTGCTTGGGTAAATATACGACGATCCATAACGAGTCTCCTTTTAAAATATCAAACAAAAATTCAACGCAAAATCTTAACTGAGCACGCACACTTTGGCGCTAGGGTTTTAACAGCTTCGGCACAGTGCCGTCATACAGTGAGGCAACCAAATCAGAACGCTCCTTCAACACCGCTCGCTGGTTGATACTGCCTTTATCTGTAATCTCGCCTCTGTCGATATTGGGTGGATCAGTCAACACCACCGCGCGTGCTATGCGGCTAGACGAGCCAGTAGCTGATTTAGCCAGCTCGGTCACCATGTTTGCCATAGCCTTTTGCAATTGGGGATGGGAAGCGATATCAGCTAAGGTAGAACTGTCACTTAAACCTAAAACTCTTCGGCAGGGAATGAGTGCCGGCAGAATCAACGCTCCCACTTCTTTTTCATTCAAACCGGTGATGACCACGTCTTGTATATAAGGTGCGCCAGCAGCAATGATTTTTGCGCGCAGCGGGCCAACGCTGACAAATGTGCCCGTCGATAACTTGAAATCTTCCGCGATACGCCCGTCAAACTTCAAACCTTGATGAATGTCATTTTCATCAATCCATTTCACCGCATCACCCGTGCAAAAGAAGCCTTCTTCGTCGAAACTCTCGTTGGTGGCTTCATGATTACGCCAATAGCCAGATGTGATGTTTGGCCCCTTGTAGCGCACTTCAACTTTGTCGCCATTGGGCACTAATTTGAGCTCAATACCCGGAGCAGGCAGCCCCAAATCCCCCGCTTTGACGTTCGGACTGGTCACAAAAATAGCGAAGGGTGAGCTCTCCGTCATGCCTAAACCCGTCGTCATCACGATTCTTTCGCCAATTTCTTGTTCTTGGCTTTCAAACAAGCTATCCCAAATAGGCTGTGCCAAAGCCGCACCCGCGTAAAAAAACATACTGCAGCGAGACAACAGCGACTTTCGCAGCTGACGGCCATTCGCATCATCCACCTTCATCGCCAAAGCGATTTGCTCAAAACCCGTTGGTACATTCAGGTACATCGTGGGTGAAATTTCACGCAGATTGCGCAATGTTTCACCCAGTAATGTTGGCACAGGCTTGCCATCATCAATGTACATCGTGCCACCGTGGTGCAAAATCAAATTGAAGTTATGATTCCCGCCAAATGTGTGGTTCCACGGCATCCAATCAACCAAAACCATAGGCTCACCTGTCATCGCCGGGATTGATTGCGTGATTTGCTGCACATTGGCACAAATCATTTTTTGCGTGTTGACCACGCCTTTGGGCAGCTTGGTAGAGCCGCTGGTAAAGAGAAATTTAACGATAGTTTCAGGGCCAGTTGCAGCCATTGCCGTTGAAAGCTTAGAATCTATAGCTTCAGCATATAAATCATCAAATTTTAAGTTTTTTTTGGCTTTAACCGCTGCATTTATTGACTTTATAGCTATATTATTTGTAGCAATAATTAAATTTGAATGAGCAACTGCATTGATTGCTTTGCCGTATTTGTCCCAATCACTGGCGTACACAAAACCAGGTGTGATGGTTGCAAAAATATGCTTGAGCTTTTCAAAATCCTGGCTCAGCAGACTGTAGGCAGGTGAGACGCTACAGTACGGAATGCCAACCGTCATCGCGCCAATGGCGATCAAGGCGTGCTCTAGGCTGTTTTCGCTCAAAATCGCGACTGGCTTGTCCACACTCAAACCCATATCGAGCAACGATTGACCAATGCGCTGCGCTTTGTCCCAAGCTTCTGCATAAGAAATTTTGACCCACTGACCATCTGCGCCGCGACGTGCCATCCAAGTACGGTCGGGTGCCGCTTTCGCCCAATACACCAGCCTGTCGGTCAACCGCGTGCCATAAGATTCCAGCTCATTTTCAGCGCGTAAATACGTGACACCGCCTGTTTTTTGGACAGAAGCACGGGTCACACCGAATTCAAATGCACGGTACTTGGGTTGGGTTTGAGTCGTTGTCATGCGAACAATACTTAATTGTGTTTTTACTTTGCCTGTACTTTGTCAGCTTTTCCATCCAAAAACGCTTTCACACGCGCTTTGGCTTCAGGCGCACTTTGCGCGATAGCTGCCATCATGGATTCAGTAAAGAAGCCGTGGTCAGCGTTTTGCTCAGCGATGCGAGGCAGAGCGTGCATCAGCGCGTAATTGGTGAGCGGTGCGTTTTGCGCAATACGTTTAGCAAGCTCTAAGGCTTTATCAAACGCTTGGCCTTTAGGTACCAAGTATTGAGCTAGACCCACTTTTTCACCCTCAACTGCGCTATAAACGCGTCCAGTGAACATCATGTCTGCCATACGCGCTGCGCCTATGAGTTTAGGAATCCGCACCGAGCCGCCACCGCCAACAAAAATGCCTCGACTGCCTTCTGGAAGCGCATAAAAAGTCGATTCATCAGCCACTCGAATATGGCAACTGCTTGCAAGCTCCAAGCCACCGCCCACCACCGCGCCATGTAAAGCGGCCACAACTGGTACAGGGCCAAACTGCACACGCTCCAGCGCCGTGTGCCAAGAGCGTGAATGCATCATGCCCCGTCCAGCGTCGCGCTCTTGTAGCTCGCTTAAATCCAAGCCTGCGCAAAAGTGGTCGCCTTCGCCGGCTATCACAGCAGCTTTGACGTGCGATGGCATCGTTTCGAAAGCGTTTCTGATCGCGGCCATCAAAGCATCGTTGATGGCGTTGCGTTTGGTGGGTCGGGTCAAACGGATGACGGCAACTTCTTGTGCATCACCTACAAACTCTAAACTGATCAAATTGTTTGCTGTTTTGTTTTGTGTCATGATTTCAGTGAAAGACATTGCTTTTCAAATTAAACCTGATTATGATTATGATTTATAACTAATTCAAGACAAATTTCCAACTTTTTAATCAGTACAAACCCTAGGCAGGAGAAACTACATGGATCACAAAAACCTCATCGCCATCGACACCCACACCCACTTGGAAGTGTCGTGTCGTAACCCGTTTGACAACTATGGCGAAGAATACGACCGCGCCGCTGACAAATATTTTCGCAACAGCAAACGCCCGACGATGGACGAAACGATTGCTTATTACCGCGAGAAAAAAATTGGCTTCGTCAACTTCACCGTCGATGCCGAGTCACAAATGGGCCGTGCACGTATCACCAATGAAGAAATTGCCGATGCTGCTGCTGCGAACAGCGACATCATGATTGCTTTTGGCTCCATCGATCCGCACAAAGGCAAGATGGGCGGGCGTGAAGCGCGTCGATTGGTCGAAAACCACGGCGTTAAAGGTTTCAAGTTTCACCCGACTGTGCAAGGCTTTTTGCCCGCCGACAAAATGGCGTGGCCGATTTACGAAGTGATCAACGAATACAAGCTGCCTGCCATCTTTCACAGCGGCCACAGCGGTATTGGCAGTGGCATGCGCTGCGGTGGCGGTCTGCGTCTGCAAAACTCCAACCCGATGTTGCTCGAGGACGTGGCCATCGCCTTCCCCGACATGCAAATCGTCATCGCCCACCCATCTTGGCCGTGGCAAGACGAGGCGATTTCACTGGCGCTGCACAAACCCAATATTTGGATTGATCTGTCTGGCTGGAGCCCCAAATACTTTGCACCGCAACTCGTTCAATACGCAAACACGCTACTGAAAGACCGCATTTTGTTTGGCAGTGACTACCCACTGATCACCCCGGACCGCTGGTTGGCTGACTTTGAGGAGGCAGGATTCAAAGACAATGTCAAACCGTTGATCTTGAAAGAAAATGCGATTCGATTGCTGGGATTGAAATAATTCGTAATTGGGTGAAAAGAGGTCGCCATCTAAAGGTATGATGATTAGATGACGACACCTTCACATCTACAAAATCCAACACCTCAAGTGGGTTTGATTGGCCTTGGCGCTATGGGCAACGGCATGGCGCAATCGTTGCGACGAGCCAATTACTCACCTTCGGTCTTTGATATTCGCTCTGAAGTATCTGGCGCGTTTGCAAAAGAGGGCGGCACGGCTTGCAACAGTTTGGCTGAACTGGGTAGCAGCTGCGACGTGATCGTATCTGTCGTCGTGAATGCAGCGCAAACTGAATCTGCCTTGTTCGGCAAAGACGGTTGCGCCGCAACCATGAAGGCAGGCAGTGTGTTTGTGATGTGCTCCACGGTGGACCCGAATTGGTCAGTCGCCTTAGAAGCCAAACTTGAAGCCATGGGAATTTTGTACATCGACGCGCCCATTTCAGGCGGCGCAGCCAAAGCCGCTTCTGGCCAGATGACGATGATGACCGCAGGAAAGCCAGAAGCCTATACGATTGCAGAACCGTTTCTAAATGCGATGGCTGCCAAAGTTTACAAACTGGGTGATTCTGCCGGCGCTGGCAGCAAAGTCAAAATCATCAACCAATTACTCGCTGGCGTGCACATTGCTGCAGCAGCCGAGGCGATGGCTTTGGGCTTGCGCGAAGGCGTTAACCCAGACGCTTTGTACGAAGTCATCACCAACAGCGCTGGCAACAGCTGGATGTTTGAAAACCGCATGGCGCACGTGCTGGCGGCGGATTACACACCGCTGTCTGCTGTTGATATTTTCGTCAAGGACTTGGGTATTGTTTTAGACATGGCTAGAGCTACAAAATTCCCGCTGCCGTTGTCAAGCACGGCGCATCAAATGTTCATGCAAGCCTCAACTGCAGGATTTGCTAAAGAAGACGACAGCGCAGTTATTAAAATTTTCCCTGGAATTGAACTCCCCAAAAAGAAAATATAGAAGAAGTAATTTCTAAAGAGTAACTACAAAATAAAGGTTTAATGATGCATATTTTGATCACTGGCGGCGCAGGATTTTTAGGTGTTCGATTGGCTCGCACTTTGTTGGCGCAAGGCTCCTTGGCTCTCAACGGCAATGCGGCACAAAATATTCAAACCATCACCTTGGCTGACCGTGTCGCTGCACCGGCAGATTTACTGGCTGATACAAAAATAGTATCGCTGGTGGGTGATTTGAACGACTTGCTCAATCTGCATAAATTACCGTCAGCGAATACCCACGTCGTATTCCACCTAGCCGCGGCCGTCAGTGGCGAATGCGAAGCTGATTTTGACTTGGGCATGCGCAGTAACTACGAAGCCACCCGCTCATTGCTCGAAGCTTGCCGTGCATTGCAAAGTAAACCGACTTTCGTTTTCGCAAGTTCCTTAGCCGTGTTTGGCAAAGTGCCTGGCTTTCCTATGCCTGATCTCATCGAAGACGACACCTTGCCAACGCCGCAAAGCAGCTACGGCACTCAAAAATTGATTGGTGAAAATTTGGTGGCTGATTTTGGCCGCAAAGGTTTTATCACGGCACGCAGTGTTCGGCTGATGACCGTCAGCGTGCGCGCTGGCAAACCCAACGGCGCAGCTTCTGGCTTCTTAAGCGGCATGATTCGCGAGCCCCTGTCTGGCCTCAAAGCCGCCTGCCCTGTGCCAGCGGAAACCTTGATCGCCTTGTCGTCCCCAGCGCGAACGGTCGAGGGCATCATCCGCGCGGCTGAAGTCACCAACGAAGCTTGGGGTCCTTTGAAGGCGATGAATTTGCCAGCGCTTTGCACCAGTGTGGGCGACATGGCCGCTGCGCTTGAACGCGTCGCTGGTAAAGCCGCGACTGATTTGCTGGATTGGACACCCGACCCTGACATTTTGAAACTGGTAGAAACTTGGCCTGGCGTTGTCGCGTCAGCTCGCGCCAACAAGCTCGGGCTGCAAGCCGACACCGATTACGAAAAAATCATTCGCGACTACGTGCGTGAAAACTCTGATGCCGTGAAACTTAGCATTCATGGATAAATTAGAAACACTAGCGCGCGAGGAGATTTGCCGAGTCGGCACAAGTTTGTTCAACCGTGGCTATGTGCATGCGACGGCGGGCAACATCAGCGTGCGTCTGAATGATGGTTATTTGATCACGCCGACAGACGCGTGTTTGGGTTTTCTTGACCCTGCAAAGTTGAGTAAATTAGATTTCAAGCTAAAACAGATCAGCGGTGATATTGCTAGTAAAACAATAGCGTTACATACTAGTATCTATTCAGCTACAGCTAAATTTTCA
>JANPLX010000222.1:0-16655 GCA_031422495.1 Polaromonas sp. | reverse complement strand
AACAGCCACAGCCACCACAGCGGCAGCGGGTTGTTGTACTCACTCAACGTTTCATCCCACACGTGACCCGTGGTGTTGTCGGCCGGTTTACCTCCATGGGCGACTACCGTCGCTTTACCCGCCAAGTAGAGCAGCAAACCGCAAGCCAGCACCGAGACCAGGCTGATAGCGCCAACGTACCACGGCCAGAAGCCGTTTGTGAAATCACTCATTGCAGGGTCTCCTATTCCGATTTGAAAGGTAACTGCGCCGCTTCGTCAAACCCGGCTTTTCGAGTCGGGCGCCAAGCCCATACCAAGATGCCAACGAAGAGGACAAAGCCTGCAACTGTCACCCCAATGCGAAGTATGTTGATGTCCATAGTTGGCCTCGTTTGCTTTTGATTTACTTTGGATTTACTTCAACGCCAGGCCAAGACCCTGCAGGTACGCGACCAGGGCGTCGAGCTCGGTCTTGCCTTTCACCTCTGCTGGCGCGTTGGCGATTTCGGCATCGGTATAGGGCACGCCGACCGCCCGCAGGGCGCGCATATGAGCCTGGATGGATTCATGGTCTGCCGGCGTTTTTTCCAGCCAGGGGTAGGCGGGCATGATCGATTCCGGCACCAATTCACGAGGTGCGATCAAGTGCTGGCGCTGCCAGTCGTCGCTGTACTTGCCGCCCACGCGGTGCAAGTCAGGGCCCGTGCGCTTGCTACCCCATTGAAACGGATGGTCGTAGACAAATTCACCCGCTACTGAGTAGTGACCATAGCGCAATGTTTCGGCTACCAGTGGCCTTATCATTTGGGAATGGCAGTTGTAACACCCTTCACGCAGGTAGATGTCGCGTCCAGCGATTCGTAGGGGTGTGTCAGGAACTACACCCGCAATGGGTTGCGTAGTGGATTTTTGAAAAAATAGCGGCACTATCTCGACCAAGCCACCGACAGCAAGAACGATCAAAACAAGCACGATCATCAGCGTGTTGTTGGTTTCTACTTTTTCGTGGGAGAACGACATATTGATTTCTTTCAAGCGTGCGCTAAATTGCTAGGTATTTTTGCTTCAGTTGGTTTTCCGGCCCAGACGGTCATCCAGACGTTCCAAGCCATGATCAACATACCCGTGAGGTACAAAATACCACCCAGGAATCGCACGATGTAGAAGGGATACGTTGCCTTGACACTTTCTACAAAGGTGTAGGTCAAAGATCCATCAGCGTTAATTGAGCGCCACATCAGGCCCTGCATGACACCCGCAATCCACATGGCAGCGATGTAGAACACAATGCCGATCGTCGCAATCCAAAAGTGCACCTCTATGGCCTTGATGCTGTGCATTTTGCTTAGCCCAAACAAGCGGGGGATTAAGAAGTACAGTGCGCCCATAGAAATGAAGCCCACCCAACCCAAAGTGCCGCCGTGGACGTGGGCAATGTTCCAATCGGTGTAATGGGATAGTGCGTTGACCGTTTTGATAGACATCATCGGCCCCTCAAAAGTGGCAATGCCGTAGAAGGACAACGCAACAATCATGAAGCGAAGAATCGGATCTTCGCGCAGCTTGTGCCATGCACCTGACAAGGTCATCACACCGTTGATCATGCCGCCCCAGCTAGGTGCCAACAAGATGAGTGAAAACACCATGCCTAGCGACTGTGTCCAGTCAGGCAGCGCGGTGTAGTGCAGGTGGTGCGGACCCGCCCACATGTAGGTAAATATCAATGCCCAAAAGTGAACGATAGACAATCTATAGGAGTACACAGGCCGTTCAGCTTGTTTAGGGATGAAGTAATAGACGATGCCCAGAAAGCCCGCCGTCAAGAAAAACCCGACCGCATTGTGGCCATACCACCATTGCACCATTGCATCCTGCACGCCGGCATACACCGAATACGACTTCATCCAACCGGCTGGTACGACAGCCGCATTCACTATATGTAGCAACGCCACCGCAATGATGAACGCGCCATAAAACCAGTTGGCCACATAGATATGCCGCACTTTACGCAAACCAATTGTGCCAAAAAAGACAACAGCATAGGCTACCCAGGTGAGGGCGATCAAAATAGCAATTGGCCACTCCAGCTCAGCATACTCCTTGCCTCGGGTGAAACCCATAGGTAAAGAGATAGCAGCCGCCACAATGACTGCTTGCCAACCCCAAAAGTGAAAAGCCGCCAGTTTGTCAGAAATAATCCGCACTTGGCAAGTTCGCTGAACCACGTAGTAACTGGTGGCAAATAAGGCGCAACCGCCAAAAGCAAAAATGGCGGCATTAGTATGCAGAGGTCTTAAACGCCCAAAGGACAACCAAGAAATACCGAAGTTCAACTGGGGCCAAGCCATTTGGGCTGCAATAAACACGCCTACCAGCATGCTGACCACACCCCAGACTACGGCCATCACAGAGAATTGCCGCACTATTTTGTCGTTGTACACGGTAGCTTGAGATGCAGCCCAACCTTTTTGCGATGTTCGGATAACCGGATGTTGAAGTACTGCACTCATTAAAATATCCTTTATCGCCTAAGTTGCAACCGAGTATGTCCAAGCAAACTACGCTACGGCTTGATATAAATCAAACTTTGGTGATGTTCTGTGGGCTCGCGCTGTTTTGCGGTTCTTCATCCAACAAGATACGCTGTCCTTCTTTCTCAACATCTTCAAACTGCCCCGACCAGACCGACCAAGCCAGCAAAGCCATGACGGCTAATGCCAATAACACAGACAATGGAACCAGTAAAAATAGGATGTCCATCAACCTCTCGCTTTCAGATGTGATGCGTTACTAGCCAAGCGAGCAGCGTTTGCCGTAACTATCAACGAGCTGGCAGCCATGCCCAAACCAGCAAGCCATGCTGGCAGCCAGCCAGCAAGGGCCAGTGGTACACACAACGCGTTATAAATTGCCGCCCACCAAAGGTTTTGCCGAACGATGCCCATGGTTCGATTCGCTTGGAGCAGCATATTGGGCAGCATAGACAACTGTGCGCCGGGTATCACCAGGTCAGACTGGGCTTGCGCCAACGGCACTGCATTGCCTAAAGCTACTGAAACATGGGCAGCAGCCAGCACGGGCCCATCGTTGAGCCCATCGCCCACCATCATCACTTTGCGCCCCCGCTGCTGCAAAGCCTGTAAGTGTGCTAGCTTAGCTTGAGGAGTGCAATCTGCAATCACTTGGGAAATGCCCAAACGGCTGGCAACGCGTTGGACAGCTAATGCGCGGTCACCCGACAAGATTTGGACATCCAAGCCTTTTGCCATCAGGTTACTTACAACCTCTTGCGCATCAGGCCGAATCACTTCATCTAAATCAAATCTGGCTATATAACCCGTTGCATCAGCAAGCACGATTTGCATACCACTACTAGAAGAAGCCGCCACATTGCAAAACTTTGCAGACCCTAAGCGCAAAGGGCTCGCGCAGCTAACTATCGACAATTCTGCAAACTTACCTTCAACGCCTTGACCTGCAAATTCTTTAACATCGGTCAAGACTACCGCTGCTAGCGAATCTCCTTTTTGTGCCTCTACAATCGCCCGAGAAGCTGGGTGCAATGAGTGTTGCGCAAGTGCAAAAGCAAGCTGTAATGCTTGGATTTCCGAAATACCTGCTCGCGCATGCACTGCAGATATCCGCATCTGCGCTTCGGTTAAGGTGCCCGTCTTGTCAAAGATTACCGTGTCAATATCGGCTAATGATTCAATAGCTTGTAAACGTCGCACCAACACGCCATGCTTCGCCAGCCAACCTGCAGACGTGAGCATGGCGGAAGGGGTAGCCAGTGAAAGCGCGCACGGACAGGTCACTACCAAAACTGCCACGGCAGCCATCAACGCGCGTGCCGGGTCTGTATTCCACCAAAACGCAGCAGCGCCAGCAGCGGCCAGCATCACGAACATCAAAAAAGGTTTTGCAATTTGGTCTGCCAAGACAGCTAGACGTGGCTTGTTTACGGCAGCTTGTGCCATCAGCGCCACTATCTGCGCATAATGTGTGTCCTTGCCAAGTTGCCCGATACGCACCTGAACCGCTGAGGACAAGTTAAAGCTGCCCGCTATCACTTGTGAATCTAGCGCGCGGGAAACAGGTCGGGACTCTCCCGTTAGCAAGGCTTCATCTGCAAATGTATTACCCAACACGATGGTGCCGTCTGCCGGGAAAGCTTCTCCTGGCAGCACGCGGACGACATCGCCTACAAGTAAGCGCCGCAAGGCTACGCGCTCAAACTGGCCATCCGCCAATTGCCGGTCTACGCTGTCGGGTATGCGCTGCATCAGATGGCCCAAAGCGCCTGCTGTGCGGTCACTCAAACGTTGCTCAAGCCAGCGGCCAGTCAGCAAAAAGAACACAAACATCGTCAGCGAGTCAAAATACACCTCTTGCCCCCACCAACCTTGCGGCTCGAAAGTAGCCGCTGAGCTAACCATAAAGGTAATGGCGATACCCAACGTCACAGGCAAATCCATGCTGACGCTGCGTTGCTTCAAATCACGGTAGGCATGCTCAAAAAAAGGTCTGCATGAAAACAAAATCACGGGCAAACTCAAAACCCACGATGCCCACCGCAGCAACTTGACAATATCTGGCGTGATTTCCCCCGGCGCGGCAATGTAAGTTGGGGTTGCATACATCATGACCTGCATCATGCAAAAACCAGCCACCAACCAACGCCACAATGCCAGTCGCGTCGCTTGGCGATTCTGGTCGGGAGAAAAAGTATCCGAAGCGGGTAGCAGTCGGTAGCCTAGAGCTTGCGAGCTTTGCATCCATTTCGAGGGTCGCGTGATTTCGGCCGACCAAGTAACGCTGGCGCGCCCACTGGCAGCGCTTACCCTTGCGCTCACAACACCTGTTGTTGCCAACAATGCTTGCTCTACCTTCAAAGAGCAGGCAACGCAGTGCATACCTCCCACTAACACCTGTGATTCCCACAAGCCGCTGTTAGCAGGTAATTCATCCATCGACCGGCTAAAGACAGCCCATTCTTGGGGTTCATCCAAGATACTCACTTTGCTTACATCCGCAGCCGTATCTGTATCGTTAGTTAAACCAAGCAAAGCAGGGGAAAGTCGAGAAGATAGTCCAAATGTCGGCGTGGTGGCTTGCATAGAGCAAGACTAAAGGCAACGGACTGCACAAACATTGATATTCATCAATTCAAAGTCCATAAATTACCTACCGTGACTTGTGCCACATTTGATTTACGCAAAAGTCCAGATCAGAGGTAAATAAGATAAGACAGCTTATTTGTAACATCTTGAAAACTTTGAATCTTATGTGTGCTTAGTACTTGCAAATTAAAATTGCTGCAATATAATTCATTTTCATCAAATTAACATGCAAAATCATGCATATTAATTTGGTGAGAAATGCTAAAAAGACAAATTGATAATTTAAGGAGCAACCCATGAAACCTGTGTTCAAAACTCTGTTGGTAGCTGGTGCAGCTATAGCTATGTTGACGCTGTCGCCCTTTGCCAACGCCCAAACTTTCCCAAATAAACCCGTGACGATGATCGTTGCCTTTCCTGCAGGCGGCGGCTCCGACGTGCTGGGGCGCATGGTCGCCAAGTCGATGCAAGACGTGGTCGGTCAGCCTGTCATTGTCGAAAATATCGTCGGTGTCGGTGGTTCATTGGGCGTACTCAAAGCAGCCAACGCAACACCAGATGGCTACACCATTTTGGCCGGCTCACCGCTGGAGTTGATCTACACACCACTGGGCATTGCAGCAGCGAAAAACAAACCAGAAGACATGCGCATGGCCGCTTTGGTGGGTCACACACCGATTGCGATTGTTGTACGTAAAGATCTGCCAGTCAACACACTGGAAGAGTTCATCGCATTGGCTAAAAAGTCCGAGAAGCCATTGAGCTTTGGCTCGGTCGGCGTGGGCTCGCTGTATCACCTCATGGCTGAAAAGGCGCTGCAAAATGCAGGTGCCAAAGGCCTACACGCCCCCTACGGCGGCTTGGCACCATACCTGAAAGATTTGATGGGCGGCGTGATTGATTTCGCGGTCGTACCACTGGTTGGTCCTGTGAACGGCGCCATTGAAGGCGGTCAGATCAAAGCCTTGGCTGTTGCTGCTAACCAGCCGATTGCACGTTTTCCTAAGATCCCAACAGCACGTGCAACCAAGGGTTTTGAAGATTACCAGTTCAGCATTTGGATTGGCATTCAATCCGGTACGAAAACACCAGATGCTCAAGTAGCAGCGCTCCATAAAGCTGCCTATACAGCTTTGGCAAACCCAGAAACACGCAAGAGCATTGAAGCTTCTGGCACCGTGATTGCAGAACCCATGAGCTTGCCGCAACTGGACGCCTTCTACAAAAAAGAAGCCGCCACGGGTGCAGCCATTGCGAAATCAATTAACTTACAAGCACAGTAAGTAGATCGTTAACAGTTAGTATATTCGTTGTTAAAAAATTTAAATTGCTATAAATTTCATAGCAATTTAGTCAATAAATACGATAGCTAGAGGTTTAAATGCACGGCTATTTAAGCCGATTTTTGTGTGATACTGGCTCGACGGGTGAAAAAAGCTACTAACGCCATACTCGCAGCCAGCGTCCACAGCCATAACGCCTCCGACTTGAATACCTGAAGCATGGCGGGGCTGAACACTTTACTGAGGCTAATGGGCGACACTTGCACCACTTGATAAGGGAAAAAGTGACGTTCTGACGAAAATGGCCAAAAGAACGCAACGCCTAAGCCGCCGTTGGTCAACATGTCCAGCAAACCGTGCGACGCGGTGCATAACATGATGAAAACAAACACAATTTTGCGGATTGATTGCAAAGCTTTGGCAAACGGCATGGCTACCAGACCCACAAATAAGGCAAAAAACAGCGAATGCGTGAAACCTCGGTGCCCAAAATCGCTTGAAGAGGCGATGCCCAATCGAAACGCTAAAACGTCTAAATCCGGCAAAATAGTAGCTGCAATACCCAAAATAAGCAGTCGCTTAGGAATCACCGTGCTGCCAAACGCTAAAGCTAAAGCGAGGGGAACGACAGGGTGTGAAAGAATAGTTGGTATGGTTTTGTCTACAAATAATAGATTATTTGCTATTAAAATTATAGCTAATTAGGCAATTAATACGCCGGCTACAAGCTATATTGTATTAAAAATATTAATAATTCACTTAAAATACATCAATTCTGCACTCCGATTACTAGTCCCATGCTTGAAAGCACCGCACCGTCCCTAGAATCCACATAATTTGATTGAATTAATTGGTAGACTAGTACAAAAATAAATCACTTCTTACGATTTAACTTGAGTAATCCCTTTTTTGATATCCCTGACTTTTGTAAGCAACGTTAAATGACAACTAATTCACCAGTTAGCGTGCCTTCTAATGCACCCGTCACCATCCCCGATATAGCTCGCCGTGCTGGTGTGGGCACGGCTACCGTGGATCGTGTACTCAATGGCCGACCCGGTGTTAACGCTGAAACCACCAAGAAAGTTTTGCAAGCTGTTGCCGATCTAGGCACACCGCCCGTGGTGCGGGGGCGGCCGCGAAAGCATCAAAACCTGCGATTTGCGTATGTTTTACCTGACGGCCATACCAAGTTTATTGACCTGGTTGAGCGGCTGATCGCCCAGCAAGCGGGCGAGTTTCGGCATGCAAACATCACAGAAGTAACCTACTGCTTCAATGCAGATGATCCCGAGCGCTTTGCGAGTGATTTGATGAAAGTCGAAGATTGCGAAGGCATCGCCATCTTGGCGCCTGATCTGCCCGCTGTGAAGCAGGCGATTAACGAAAAAGTACGGGCTGGCGTGCATGTCGTCACCTTGTTGTCTGATGTGGCAGGTTCGATTCGCGAGCTTTATGTCGGCCCTGACAACCGTGCCGCCGGGCGAACGGCGGGGCTGCTGCTGGCGCGCATGTCTGGCGATGTATCAAGAGACACACTCTTGGTGCTGTCGCACGCAACGCGCTTGAGCTCTGAAATTGACCGTCGGGTGGGGTTTTCTCAAATCATTGAAGATGATTTCAAGCAGCTACGTATTGTGCGTACGCCTGATTTGCCGATGGACGATGAGGGCACTTACAGTGTGTTGATGAAGTTTTTTCAAACGGAAATGAACCCAGTTCGACTTGCTGGCATCTACAGCAGCGGAAGTGCTTGTACTGCTGGTGTAGTGAGGGCTTTGAACGAGTTAGGCATCAAGCAAAAACCAGGTTTGGTGGTGCATGATTTGACTGATATTCACCAGACTTTGTTGAGCCGAGGCGAGTTGGCCTATGTGCTTGATCAAGACAACCAGTATTGCATTTCCACAGCTGCCAAAGTGCTGCGAGACTTGTGTGAAAACGTGCGTGGGGCGATTCAAGTTGTGAAGCCACGCATAGAGATTTTGACGTCTGAAAATTACCACTGAGCCGTTGAATGGGTCGGCAATTTAGTTGCGCTACATCGGTCAGCTTCATACCCAAAACACCCATTTTCGATATTTATATTGCTCCTCAGATGGGGCATTTTGCATCTGTGGACTCGTCAATTCACATGTTTCGTATTGATTTAAGAGCCGCCACTCGGTTCGACTAAGAACTAAAAAATTAGAACTAAGGGAAAACCATGATGTATTTAATTAAATAATTGCATAAAATAAATCAATCAAAACGGTTCTACCACTGATAAGTGTCTTGATCGCTAAAACTAAAGGGTGACCTCGTAGTTAATTGGCGACTAGATGTGTGATGTGACTATTGTTTGAAATATTTTTATATGGAGAAGACCGATATGAAAGACATGTTGAAAAAACTACCAGGGGTATCTGCCCTGACAGTTGCAGCAGCCTTAGCCTTGGGTAGTGCAGCATCGCACGCGCAAGAAAAGACGATTACTTTATGCTGGGCCGCTTGGGATCCTGCTAATGCATTGGTGGAGCTATCAAAAGACTTCACCGCTAAAAGCGGTATCAAAATGAAATTTGAGTTTGTGCCATGGCCAAACTTTGCAGACCGCATGTTGAACGAGTTAAATTCTAAAGGCAAGCTCTGCGATTTGATTATTGGCGATAGCCAGTGGGTCGGTGGTTCAGCAGAAAGTGGCCATTACGTCAAACTCAATGACTTCTTTGCTAAAGAAGGCATCAAGATGACTGACTTTGCACCAGCTACAGTCACAGGTTATGCGGAGTGGCCAAAGGGCACGCCTAATTACTGGGCGCTACCAGCAATGGCGGACGCTGTGGGCTGGACTTATCGCAAAGACTGGTTTGCAAAGCCAGAAATTCAAGCAGAATTTAAGAAGAAATTTAACCGTGATTTAGCGCCGCCTAAAACTTGGACCGAACTGAAACAAGTTTCAGAGTTTTTCCAAAATCGCGTCATCGACGGTAAAAAGGTTTACGGCGCATACATTTACACCGAGCGCGGTTCTGAAGGCATCACCATGGGTGTGACTAATGCACTTTACCCGATGGGTTTCAAGTACCAAGATCCTAAAAAACCATACGCTATGGATGGTTTTGTAAACTCTGCGGATTCGGTGAAAGCTTTGGAGTTCTACAAGTCAATCTACAAAGGCAGTACGGCGCCTGGTATGACCAATGCATATATGGGTGAAGGTTTGGACGCTTTCAAGTCAGGACAAGTCGCCATGCAGATGAACTTCTTTGCCTTTTGGCCAGGCTTAGCTAAAGATCCGAACGTTGGTGGTGACAAGATTGGCTTTTTTGCTAACCCGTCTGACAAAACCAAAGGTGTGCAGTTGGGTGGTCAAGGTATTTCTGTAGTTTCATACTCGCCGAATAAGGATGCCTCACTTCAATATATCAAGTGGTTTGCTAACCCTGATATCCAGAAAAAGTGGCAAGCTATCGGCGGCTCTTCTGCACACAAAGCTGTTTTGAGCGATCCTGGCTACGCTAAGAGTTCTCCATTTGCGGCATCCTTTCTGGAGTCTATGGACATGGTTGTTGACTTCTGGGCCGAGCCTTCGTATGCGCAACTATTGCAAGCGATGCAAAAACGTGTGCACGACTATGTTGTAGCAGATAAAGGGACTGCGAAAGAAGCTCTCGATGCGCTTGTTGTTGACTGGAAGAAAGTCTTCAAAGAAGATGGCAAGTTGAAGTAATGCAAACTCACCGACCTGTAAACCGACCTGATAAATATTGATTGTTTCAGTGATGGTTTATGGGTCGGGCTATTCAAATATTAATTTATATAAATTTCTTATTTTGCAGAGTCGAATTTCTGCAACTTTGTACACACTATGAACATTACCAGAGTTGCTGAAAATGGCGCCCGAGCTACACCGCCACTTATGGCGAAGGCGCTTCGTGGGTTGTCGGATCGTGCTATTGCTTGGCTGTTTATTGGCCCGACGATGCTGATTTTATTGATGATCAATATTTTTCCGTTGATCTGGACGGTCAAGCTGTCGTTTACCAATTTCAAGGCGAATCGACCAAATGCAGAGGTCCTCGGCGTTGGGATTGATAACTATGTTTCGGTGTTAACCGATCCAGATATCTGGATAGCGATGCAAACTACGGCGCATTTTTTGTTTTGGACGATTTTGCTACAAATGGTGATTGGATTTACGCTTGCCTATTTGATAGACAGAAAATTTCGTGGACATGGATTTTGGACAACCTTGATTCTGGTTCCCATGATGCTGTCGCCAGCAGTAGTTGGTAATTTTTGGGCATTTCTGTATCAACCACAAGTTGGTCTATTTAACTACGCGGTATCGTATTTGTCGGGCGTGTCGCCGTCATCTTTCGAAATGTTGGGTTCCACCAAACTAGCGCCATGGGCCATAATCATTGTCGATACGTGGATGTGGACACCTTATGTGATGCTGATATGCCTCTCTGGTTTGCGCTCCATACCCGACTATATCTATGAAGCAGCAGAAGTAGATAGAGCTTCAAAATTACGTCAGTTTTTCTCAATTACTTTGCCCATGGTGTTGCCTTTCATCATGCTGGCGGTGCTATTTCGAGGTATTGAAAATTTCAAAATGTTCGACATGGTGAATTTGCTAACTTCTGGTGGCCCAGGTTCAGCGACAGAGTTGGCATCTATTACTTTAAAGCGACAGGCGTTTGAGAGCTGGCGAACAGGGTATTCGTCAGCCTTTGCCATCGTTTTGTTTGTGGCTGTATTTGGTATGGCAAACATTTATGTCAAAGCCCTCAATTACGTGAAAAACAGGTAATCACCATGAGTAAATTAATCAGCACAGCGCACTCAGTAGTTGAGCCGAGTAGCGCTACACGTTGGATAGCCGGCTCGTTAGTCGTCGTGTACGCCATCGTTGCCATTGTTCCTTTAATATGGATCATCCTTACTGGTTTCAAAACGCCAGCTGACGCTATTAGTTACCCGCCAAAAGTAGTATTTACGCCGACAGTTGAAGGTTATTGCAACTTGTTTACTACGCGCTCTCGCCAATCAGCCGAATACATTAATGCACTACCACCTGCGCAAAGCAAATGTGATGAAGTGGCACGTGCCAATAATATGGTGGTGGCAGGTTCTACAAACTATGTACCACGCTTTCTAAACTCACTCATCATTGCAGTGGGCTCGACAATCTTGTCGGTAGGCTTAGGTGTGATGGCGGCATATGCTTTCTCACGCTTTAAAGTGCCGATGAAAGATGATTTGTTGTTCTTCATCTTATCGACGCGCATGATGCCACCGATAGCCGTAGCGATACCCATTTATCTGATGTACCGCGAGTTAGGTTTATCGGATACGCGGCTAGGGATGATTTTGCTTTACTCGGCAGTGAATATCTCCTTAGCCGTTTGGCTTCTCAAGGGATTCATCGATGAAATACCGCGAGAGTATGAGGAGGCAGCTATGGTTGACGGCTATTCACGACTGCAGGCTTTTATTAAAGTCGTGCTGCCGCAAGCAACAACTGGTATTGTTGCAACAGCTATTTTTTGCCTGATTTTTTCATGGAATGAATACGCATTCGCTGTACTACTGACATCTGGCGAAGCACAGACAGCACCCCCATTCATTCCCATCATCATTGGTGAAGGTGGTCAAGACTGGCCAGCTGTCGCCGCAGGAACAACGCTATTCCTCGTTCCGATCTTGGTTTTCACCGTGTTTATGCGCAAGCATTTGCTTCGCGGTATCACCTTTGGCGCCGTTCGTAAATAAAACATGGAGCAAAGAATGTCCTTGCCATCACCTTTAGATTCACACCCGACCACGCAAAGCAAAAGCGGTCAATGGCCTAAGTATTTCCGTTGTGGTCCTATGGAGCTAGTAGCTTGCTGCCTCATCACATTGGGTATTCTGATGCTGCTACAACCCTTTGCAATGTTTTTATACACATGGTCGTTTGTAACCATGCTATTTGGAACGGTCATGTTTATGGTCGTTTCAAAATTTCCTCAATAAATAGATTAACTAAAAATGGCTGAAATTCGTGTTCAACACCTTTATAAGGCGTTTGCTGAGTTCACAGCAGTGAAAAATTCTAGCTTCACTGTGAACGATGGCGAATTCTTTTGTCTACTAGGGCCGTCTGGGTGCGGCAAAACAACGACCTTGCGCATGATTGCAGGTTTAGAAATGCCCACCTCTGGGCAGATATTTCTTAACGATGAGGATGTGACGCTTAAACGTGCTTCACAACGTGATATCGCCATGGTTTTTCAAATGTTTGCGCTATACCCGCACATGAACGTGGAGCAAAATATCGCCTTTCCGTTGGTGTCGCAAGGCATGGAGAGAAAAGAAATTCGTCAACGCGTTGAAGACGCCGCACGAACGTTACAGATTACAGATCTTCTCAAGAAATCAGTTTCTGGGCTCACAAGTGGTGATCGTCAGAGGGTTGCACTTGGACGTGCAATCGTTCGGCAGCCCTTGGCCTTCATGATGGACGAGCCTTTGGGTGCGCTGGATGCCGAGTTTCGCGAAATAATGTGTGAAGAACTTCGCAATCTTCATGACCGCTTGCGCGCTACAACTGTTTACGTTACGCATGATCAGCGCGAAGCGATGTCAATGGCTGACAAAATTGCGATCATGAACCAAGGTGTGATAGAGCAACTTGGTGCACCACAAGAGATTTACGATAGGCCTGCAACTGTTTTCGTCGCAGATTTCATGGGCTCACCCTCCATGAATTTCATTCCCTTTGAAGCGGGTTTAGCAAAAGGTGCAACTGCTGTCACCATTGACGAGGCAAGATTAGGCTTGCCTGCCTTGCGTGAGGCAGTGATTATGCGGCCTTTGCTGTATGGCGTCCGTCCAGAGCATGTCCGTCTAGATGCAAAATCTTCATTTCGTGCCGAAGTACTGGGCACGGAGTATTTAGGCACTTGCCAAGTCGTTACTTTGAAAACAACTAGTCAAAGTACGCTTCGCGCGAAGATTGACGTCAAGACTTCTGTTCAGCGTGGTGACCACGTCGGGTTATCATTTGATGCTTCGCAAATCACGCTATTTGACCAAACAAGCGGACGTGCTATTCATACTGCGCGCGACGATACCCCGATTTATACATCGCCCGTGAGAGGAGCACTCCATGGCTGATTTAAAACTGGTGGGTGTTGGCAAGAGCTTTGATGCGACCAAAGCTGTTCAAAACCTCAATATTGATATTAAAAGCGGTGAATTCATCGTTTTACTTGGCCCAAGCGGCGCTGGAAAAACAACCACGCTTCGTTTGGTAGCAGGGTTGGAATCACCTGATAGTGGTCAAGTATTCATTGATGGTCATGATGTGACACGTGTAGCACCTGCACTACGCGACGTTACTTTTGTGTTTCAGCAGTATTCACTCTATCCGCATATGAGTGTTTATGATAACTTGGCGTTTCCATTGCGCTCTCCACTGCGCAAGATTAGCGAGGTGGATATTAAGACCAAAGTAAATGACATTGCGCGGCTACTGCGCATGGAGGATAAGTTACAAAATCCTGCTACCAAACTGTCTGGTGGTCAGATGCAGCGTGTTGCTATCGGCAGAGCCTTAGTACGAAATCCTGCTGTGTATTTGATGGATGAACCTTTGTCATCACTAGACGCAAAGTTACGTAATGATTTGCGACTAGAGCTTAAGCATATTCAACAAGACTTAGGTGCAACCATGTTGTACGTCACGCACGATCAAGTTGAAGCGCTGACGCTAGCTTCTCGCATCGGTGTTCTGGATCAAGGCGAGTTAGTGCAACTGGGTTCGCCTAAACAAGTTTACGAAGACCCTATGAGTGTCAACGTTGCAAGCCGTCTTGGCTCACCACGAATCAACTTAGTAGCACGTTCAGTTTTTTCTAACTTGCCAGCACCAAAAAATATCATGACATTAGGTGTTCGCGCAGAGCACATTCATTTGCAAAAAGTGTACCAAGCTGGTTTGAATCAAACGCAATGTCAGGTCAAACGCATTGAACGATTGAGTGATCAATATTTGGTTCATTTGGGAGTCGTTGGAAGCGAGCATGACGTCATCGCCTCCGTGCCACCTGGCATCCAGTTTGAGCCTGGTGAGATCGTCGGCGCAGATATGAAGCAAATTTTATGGTTCGACATCAACGGCCAACGCGTTAAATAACTACATATTTAGAAAGAAGTTTTATCATGTTATTAGTAAATATCATCCAAAACGCGACCCAAACTTTGATTGATCATGTGGAAGAATTAACACAACTAGATCAAGCAATTGGCGATGGTGATCATGGCTTGAATATGAAACGTGGCGCACTCGCGATTCAAGCAAAAATCCCCACCATGCAAGACGGCAGACCACTTGAGGCGTTAAACATCATGGGGAAAACTTGTATCGCCATGATTGGGGGCTCATCTGGCCCCGTATTCGGTACACTTTTGCTAACGCTCGCTAAGGAGTTACCGGTGAAGCCTACACCGAGTGATTTTGCACCTGCCATTCGGGCCAGTATTGAAGCTTTAACTCGCTTGGGTAAGGCTGAGGTAGGTCAAAAGACCCTTTTAGACGTGCTTGATCCTGTGCAAAAGGTATTGGCGCTAGGTGGTGATGACTTATTGGCTCGCGTCGCTAAATGTGCCCACGACAGTGCAGCAGCGACAGCGCATATGGATGCAACGCGTGGACGCTCTTCGTTTTTAGGTGACCGGGCTAAAGGTCATGTTGACCCTGGGTCACGTTCCATGGCATTGATTATTGCTTCAATTTGCGATACGCTGCAGCAGTCTTGAATATCGCCCACATTCGTTATTAAATTTAATTGCTTATGAAAAACTTTATTAATCGTGTTGATACAGTCCTAGAAGAGTCCTTAGATGGTTTCACCGCTGCGCATGCAGATATTGTTGTACTAGGAGAAGACTATGAATTTATTCGTCGCAAAAACATTAAGAAGGGGAAAGTTGCCCTAATTTCTGGCGGCGGCGCTGGTCATGAGCCATTGCATGCAGGTTTTGTGGGCTATGGCATGTTGGATGCCGCTTGCCCGGGTCAAATTTTTACCTCACCCACGCCCAACCAAATGCTGAATGCGGCAAACGCGGTAGATGGTGGTGCTGGTGTCTTGTTCATCGTTAAAAACTATTCTGGCGACATGATGAATTTTCATATGGCTGCCGAGTTATTGGATCAAGACAACGAAACAGTGATTGTCAACGATGACGTAGCCGTTGAAAATTCAACACACACAACGGGTCGCCGTGGTGTGGCTGGCACTTTGATCGTAGAGAAAATTCTAGGCGCAGCGGCGGAACGTGGCGATAATTTGCAACAACTAAAAGCGCTTGGCAATGCAGTAAATAAAGCTACCGCCTCCATGGGCGTAGCACTTACTTCCTGCACCGTACCTGCAGCTGGCAAGCCAACTTTTCAAATCAGTGCAACTGATATGGAGATTGGTGTCGGTATTCATGGTGAGCCAGGCCGTCGCCGCGTGCCGCTCGCTAGCGCAGACACTATCGCTCTTGAGTTAACAAAAGCCGTTATTGACGATTTATCGCTTAAATCTGGCCAAGAAGTAATTTTGCTGGTGAACGGATTCGGCGGAACGCCGATGTTAGAGCTATATTTGATGGTTAGCGCAGCCAAAAAGGTATTAGATAAATCAGGTATAAAAGTTGTACGCTATTTGACAGGCTCTTACGTGACATCCTTAGAAATGGCCGGATGCTCAATAACCGTCACTGCCGTCAATAGCGAAATACTGGCTTTGTGGGATGCGCCAGTTCATACTTCGTCACTGCGTTGGGGAATATAGATAGCTATTAATAAAATAGCTACTTAGGCAATAAATACGCCGTCTATAGGTGTATTTAGCGCTTTAAATCACTCTCACCCGAATCACATGCTCCACAGCTGCAATGGCCGCAATCACTTCGTCTGCTGGTTTGTCTTCCACATCAATGATGTTGAACGCCAGTTCGCCTCGGCTTTTGTTCATCATGTCGATGACGTTGACGTTTTTATCCGCTAAGACCGACAAAACATGGCCTAAAACGCCTGAAACGTTGTCGTTGGAGAAGGTGATGCGCGTTGTTTCTGCGACTCGGCTCATGGCCACTGATGGGAAGTTGACCGAGTTGGCAATGTTGCCGTTTTCTAGGTAATCCATCAACTGGTTGGCAGCCATGACGGCGCAGTTTTCTTCGGATTCTTCTGTGCTGGCACCAATGTGCGGCATGGCGATGACTTGGGGGTGGTTGAGCAAGTC
>JANPLX010000221.1:0-4994 GCA_031422495.1 Polaromonas sp. | reverse complement strand
ACCTATCAGCTTGATGGGTGCCACTTTGTTTGCGGTCAACAAAGGTTATTTGGATGACATCGCTGTCAACAAGGTTTTGGCTTTTGAACACGGCTTACATGGCTACCTCAAAGACAAGCACGCTGGTTTGTTGGCTAAATTAGAAGCTGCAAAAGCAATGGACAAAGAAGCTGAAGCTGAATTGATCGCTGCGACCACGGCTTTCAAGAAGTCATTTGCTTAAGTTGCTTTAAGTCAATAAAACAGACAAGGGGCAACCATGGCATCCGGCAAGGAACTACGCACCAAGATCAAATCGGTGGAAAACACCAAGAAGATCACCAAGGCGATGGAAATGATTTCTGTCTCCAAGATGCGCAAGGCGCAAGAGCGCATGCGCGCGGCGCGTCCATACAGCGAGAAAATTCGTAACATTGCAGCCAATTTGGGTGAAGCTAACCCTGAGTATGTGCACGCCTTCATGAAAACCAACGATGCTAAATCGGTGGGCTACATTGTGGTGAGTACCGACAAAGGTTTGTGCGGCGGCTTGAACACCAACCTGTTCCGCGCTTTGACCATCCAATTGCGCGATGGTCAAGCGGCAGGTCAAACCGTGCAATCTGTCGCTATTGGCGGCAAAGGTTTGGGCTTTTTGACTCGCATGGGCGCCAAAGTGGTGTCGCACGTCACACATTTGGGCGACAAGCCCCATCTCGACAAGCTCATTGGGCCGGTCAAGGTGTTGTTAGACGCTTACACCCGTGGTGAGATCAGCTCCATTGTGCTTTGCTACAACAAGTTTATCAGCACCATGCGCCAAGAGCCAGTGACAGAACAGTTATTGCCTTTATCGCAAGCCGCATTGAAAGAGCAAGCGCAAAAGAGTGAAGCTGCAAGTGGTGTGAAACACGGCTGGGACTACATCTATGAACCAGATGCACAGGCCGTGATTGATGATTTGCTGGTGCGCTACGCGGAAGCATTGGTTTACCAAGCAGTAGCTGAAAACATCGCTTCTGAGCATGCAGCGCGCATGGTCGCGATGAAAGCAGCAACCGACAACGCAGGCAATGTGATTGCGGAGTTGAAGTTGATTTACAACAAGACCCGTCAAGCAGCGATTACCAAAGAGCTGTCTGAAATCGTTTCTGGTGCGGCTGCGGTGTCGTAAGACGCTGTTTTGACGCATACCAAGTTTTAGTTTTTTAAGTTTTTGTATTAATTTTTTGGAGCAAAAAATGGCTCAAGTCCAAGGCAAAATTGTTCAGTGTATCGGCGCGGTGGTTGACGTGGAATTTCCTCGCGACAAAATGCCAAAAATTTATGACGCCCTCAAAATGGACGGCTCCACCTTGACGTTGGAAGTCCAGCAGCAGTTGGGTGACGGCATTGTGCGTACCATTGCGCTGGGTTCGTCTGACGGTTTGCGCCGTGGCATGATCGTGCAAAACACAGCTCAGCCCATCATGGTCCCGGTTGGTAAAGCCACGCTAGGCCGAATCATGGACGTGTTGGGTGCGCCGATTGATGAGCGCGGCCCAGTTGCAACAACCTTGACCGCCTCTATTCACCGTAAAGCACCAGCTTACGATGAACTCAGCCCATCACAAGAATTGCTGGAAACCGGCATCAAGGTGATTGACTTGGTTTGCCCATTTGCTAAGGGCGGTAAAGTTGGTTTGTTCGGTGGCGCGGGTGTGGGCAAGACCGTGAACATGATGGAACTGATCAACAACATCGCCAAAGCACACAGCGGTTTGTCCGTGTTTGCGGGTGTGGGTGAGCGTACTCGCGAGGGTAACGACTTCTACCACGAGATGGCTGACTCTAAGGTTGTTGATTTGGACAACCTAGAAAACTCTAAAGTTGCGATGGTTTATGGCCAGATGAACGAGCCGCCAGGTAACCGTTTGCGCGTGGCCTTGACTGGTTTGACCATTGCTGAATCTTTCCGTGACGAAGGCAAAGACGTCTTGTTCTTCGTTGACAATATTTATCGCTACACTTTGGCCGGTACCGAAGTGTCCGCCTTGTTGGGTCGTATGCCTTCAGCGGTGGGCTACCAGCCAACACTGGCTGAAGAAATGGGCCGTTTGCAAGAGCGTATTACCTCTACCAAAGTGGGCTCTATCACTTCTATCCAAGCCGTTTACGTGCCTGCAGATGACTTGACCGATCCATCACCAGCGACAACCTTTGCGCATTTGGACTCCACCGTCGTGTTGTCTCGTGACATCGCCTCTTTGGGTATTTACCCAGCGGTTGATCCTTTGGATTCAACCAGCCGTCAATTGTCGCCGTTGGTAGTCGGTGAAGACCACTACAACACAGCCCGTGCTGTGCAAGGTACTTTGCAGCGCTACCGTGAACTGCGCGACATTATCGCGATCATGGGTATGGATGACTTGGCGCCTGAAGACAAACTGGCTGTGGCACGCGCCCGTAAAATCCAGCGTTTCTTGAGTCAGCCTTTCCACGTGGCTGAGGTGTTTACCGGTTCTCCAGGCAAGTACGTACCTTTGTCTGAAACCATCCGTGGTTTCAAGATGATTGTGAATGGCGAGTGTGACCACCTGCCAGAGCAAGCGTTCTACATGGTCGGTACCATCGACGAAGCGTTCGAAAAAGCCAAAAAGGTTTAAACATGAACACCATCCACGTTGATGTGGTCAGTGCAGAAGAGTCCATCTTCTCTGGTGAAGCCAAATTTGTGGCTTTGCCGGGTGAGGCGGGCGAGCTCGGCATTTACCCACGCCACACACCGCTGATTTCGCGCATCAAAGCCGGCTCAGTGCGTATTGAAAAAGCTGATGGCACCGAAGAGTTCATTTTCGTTGCTGGTGGCATCATTGAAGTTCAGCCCAACTGCGTGACGGTGTTGTCGGACACAGCCATTCGCGGTAAAGACTTGGACGAAGAGAAAGCCAACGAAGCCAAAGCAGCGGCTGAAGAAGCGCTCAAAAACGCCAAAGGCGAGCTCGATATTGCCAAAGCACAGTCAGAGTTGTTTGCCATGGCGGCACAAATCGCAGCATTGCGTAAATTCCGCCACAACAAATAAGTTTAAAACTGCGACAACAAAATAGCCTCACGATATGAGGCTTTTTTTATGGAAAAATGATTGGTGCAATCCAGTAATTAAACTAAGCGATAAAAGGTGCATTCGGCAATTCATTAGGATTCTTCTCGCCCGCTTTGAGCTCAAAATGCCGCATCATGATGGCAGACACTTCTTCTAGCGCTTGCGTCAGTCCATCTTCGAATTTGTCGTCATGCAAAGCGCTGCTAAGCCGTTTGACGATAGCTTTCCACTCTTCGTGGTTAACGAACTGGTTGATGCCGCGGTCAGCCACCAACTCAATGTCTCGCTCGGCAAGCAACAAGTAAACCAGCACGCCATTGTTTTGTGCTGTATCCCAAATATGCAACTTGCTGAACATCATCACGGCGCGTTCTCGCAAGATGGTTTTCATCGGTACTTTGTGCCAAAAATAGCGCCACAAATAGCTCGTCGGCAAGCCTGCTTCAACACAAATTCTGATTTCGCCACTGTGGCGCTGCTCACTAGCCGCCACACGTTGATTGATGCGTTTGAGCATATCTTCTGGCAAGGCGTGGTCGCAGTCAGATGCGTCTAGCCAGCGGTGCTTCAAAAAAGTGATGAATCGGCTAAACATAGTTGTAATCCATTATTACCAACTTCCAGAGGCACCACCGCCGCCAAAATCGCCACCACCGCCAGAGCTGAAACCACCCCCGCCACCGCCGAAACCGCCACCGCCCCCAAACCCACCGAAGCCGCCACGACCTGAGCCCCCCCTACGTCCACTAGAGCCACCTGATAAACCCGAAAACAAGGCAAACAGCAACGCTGCAACGCCCGCCAAACCAGCGACTATCAAACTAGTCGTCAGCAAAAAAGCCAGCGTACCTACAGCCCCACCAGTGACTAACGAACCGAGTTTTTGACCAAACATACTTTTTGCAATTGCGCCACCAATAGGCACGGCAAAAAACAAGAAGATGGCCATGTCCATCCAGTTGAAGCCCCCTAGCAAGTTACCAGTGCCACGGGCATCTGCTGTACTTACTTCTGGCAGTGCTTCACCGTTGATACGTGCTATCAGTTGATCTACGCCCGCAGAAATACCACCCGCATAATCCCCTGCTTTGAAGCGCGGCGTGACTGCATTAGCGATGATTTGTTTGGCAGCCAAGTCCGGTATCGCGCCTTCAAGCGTTTTGGCAACTTCAATGCGCATTTGCCGGTCTTTGAACGCGACGACAAACAGCACGCCATCACCCACGTTTTTGCGACCAATTTTCCAGGCATTGCCCACGCGGTTGGCGTAGCTACTGATGTCTTCTGGCTGCACAGTCGGCACAATCAGCACCACCACTTGCGAGCCTTTGGCTTTTTCTAACGCGTCCAGTTTTGCTTCTAGCGCGGCTTGCTGGCTGGCATCGAGCAAGCCAGTCGTATCCACCACATGACCTGTCAGCGCCGGAATGGGCTGCACGTCTTGCGCAAAAACAAGCGTTTGAAGCAGCAATACTACAAACAGTGCTTTGCAGAAAAGTCCAGAAAGCCGGCGCAAAAAGTTCACGTTGTGTGTTTAAAAATGATTAAATCAAGTGCCTGCAGCGTAAGCAAGCGCTTACTTCTTATCGAAATTTACAGCTGGTGGCTTGGCAATAGCAGCCTCGTTTTCAACTGCAAACGATGCTTTTGGCTTGTAGCCAAAAATCATCGCGGTCAAATTGCTCGGGAAACTGCGCGCCAGCACGTTGTAGTCTTGAATCGTTTTGATATAACGGTTGCGCGCCACAGTGATGCGGTTTTCTGTGCCTTCGAGCTGCACGCGCAAGTCGCTAAAGCCTTGGTTGGCTTTGAGGTTGGGGTAAGCCTCACTCACCGCCATCAAACGGGAAAGCGCACTGCCCAGCTCACCCTGTGCGGCTTGGAATTTCTTCATCGCTTCTGGGTTGTTCAACAGCTCTGGGGTGACTTG
>JANPLX010000220.1:0-12700 GCA_031422495.1 Polaromonas sp. | reverse complement strand
ATCTGGTAACGTTCGGTTTGGCTCAGGTGTGTATATCTCATGAGTGCTTCTCAGAATTGGTAGTTCAAGGAGGCTCTTATGTTTACACATCTGTGCCTCTCTTAATCTACTGATTCGCGCACTTCGTAGTTGAATTCAAGTTATCAAAGAACCCCCACGCTTATAAGTTTTATTTACCTCATAAGTGTATTCGTAACTCAAACTCGAACCCACTGAAATACGATTATGGTGCGTTGTTATTTCCATGCTATTTACTATCCCACTAGTATTGCATCTAAACTTCTCACTGGCTAATATTATTATTGTTAAAAATCCTCCAAGAATGCAAAGAGTTATGAAAATTAACAGTATGCGTTTCATATTACTTAAAACGTCAGGCTAACTTAAACCAACAACGCATTCACCCGTCGCACATACGCCGCCGGGTCAGCCGGCATACCGCCTTCGGCCAACAGCGCTTGGTCAAACAAGATATGCGCCAAGTCGTTGAAGTGGACGGAGCCTTCCAGTTTCTTCACTAGCGGGTGCTCGGCGTTCACTTCCAGCACGGGTTTGACTTCAGGGGCGTTTTGGCCTGCTTGTTTCAACATCCGCGCCAGTTGGGTGCTCATGCCGTGGTCTTGCACGACCAGGCAGGCGGGTGAATCGACCAAACGGGTCGTCACGCGCACGTCTTCGGCTTTGTCTTTCAGGGCTTCCTTGAGCTTGGCGAGCAGGGGTTTGAAGGTTTCGGCGGCTTCTTCAGCGGCTTTCTTCTCGTCTTCGTCCTGCAATTTGCCCAAATCGACCGCGCCTTTGGCCACGCTTTGCAGCGGGGTGCCGTCAAATTCGTTCACATAGTTCAGCGCCCACTCGTCCACACGGTCGGTCATCAAGAGCACTTCGATGCCTTTTTTCTTGAACACTTCCAGTTGCGGGCTGTTTTTGGCAGCAGCGGCGTTGTCGGCGGTGATGTAGTAAATCGCCTCCTGGCCGTCTTTCATGCGGGCTTTGTAGTCGGCAAAGCTGACGGTGACGGCGTCTGAGGTGATGCTTGAAAAGCGCACCAGCTTGGCCAAGCGGTCTTTGTTGGCGAAATCTTCGCCCAAACCTTCTTTGAGCACTGCGCCAAATTCGGCGTAGAACGCGTCAAATTTGCCCAAACCAGCCTCTTGCTCGGCTTTTTCCTCGGTCGTCAACACGTCTTCCACCATGTCAGGTGAGCCTTTAACGGGGAGGGCGTTGTGTTTCGCCAAATCCTCCAACATGCCCAGCACGCGCTTGGTGCAGCCTTCGCGGATGGCTTTGACGTCGCGGCTTTCCTGCAGCAGCTCGCGGCTCACGTTCAACGGCAAATCATTCGAATCAACCACGCCTTTGACAAAGCGCAGGTAGCCCGGCAGCAGCGCCTCGGCATCGTCCATGATGAAGACGCGTTTGACGTACAGCTTCAGCCCCGAGTTGCGCTCGCGGTTGTACAAATCCATGGGCGCTTTGCTGGGGATGTACAGCAGCTGCGTGTATTCCTGGTTGCCCTCGACCCGGTTGTGGGTGTGCGCCAGCGCGTCCGCATGGTCGTGGCTGATTTGTTTGTAAAAGTCCTGGTATTGCTCAGGCGTGATGTCTTTCTTGGCACGCGTCCACAGGGCGCTGGCCTGGTTCACGGTTTCCCATTCACCGGTCATCACCATGCCGCCGCCGGTCGTGCCCTTGGATGGGTCGTCCTTGTCGATGGCCTCGCCTTCTTTCCACTCTTCCTTTTCCATCAAAATCGGCAGGCTGATGTGGTCGGAATACTTGGCGATGATGCCTTTGAGCTTCCAGTTGTTGGCATAGTCCAACGCATCGTCGCGCAGGTGCAGAGTCACGCTGGTGCCGCGCTGAGGGCGATCCATGCTTTCGACCTCAAAGTCGCCCGAACCGCCACTGACCCAGCGCACGCCGTCGGCCGTTGGCAAACCCGCGCGACGCGATTCGACGGTGATCTTGTCCGCCACGATGAAGCCCGAGTAAAACCCCACGCCAAACTGGCCGATCAACTGCGAATCCGCCTTTTGGTCGCCCGACAGCTTGGAGACAAAGTCTTTGGTGCCGCTTTTGGCAATCGTGCCCAGGTTGTCGATGGCTTCTTGCTGGCTCAATCCAATACCGTTGTCGGCAATCGTCAGCGTTTTGGCTTCTTTGTTGAAGCTGACGCGGACTTCCAGATTCGGCTCGTTTTCCAGCAAAACAGGGTCGTTCAGCGCTTCGTAGCGCAGCTTGTCGCAGGCGTCGGAGGCGTTGGAGATCAACTCGCGCATGAAAATCTCTTTGTTGGAGTACAGCGCGTGGGTGACGAGGTGCAGCAGCTGGGCTACTTCGGCTTGGAAGGACAGGGTTTGCTTGGTCATGGTGGTCAAAAATAAAACTAAAAATGGAAAAAGAGTGCCGTGCTGCCAATAAAGCAGTGACATGTTGAGAGTTTAACTGGGGCTTATTAGGCAAATTTCAAGAAAAATACCTTCAAACTGGCTGGATGGTCATTTTGGGTGCTAAATATGACGTTAGCCGGCGTATTTATTGCCTAAACAGCTATTAAAAATATAGCAAATAGTGAGCTTCGAAGTTTAATTTAACCAAGTAAGTAACTGCTCACTTACCTCCGAACTCTCCAGAAGCGCCATGTGGCTAGTCCGATAAACGATGAGTTGTGACGCTTTGGCAAATACCAAGCTGTGCGATGGGTCTCTGTGCACGCCTAGCGCGCTGTTCAGCGGCACCAGGCCGTCACCAATCAACCTGTCGGCTAGCAGACTGCGTTTGGCGGCCAGAGTTGCTGCCACGGTGAAGCAAGCCACGCCTTCTGGTAACGGCAGGTGGTCGCGGTCAGCTTGCTCCTGTTTGGTTTTGGACTTGAAGCGGTCTTGATCCTGCCAGTCGCTGTCTAAAACATGGCCAAACCGCAGGTCAGTGATGCCTGAGCTTCGCAGTTCGACCAGTTTTTTGAACGGTGCACTATATGGCGTGACGCCCAAAAGCACATCAATCCAATTACCCGCTTTCTCCAGCGTCGCACCTTGGTGCGGTGTGCCTAAGAAAACGATGTTTTTGAGTTTGCTGACCCAATGTCGCTTGCCGTGTTGCGCCGCATGCACCGCTGAGCGCGTGACCAAGCCGCCCATGCTGTGCACCAGCACGGAGATTTCGGTCAGTGGCGTTGGCCACAGGGCGGTGAGCAATTCCAACTGATTCGACAGCGCTTGCCCGTTTTGTGAGGTATGCCGCCCGGTGTTGTAACGCACATAAACGGGGGTATAGCCCAGTTTGGTGGCCAACATCTCTGCGTGGTTGATTGATTTTCCGTCTACTTGGCTTGCCCATTGCAAATCATTCATACACAAACCGTGAACGACGATGAGCACTTTGCCAGTCAGCAGCGCTTTGTCGGGCATGGCCTCCCAATTCAGTGCTTCATTGTTGAAACGCAGCGTCATGGGTGTGGCCAGCGGGTTGTCGCTATCTGCAAGTCGGTCGCCCATCACGCCGTTCAGCGCTGCTAAAACCGCTTCGCGAGGGGCTGATTCTTGCGGTTCGCTGTCGATTTTGTCTAGGAGTGGCTGCAGCCCCGCCAACAGCGACTCAGCGCCTTTACCCACCAGTTGCGTCACGCCTTGGATGCTTTTGTAAACCAAGCCGGTGATCCCGCGCGTTTGGTCTTTGGCTTTCCCGCTTGGCGCGCCCATGGTGCTCCACACCGATTGCGTCACGCCCTCGGCAATTTTGGTCACATTCGCCGTGGCTTGCGTAGCCAACTTGGCCAGCCCGCGCAAATCGGTTGAACGTAAATGCTTGAACGGATTTGGCTTCGTCATAAGTTACCTAGTTTTATGTGCGTTTAAGTCCGCTTGACAACCACACTGCCAATCGAATACCCCGCGCCAAACGAACAAATCACGCCGACTTCGCCGGCTTTGATGTCCTCATGGTGGCGGTGAAAGGCGATGATGGAACCGGCAGATGCGGTGTTGGCAAACTCATCCAAAATAATAGGCGCTTCGTCCGCCGTAGGGTCGCGCCCCAGCAGTTTGCGGGTCACAAATTGATTCATGTTGATATTCGCTTGGTGCAGCCAAAAGCGCCGTGTTTGTGCTGCGCTGTAGCCAAACGTGGCCAAATGGGTGCTGATGTGCTCGGCCGCCAGCGGGCAAACCTCTTTGAACACCTTGCGGCCTTCTTGTTGGAAGAGTTGGTCGCGCTCGTTCACATCGCGGTCTTCCGCATGCGACATGAAGCCAAAGTTGTTGCGGATGTTGTTTGAAAACTGGGTGAAACAATGCGTGCCCAAAATCTCAAACGCGCCTTTCGGAGCAGCTTCCAAACGCTCTACCAATATAGCGGTGCATACATCGCCAAAAATGAAATGGCAATCGCGGTCTTTCCAGGCCAAATGGGCGGAGGTGATTTCAGGGTTGACGACCAGCACAGCTTTAGACCCGCCCGATTTCACCGCGTTGTACGCCATCTCCAAGCCAAAAGTGGCAGACGAGCAAGCCACATTCATGTCAAAACCAAAGCCGTTGATGCCCAAAGCAGTTTGAATCTCAATCGCCATGGCAGGGTAGGCGCGCTGCATGTTGGCGCTGGCGCAGATAACAAAATCAACATCAGCAGCGGTTTTGCCGGCGCGTGTCAAAGCATCTTTGCCTGCGGCGACACCGATTTCGGCCATCAAACTCAGCTCATCATCCGGGCGTGCTTTGAAGCGCGGGCGCATGCGTGTGGGGTCAAGTACGCCATCTTTTTCTAAAACATAGCGGCGTTTGATGCCTGAGGCTTTTTCGATGAATTCGACGTTGGAATGTGTCAAAGCGGTTTGCGTACCCGTGGCAATCTCGCTGGCGTTCGCAGCGTTTTGCAAATCCGCGTAGGCGTTGTATGAAGTGACCAACTCTTCGTTGGTAATAACGTACGGCGGCGTGTAAAGCCCCGTGCTGCTGATGGCGACGCGATGCATAGTGACTCCCAGACAAATAGGAGCATTATCTGCGCATTATGGGCCAGTGTTTGGACGTCTGACCAAGCTCAAACGCTTTGCTTCATATCGTCCCAAGCTTTGAGCGTCTCTGCCGAATACATCAGCGCGGGGCCGCCACCCATGTAAACGCACACGTTCAGCATTTCTTCAAGTTCAGCGCGCGAGCAGCCCAGCTTGTGTAAAGCTTTGATGTGAAAGCCAATGCATCCCGAGCAGTGTTGCGTGATGCCAATCGCCAGCGCTATCAGTTCTTTATGCTTTGTACTTATTGCGCCGGCTACCATGGCGCTCTTGGCAAGCTGCCCAAAGGCGACCATCGTCTCAGGTTGCGTCTTGCGTAAGGGGGCTAAGCTGTCGTTGATGGTTTGAACCAGTTCAGTATGGTTGAAAGTTGTCATAAATAAATCTTAAAGCTTGAATTTCGTTAACCAAATTGCAAAAACAACTTGCTATATGGTGCTTTGAGTTTTCCCATGGCTTCTTTGGTGGCGCTTGTGTTTTGAGTAAACAGAGCCGCCTGTAAATCAGCCACAGACTTATCAACCGCTTTTAGTAACTCGACAAATTCTGAATTGCTGCTGTAGTTAGCCGGTGCTTCAGATTTCAGCTTCTTGCCCAAATACGTCAATGCCCCGACTTGCGCTGTTAACTGCTGCATGCCGTTGGGCAGGGCTAGTGTTTTGCCGCCATCAATCAGCACATGCTCCATCTCACTGTGATAGGCGTTCATGTGGTCGCTGAATACAATGACTTGGTTTCTGCGACGCAATTGCGCCATGATGTCGCGTGCATCTTCTAGTGTCTCATGCGCTGCAGGAAGCTGGTTTGCTTTAACCTGATCGGTCGCTTTTGCATAAACTTTTGAGACATCAGCCAAAGACGTGCTGAAAGATGTGTCACGGTCATACGGTGCGGGTGGTTTGCTACCAAATTGAGTTGCTAATTTGTCCCATGTTTGCTGGGCTTGAGCCATCGCTAACAGCGCCTCAGCTTGAGAGTTGCTGTTAGTTTTAAAAAGCGCCACACGGTAGGGCCCATAGGCGGCTTGCATGGCGTCAGTAACGGCGTCTGCGGCAAAAGTCGGCAAGACTGCGCTAAGACTGAATGCCAAAGCGGCAACTTGTTGATGAAGTTTAAATTGAAAAAACATGGTGACATCCTTGTTGATTGCATACAGAGGGAAGTATGCAATCAGCGTTAAAAGTCATATTGATTTAAGTCAATGAAAGGGTGTTTCAAAACTTTTCATGCGGCGCTAAATACCGCCATTGGCCAACAGGCAGGTTTCCCAGCACCACATTGCCAATCCGTACCCGCTTCAAACCCACCACTTTCAGCCCAACTTGTTCGCACATGCGGCGGATTTGGCGTTTTTTACCTTCAGTTAGTACAAAGCGCAGTTGTTCGGGGTTTTGCCAATCCACTTTGGCTCGTTTCAGGGGCTGGCCGTCTAAGCTGAGACCAAAACGTAACTTGCTCATGAGCTCAGGAGGGAAGGCGGCTTGCACATCGGAATTGATGGGCAGCATGGGGCTTTGGTCGCTCATGTTGCCGTCTTTGTAGTATTCCACCCGTACCAAATATTCTTTCTCTATACCTGAGTCTTCACCGATCAGCTGGCGGGCGACGCGGCCGTCTTGCGTCATGACGAGCAAGCCAATCGAGTCGATGTCCAGCCGCCCGCAGGGTGCCAAACCGGGCAGTTGCGAGTGGTTCCAGAAGAAGCGGGCGTTGTCGTCTACCCAGCGGTTTTGCGGGGTAAACAGGGTGACAGCCGGCTCGTGGCCGTCTTCGGCTTGGCTGCTCACATAGCCCATGGGCTTGTTGATGAGAATCGTCACCTGGTTGGCTTGCTTGCCTTTGGCGGCGCGGTCCACGTCGATTTTGTCAGTCGGCAGCACTTGCAAGCCCATTTCAGCGACTACGCCGTTGACTTTGACCCAGCCGTTGGCGACCCACTCATCCGCCTCGCGGCGCGAGCACATGCCCAGCTCGGCCATGCGTTTGTTGAGACGGCTAGTGGCTTTGGCAGGGAGAGCATTCGGGTCGGGTTTCTTGCCGCCAGCGACGGCTTTGGCAGCACCCGGAGACAAGGCACGACGAAATACTGGAGCAGTGGGAGGACTGTTAGGGGGACTATTTGTTGGATTCACGGGTGCTGTCATATGCATCAGAGTTTAGTCGTGTAGTTTATTCCGTATCTATAGGTATGTGTAGAAAGTCAAAGCTTCTTGTCGCGGCTTCCAAGCATTGAAAGCTTCTATAGGTTAAAATACATCATTAAGCATCGTTCTTTATATTTAAAAACTACTTAACAGTTTAACCACCATGGCAGCTTTCGACACCGAAAAAGTCCTCTCCGTCCACCACTGGAACGAGTCGCTCTTCACCTTCACCACCACCCGCAGTGCGAGTTTGCGCTTCGAAAGCGGCCACTTCGTTATGGTCGGGCTCGAGGTGAATGACAAACCGCTGATGCGCGCCTACAGCATCGCCAGCCCGCATTATGCTGAAGAGCTGGAATTTTTCAGCATCAAGGTGCAGGACGGGCCGTTGACCTCCAGACTGCAGCACTTGCAAGTGGGCGACCCCGTGCTGATTGGCCGCAAACCTACTGGCACTTTAGTGTTGACAGATTTATTACCAGGCAAAAACCTGTTCCTCTTCGCCACTGGCACAGGACTCGCGCCTTTCATGAGCATCATCCGCGACCCTGACACCTATGAGCGCTTCGAGAAAGTCATTTTGATTCACGGCGTGCGCATCGGTTCCGAGCTGGCATATGCCAAATTTATCGAGCATGAGCTACCGCATGACGATTTTTTGGGCGAAGAAGTCAAAAAGAAGCTGGTGTATTACCCCACGGTGACTCGCGAAGAGTTTCGCAATGTTGGGCGATTAACCACCTTGATAGAAAACGGCAAACTCTGCGCCGACCTGGGCCTGCCGCAAATCAACCCACAAACTGACCGCGCCATGATCTGCGGCGGCCCTGCGATGCTAAAAGACCTTCGCGTTGTACTGGATGAACTTGGCTTCAAAATCTCTGCAGGCATTGGCCAAGCGGGTGATTATGTGATTGAACGGGCGTTTGTGGAGAAGTGATTGACTGTTTTTGGTTGTCTATTTGCTATGTAATTTATAGCTACTTAGGCAATAAATACGCCGGCTACAGACGAAAAGACTGTTAAAATAGGCTATTTATCTTAAAAATCAAGGTAAATCAGTAAAAACCGGTATATCGCCCATTTCTTTCAAAAACTTAGCCTTGGTTTCATCCGCCTTGGTCAGTTCCTCGGGCGTCATGCGGGTACGCACTTCTGCCAGTTTGTCTGCCAATATCTTTTCTTGCTTAGCCGTTGCCGCATGCTTTTGCGCCAATGAGAGCCAGCCATAAGCGCTGAGGTTGTTCTTTTTCGAGAACTTCTCATTGGCAAACATCATACCCAACATGATTTCCGCCTCACGAAAGCCCTTTTTCGCAGCGCCAAACAACATCGCCAGAGCGGGCTGGTCGATGCCTTGTGTGAGGTAAGTCACACCCACGGTGTACATCGCTGGCGGGTAGTTTTGCGCAGCTGATTTTACGATGTAGCGCATGCCCAGCTTGATGTCTTTCTTGCCGTCTGCCATGCATTGACCGCTGACTAGCTGCGAGCCATACAAAAACTGCCCCCGCTTCTCGTTCAAGTTCGCGTTGATGAGGGCATTTTTTTGCAAATCTGAGTTGCAGTCAATCTGCAATGGCGCTGCAGGGGCTGTGCTTGCTACCGCAGAAGGCGTGGAAATAGGCGCGGCAGTCTGCGCCAAAGCAGCGCTTGACGTTAGCAAAAACATGCCATTGAGGAGGGTGACGAACTTGTATCGCATGGAGAAAATCCTATACAAAATCAAAGCAAAATTAAAATACCAAGCCTACATCGTACACGTAATTTGTAACATTTATTACAAATATATATGAGCAGTCTCGATCCGGTAATACTACCAAAGTAGACAAAAAACAACAAAATATGCTGCATATGCGACTAAATAGGCGCTTACAATTGTAGAATTGTGTAATATTAAATCGTACAAGTTACATAAAAGTAAGTTTACCCAAACAGGAAACATTCACATGGATTCAAAGTTTTCACCATTATCAATCGCACATTTCAAGCGCCGAGCGGCTTGCTTGGGGTTGGCTTTAAGTTTTGCTGTGGTGTTTGTACCTATGCAAGTGCATGCGCAGACCAAGCCGGCCAATGCAGCAAATTCAACGCCCTCAGCGACGATTTTGAGCAGCAACCAAAGCGGTTCGGCTTGTGCGCAACAGTATGACGATCGCAATATTGCTAAGCAACGCGAAATCAATGATTTGACAACGGCGAGCATCACTGCTGCTGGGGTAGCTGTGGCTGCAGATTTAGCGGGTTTAATTTTAGAGGCTGCAGCGGCAGCGACGGCAATTGTGACCAGTGCGGTTGTAGTGGGTATCGCTGCACAAGTCGTGGGCGTAACAGCCAGTGTCGCGCAATTGGGTATAGATATTGCAACGCAAGTCAAAGTGGTTGCACTGACTGAACAAGATGCATTGGTGAACACTTTGCCAAATTGCGACTCAGAGTTCGCGGGCACAGTCAAAGTCACCGCTGGCGGCGTGGACGTAACTGGTGATTCGATCTTCAAAGGCAACGTCGGCGTGAACGGCAATGTCAATGTGGGTGGTACAGATGGCAAAGTCACAGCGACCAACCTCGTAGCTACGCGCGGTGTGTCCGCAGCGGGTGGCGATTTGAACTTGGGCAAGGCTGATGGCACAGGCGGGCAGCCTGGCATCACCATGGGTAATGGCGTGATCACAGGTTTGGGCGCTGGCTCTGCTTTGGGTGATGCAACGACGCTAGACAAGGATGCCGTGGCAATTGGCAATGGCGCGTTGGCTTCAACAGCCACCTCAACAGCAGTAGGTGCAGGTGCGAAGGCAACACAAGTTAACTCTACCGCGATTGGCGCAGGTGCCTTGGCAACGGGTGAGAATTCAACCGCTTTGGGCGCAGATGCGCGAGCAACAGCATTGAACTCAACCGCAGTGGGCTCAGGCTCGCGTGCTACGGCCGAAGCCGCAACTGCAGTCGGTCAAAACGCACAGGCAACGGCTTTGAATGCAACGGCTTTAGGGCAAAATTCATTGGCATCTGGTGTAAATTCAACAGCAGTGGGACAGGGTTCACAGGCAGCAGGTACTAACGCCAGTGCCTTGGGTCAAAGCGCCTTAGCCAGCGGCTCAAATTCGGCGGCCTTGGGTCAAGATTCGACTGCTTCGGGTGCGAATTCAACTGCGACAGGTCAACTAAGCACGGCCAGCGGTGAAAATTCAACGGCGAATGGTCAAAACGCACAAGCCACAGGCGCAAACTCTACAACCATGGGTCAAAACAGCTTAGCAAGTGGTGAGAATTCGACTGCAGCGGGTCAAAACGCGCAAGCTACAGGAGCAAGCGCGACCACCAGCGGTCAAAACAGCATTGCCAGCGGTGCCAATAGCACTTCCACTGGTCAAAGCGCACAAGCCACAGGCGAGAACACAACGACGAGTGGTCAAAACAGCTTAGCGAGTGGCGCAAACTCAACCGCAGCAGGTCAAAACGCCCAAGCTACGGGTGCAAACGCAACAACAAATGGTCAAAACAGCTTGGCCAGCGGCGTTAACACCACATCGACAGGTCAAAACAGCATTGCAAGCGGCGCAAACTCAAGCGCAGCAGGTCAGAACGCCCAAGCTACGGGTGCAAACGCAACAACAAATGGTCAAAACAGCATTGCCAGCGGTGCCAATAGCACTTCCACTGGTCAAAACGACAAGCCACAGGCGAGAACACAACGACGAGTGGTCAAAATAGCTTAGCGAGTGGCGCAAACTCAACCGCTGCAGGTCAAAACGCCCAAGCTACGGGCGCAAACGCAACAACAAATGGTCAAAACAGCTTGGCCAGCGGTACTAACACCACATCGACAGGTCAAAACTCTCAAGCCACAGGTGCAAACTCTACTGCCAATGGACAGGCCAGCATTGCAAGCGGCGCAAACACAATCGCAGCAGGTCAGAACGCCCAAGCTACGGGTGCAAACTCTACAACTAGCGGCCAAAACAGCTTGGCGAGCGGTGCAAATTCAACGGTCACAGGTCAAAACTCTCAGGCTACGGGTGCAAACTCTACAACTAGCGGCCAAAACAGTTTGGCCAGCGGTGCTAATTCAACTGTTTCAGGTCAAAACAGCTTGGCAAGTGGCGCAAATTCGACCACCACGGGTCAAAATGCACAAGCTACGGGCGAAAACGCGACCACCAGCGGTCAAAACAGCTTGGCGAGCGGTGCAAATTCAACGGTCACAGGTCAAAACTCTCAGGCTACGGGTGCGAACTCTACAACGAACGGTCAAAACAGCCTTGCCAGCGGTACTAACTCAACAGTAACAGGTCAAAACGCCGCTGCTACGGGTGCGAACTCCACCACCAGTGGCCAGAACAGCATTGCCAGCGGTGCGAATTCAACCACCACTGGTCAAGCGGCTCAAGCAACCGGTGCGAACTCCACCAGCAGCGGCCAGAACAGTTTGGCCAGCGGCGTGAACACCACATCAAGCGGTCAGAACAGCATCGCCAGCGGCACGAATGCAACTACCAGCGGCCAATTAAGCTTGGCTAACAATACAAATACAACAGCAGCTGGTCAAAATGCGCAGGCTATCGGCGTCAATGCCAGCACGTATGGTCAAAACAGCTTGGCGAGTGGCGCAAATGCAACTTCTAGCGGCCAAGGCGCAATCGCCTCAGGCACGAATGCAACTACCAGCGGCCAATTCAGCTTGGCTAACAATACAAACACAACAGCAGCTGGTCAAAATGCGCAAGCTACTGGCGTCAATGCCAGCACGTATGGTCAAAACAGCGTTGCTAGCGGAGCGAACACAACTTCGGCTGGCCAAGGTGCTGTCGCTTCAGGCGCGAATGCCACTACGAGCGGCCAAGGTTCTTTAGCAACGGGTAACAACTCAACTTCCACTGGTCAAGGTAGTAACGCTGCAGGTGCAAATTCAACAGCTAGTGGCCAGGGCAGCTATGCGTCTGCGACGAACAGCACCGCAACAGGTCAAAACGCAATCGCTGGAAATGTTAACTCTAGCGCGGTAGGTCAATCAAGCCAAGCGTTTGGCGCAAACAGCACTGCAGTAGGTACAGCCAGTTTGGCTAGCGGCACGAATTCAACCAGCTTGGGCGTTTCAGCATCCGCTACGGGTGACAAAACGACCGCTTTAGGAGCGAACGCTAATGTGACTGCTGCCAACAGCGTTGCTTTGGGCGCAGATTCTGTCGCCAATCGCGGGCCAGTTCCCTCTTACAACATTGAGTTTATGAACGCACAGCGCTCAGCTGGCGAGGTGTCCGTCGGTAGCCCAGGCCAAGAGCGTCAAATCACCAACGTAGCACCAGGTTTAGCACCGACAGACGCGGTTAACGTGGCGCAGTTCTCAGCCGGAGTTAACAGAATGCGTCAAGCTATTGCCTCATCTGCCGCATTGGCGGGCTTGGTTTCTAACCCGAATGCTACAGGTGAGAACCAAATTGCGATCGGCATTGGCAGCTTCGAAGGCGCAGGCTCTGTCGCACTGGGCTATATCCGCCATATTGGCCCAAATATCATGTTGCGCGCTGCTATCGCAGTGAAC
>JANPLX010000219.1:0-5657 GCA_031422495.1 Polaromonas sp. | reverse complement strand
ACTCGTTATGGATCGTCGTATATTTACCCAAGCAAGTATTGGTGCAGCTATTACTGTCGCACTCAACCCGTCTGCATTTGCGCAGTCAACCATGCCTTTTGAGCAAGTCAAAGTGCTTTATGGCTTTCCGCCCGGCAGTGCAGGCGATATTTGCGCACGTCGTGTGGCAGATAAGTTTGGTGGTTCTGGTTATACAAAAAATGCTGGCGTGATTGACAGCAAGCCAGGTGCGGGTGGTCAAATTGCGTTGAATTTACTCAAAACTGCGCCTACAGATGGCTCAGTGATTGCAATGACGCCGTTCTCGGCGATTTCGTTGTATCCACATATTTTCAAAAATTTGCAGTACAAACCATTTGAAGATTTTCAGCCCATCAGCACCGCTTCAATGATTCATCATGGTTTAGCAGTTGGGCCAATGGTGCCAGCCAGTGTCAAGAATGTGAAAGACTTTTTGGCATGGGCAAAAGCCAATCCGGCACAAGCCAGTTACGGTTCGCCAGCGGCGGGTTCTACACCGCACTTCATTGGCGCACTTTTGGGCTTAAACAACAATGTAGATTTGAAGCACGTGCCTTACCGTGGCTCGGTACCCGGCGTCACAGACGTGGTCGGTGGTCAAATCGCAGCGATGGTCACACCGCATGGTGATTTTATTGCTAATCATAAAGCCGGCAAGATGCGCATTTTGGCAACATCGGGAAAAACTCGCTCACCGTTTGTGCCCGAAGTGGCCACATTTGCTGAACAAGGATTTCCAGAATTGACTGTTGAAGAATGGTTCGGTTTTTATGCACCAGTAAAAACACCAGCTAACGTTGTTGCAGCTGCAAATGCCGCCATCAATGCAGCTGTTAGAGATAAGTCAGTGCAAGATTCTTTCACAGTTGTGGGTTTGATTCCTTTTGCTGGCACGATAGCCGAGCAATTGAAGAGTTCTCTAGTTGAGTTTGAACGCTGGGGTCCGCTGATCAAGCAAATTGGCTTTACGGTGGACTCCTGATTTTATCGATCAATCTAGCGTATAAAAAATAACAATCGAATAGGATGGGGTAGACAATGCAAATCACACTAGCAACTTTTTCTCTGGGAGTTGTCAGTGTGGCACTCCTGACGGCTTGCTCACATACAAGTGGCAAGCTTGATGTTGCCACAACCACGCAGCTAAAAGCTGCTACACCCGCTGTCATGGCGAGTAGTTGTGACGACATCACTTCTAAATTCAAGTACGACAAGGTGCGAATAACCAGCAGCGTATCCGTTGCAGCTGGCGCTGTGGTGCTGAGCGGCGCACCCAATGCGCCTAAAACTGCCTATGACGCACCTACGCACTGCTTAGTCAAAGGCTTGATGCAAGAGCGCAAAGGTGATGATGGTAAGGATTACGCCATTGGTTTTGAAATGCGCTTACCAACACAATGGAATGGACGTTTTTATCATCAAGTCAATGGCGGTTTAGATGGTACCGTGCAACCAGCACTCGGCGCACTGGGCGGTGGGCCACTCACGGGTGCACTGCACCAAGGTTTTGCAGTCATTAGCTCGGATGCAGGCCATAACGGTGGGCAAAACCCCACTTTCGGTGCTGACCCAGAAGCGCGACAAAACTATGGTTATGGTGCCGTTGCAAAGCTGACACCGATGGCGAAGGGCTTGATTGCTGCAGCATATGGGAAAATGCCTGATCGCTCTTACATTGGTGGATGTTCTAACGGTGGCCGTCACACCATGGTCGCGGCATCACGCTTTGCCGATCAATTTGATGGCTATTTGGTAGGTGCACCAGGTTATCGCTTGCCACAAGCGGCGCTGGCGCAGGTCTGGGGCTCTAACCAGTGGAGCGATCTTTCGCCAATTACACCACTTGCATCTTCAAGTTTGAATCACCCGTTTGCTCCAAACGTCAAGTTGCCTGATATAAGCTTAGGCTTTAACGCACAAGACCGTCAAATCGTAGCAGATGCAATACTCGCCAAATGTGATGCGCTAGACGGCGTGGAAGACGGTATGGTTCAGGACATAGCAACTTGTCAAAAAGCGTTTGACATCACTCGCGACGTTCCTAGTTGCACTGCGGGTCGCGATGGAAAGTGTCTGAGTAATTTACAAAAAAGTACGGTTGCCAAGGTCTTCGCTGGCGGCAAAACCGCCGACGGCAAACCTTTTTACTCAGCTTTTCCGTTTGATCCAGGCATGACTGCGGCCAACTGGGCATCTTGGAAATACCAAAACGCGCAAGCTTTAGATCCAGGTGCGCTCAGTTTTGTGTTCACCAGCCCTTTGCGCACAGTCAAAGCGTTTGATACCAATTACGATGAACTGAACGCGGGCATCTATGCGAAGCCAGCAGGTTATAGCGAAAGTTCTGATGAGACCATCAATCCTGCCAGTTACGATAATCCCCGCTATATGGGAGCATTGCAAAAACGTGGTGCCAAGATGATGCTGTACCACGGCGTCAGTGATGGCGTATTTTCTGAAACTGATACTCGTGCATGGGTCGATCGCGTTGCAAATACAATGTCGGGTAGTTCTCAGGTTGTTCGTCATTTTTCTGTCCCTGGTATGAGTCATTGCAGCGCAGGTCCAGCTACGGACCAGTTTGACATGCTCTCGCCACTGGTAGCATGGGTTGAGCAAGGCATTCCACCCGCGTCTGTGAAAGCCTCAGTTCGTGGTGCCGGCAATGTAGGCGGAGTTAATGCGGAGTTACCAAAAGATTGGTCTAGTACTCGCTCGCGCCCGCTGTGTGCCTATCCCGCAGTTGCGAAATACAAGGGAAATGGCAGTATTGAATATGCGGCGAATTTTAGCTGTCAATAAAGGTAAAACCAAGTGGAGAAAATCGACACAAGTTATCTCGAGTCTTTGCTTGGCTATAACGCACGACGAGCTGCATTGACAGTCATCGAAGTTTTTTTGCAGCGAATGTCGGTTTATGATTTGCGACCTGTAGACTTTTCAGTTTTATCGATGATTACGCATAACTCTGGCATCAGCTCTAGGCAACTATGCTCTGCGCTTAATATCTTGCCACCAAACCTGGTGGGTATGATCAATACATTAGAAAAGCGTGAGCTGATATTGCGTAAACCTCATCCTAGCGATGGTCGTGTTGTCGGTTTGCACTTGACGGAGGCGGGCATTAAGTTGATGAAAGATGCTGAGCTAACAGCGAAAGAGCTCGAAGACGAAGCCTCTTCAAAATTAACAGCTAACGAACGTAAAACTCTGATGCGTTTATTGCAAAAAATCTATACCTAGTTCACACAGAGACGGCTTCTAACAACGCAACAACTAAACGCCTAAGTGTTGTTGCAATATTTCTGGCTGAGCCAATAACTGCACAGAACTTCCAGTAAAAACAACTTGGCCTTTGACCAAAATTACATTGTGATCGGTTATTTGAGTCACATGCTTCCAGTTTTTATCGACAATGATGCTGCTGATGCCTGACTCACGAATCACACCGCAAATGCGCCAGATCTCTTTGGCAATCAAGGGCGCTAAGCCTTCTGTAGCCTCATCCAAAATCAGCACATCGGGGTTGGTCATCAAGGCACGGCCAATGGTCAACATTTGCTGCTCGCCACCAGAAAGCTGCTGCCCGCCGTGATTGAGGCGTTCTTTCAATCGCGGAAAAACGTCTAAAACTCTATCGTAGTCCCAGTCTTGCTGCTTTTCAACGCGTAGTTTTGCCGCTGCAGATTTGCCGGCACGAGCTGCCATTTTTAGGTTTTCTGTGACACTCAAGTTGCCGAAAATACCACGTCCCTCTGGCACATAGGCGAGGCCTAATTGCGCTATTTTGTAAGAAGGAGCACCTGTCATGTTTTGACCCATGATGGTGACTGCGCCTGAGCTTGGTTTGACCAAGCCCATGATGCTTTTGAGCAATGTGCTTTTGCCCATGCCGTTACGACCCATCAGCCCAATAGTCTCGCCGCGAGGCACTAAAAAATCTATACCTTGCAAAATATGGCTCGCACCATAATGCGTGTTCAAACCTTGAACGTCAATGAGCAAATTAGACATGTTTTTTTCAGGCATGTTCTTCACCTAAATACGCCGCTTGCACTTTCGCATCAGCGCGGACTTTGCTAGGGTTATCACTGGCAATCACTTGGCCGTTGACCATCACGGTTAACTTATCAGCTAGTGCAAACACAGCATCCATATCATGCTCAACCAGCAGCATGGCATGGTTTTTTTTGAGTGTGTGCAATAGTTCAATCATGCGCTCAGCTTCGGCTACGCCCATGCCAGCCAAGGGTTCGTCAAGCAGTAAAACTTGTGGCTTGGTGGCTAAGGTCATCGCAATCTCTAGTTGACGCTGTTCACCATGGCTGATGGTTCCTGCTACGGCGTGCATGCGATTTTCAAGCTTACATAAGGTGATAGCCGACGCAGTTATCGTCTGAGCTGCTATTGATTGTGTAGCTTTCTTAGTATTTTGAAACCATAACAAGGGATTCCAAGGCTGCTGCACGTCACGCGACTGCGCAGCCAACCGCACGTTGTCCCAAACGGTGAGTGGTAAAAAAACATTGGTTTTTTGAAAACTGCGTCCTAAACCTTGTCGTGATATTTTCTCAGCATGCCATCCAGTGACCTCATGTCCGTTCAAATGAATACTGCCAGAAGTTAATGGCAAATCGCCAGATACTAGATTGGTCAGCGTTGATTTGCCTGCGCCATTAGGGCCAATGACGGCATGAATTTGGCCTCTGAACAAATCAATCGACACATCGTTGACTGCAGCCAAGCCACCAAAATGCTTAGTCAAGTTTTTAGCGGACAAAAGAAGTTCAGTCATTTTGCAATCCTGCTTTAGCATTTTTACGTTGCAAAAACCGTTCTGCCAAACCCATCAAGCCACGCGGTGCAAATAGGACAACCAGCACAATAAAACTACCCATCCATAGCTGCCAGTGTTTTCCAAGATTAATGTCTTTGCCTAACAGCTGAATACTTGGTAAATCTTTCAAAACATGCAAGACATATTCAAAAGTAAATGCACCTATGAACGCACCTGCAAAGTTACCCATGCCACCTAAAATTACCATCATGATGGCATGCGCGCTCATGTGGAAACCCATCAACTCTGGGTTGATATAGCCGCTTTGCGCGCCCCACAGGTAGCCCGCTAATCCAGCCAATCCGCCCGCTATCGTAAAAGCGGTGAGCTTGTAACTAAATGTGCTAAAACCAATGGCTTTCATGCGGTGCTCATTGATACGAATACCTGACAATACGCGGCCTAGTGGGCTCCATAGCAAAAGGCGCAAAAATACATAAACCAGCAACGCAAAAGCTAGGGTGATGTAATAAAAAGTGATCTTGCTATCTAAGTCAAACAAGGTGAACCCAAAAACCTGTGCGCTGGGTTTAAAGTTGATATAGAGCCCATCAGAGCCTCCCAAAACCTTGTTGTCAAAAAACAAGAAAAATACCATCTGCGCAAACGCCATGGTCACCATGATGAAGTAAATACCATGCGTGCGGACGACAAAAAATCCAATGATTAAGGCAGCAAGTGCTGACGCAAACACGGCTACTGGTAGCGACCACCAAATGCTAATTGATTCGCCCTGCGGTGTTAAAAAAGCCAGTGCATAGCCGGCTAAACCAAAATAGGCTGCATGTCCCAGAGACAC
>JANPLX010000218.1:0-8484 GCA_031422495.1 Polaromonas sp. | reverse complement strand
AGAAAATGCCAAGCAACCACAGCACCGCCACCTATCAACGCAGCAATGACCAATTGAGCCGCCACACTCATACCCAAATGAGCTGCTATAGCTGCAGCTGCCAGCCCTACAGCAAACATCAGCAGATAAAAGGTACCTGTCATCAGCTCAATGGCAACAGCGGCCCCCGTCAGCAACCACCAGATCGTTGAATCAGCCATAAATCTCCTTTTTGTGTAACTTGCACCACATTTTGACTGAATCATGCCCTGATAACTGCCCAGATGCACGCTAAGTCTCAATATTTCCTTACACTTTGCCCCTATTCTTTATTTTTACGCTCTTTTAACCCTTTTCAATTACTAACGACTGCCATGAAATTTCGCTTCCCCATCATCATCATCGACGAAGATTTCCGTTCTGAGAACACGTCTGGCTTAGGCATTCGCGCCTTAGCGCAAGCCATTGAGAGCGAAGGTTTTGAGGTGCTGGGCGTCACCAGTTATGGCGATTTGAGCCAATTTGCCCAGCAGCAAAGCCGTGCCAGTGCCTTTATTTTGTCAGTAGATGATGACGAATTCACCCCTGGCCCTGATTTAGACCCTGCAGTTCTGAACCTCCGCCACTTCATCGAAGAAGTACGCCGCAAGAATTTAGAAGTGCCTATTTATGTCTATGGCGAGACAAAAACGTCGCGTCACATTCCTAATGACGTTTTGCGCGAACTGCATGGCTTCATCCATATGTTTGAAGACACGCCTGAGTTTGTGGCGCGGCACATCATTCGCGAAGCCAAAAGTTATTTAGAAGGCGTACAGCCACCGTTTTTCAAGGCTTTGCTAGATTACGCCGAAGACGGCTCTTACAGCTGGCACTGCCCCGGCCATTCCGGCGGCGTAGCCTTCTTAAAAAGCCCGGTCGGCCAAATGTACCACCAGTTTTACGGTGAAAACATGCTGCGCGCTGATGTATGCAATGCTGTAGAAGAACTTGGTCAATTGCTAGACCACAACGGCGCGATTGGTGAAAGTGAACGCAATGCCGCGCGTATTTTCAACGCCGACCACTGCTTTTTTGTGACCAATGGCACGAGCACTTCCAACAAAATGGTCTGGCACCACACCGTGGCGCCGAACGACGTTGTGGTCGTTGACCGCAATTGCCACAAGTCGATCTTGCACGCCATCATCATGACGGGGGCTATTCCGGTATTTTTGAAGCCAACTCGCAATCACTTCGGCATCATTGGGCCGATTCCGAAAGAAGAATTTGAAGTCAAATCGATTCAAGCCAAAATCAAAGCCAATCCGCTGCTGAAGCACCTAGAGGGTGTAGACCCCAAAACCATCAAACCACGCGTGATGACGGTAACCCAAAGCACCTACGACGGTGTGCTGTACAACACAGAAACCATCAAAGGCATGTTGGACGGCTATGTTGAAAACTTACATTTTGACGAGGCTTGGTTGCCGCACGCAGCGTTTCACCCGTTTTACGGTACGTACCATGCGATGGGTAAAAAACGCATTCGCCCAAAATCAGCCGTGGTGTACGCGACACAATCTATCCACAAGTTACTGGCCGGCATCAGCCAAGCCAGCCATGTGTTGGTGCAAGATTCGCAAACCGTCAAATTGGACCGACATTTGTTCAACGAAGCCTATTTAATGCACACATCTACTTCGCCGCAGTACAGCATCATTGCCAGCTGCGACGTTGCAGCTGCCATGATGGAGCCACCAGGCGGTACCGCTTTGGTGGAAGAAAGCATTGTTGAAGCATTAGACTTCCGCCGCGCCATGCGCAAAATTGACGAAGAATATGGCAAAGACTGGTGGTTTAAAGTCTGGGGACCAGAAAAATTGGTTGACGAAGGCATGGGTCGCGCCAGCGACTGGATCATCAAAGGCGAGTCTAAAAACGCCAAAGCGGGCATCAATTGGCACGGTTTCGGCAAGATGGCGACAGGCTTCAACATGCTGGATCCGATCAAAGCCACCATCGTGACTCCAGGCATGGACTTGAACGGCAAGTTTTCTAAAACAGGCATTCCAGCCAGCATCGTCACCAAATTTTTGTCCGAACACGGCGTTGTGGTTGAAAAAACGGGTCTTTACAGCTTCTTCATTTTGTTCACCATCGGTATCACAAAAGGTCGCTGGAACAGCATGTTGACGGCGTTGCAGCAGTTCAAAGACGACTACGACAAAAACCAACCTATGTGGCGCATCTTGCCCGAGTTTTGCCAAAAACATCGCAAGTACGAAAAAATGGGCTTGGCAGACCTTTGCCACCATTTGCACACTTTGTATGCCAAATACGACATAGCGCGTTTGACGACAGATATGTACCTGAGCGACCTGAAGCCAGCCATGAAGCCTAGCGACGCCTATGCTCACATTGCTCAGCGCAAGACTGAGCGTGTGGCAATTGACGACCTAGAAGGCCGCATCACAGTGGGCTTGGTAACGCCATATCCACCTGGTATCCCATTGTTGATTCCGGGTGAAGTGTTTAACAAAAAAATCGTCGATTACCTCAAGTTTTCACGCGAATTCAACGCCCAATGCCCCGGTTTTGAGACAGATATTCATGGTTTGGTTACGGAAGACGGTGAAGATGGCAAAAAACATTACTTTGCCGATTGCGTGAAAATTTAAAGCTATAAAACGTGAAAAAGTTGACGAACTGCTTTCAGGTATGAGAAAACTTTACAAAAGCGTAACACATTCAGACAATTTTCACACTATATTTGTGTAACTTTTGCCCGCTCTGTACGCTATATAACAGACGCCATATTCAAAGTCTGTAATCATGAAAGCCGCTAGTACCAATTAACACCTCAAAGGAATAGTATGGAAAAAACATTTAAAAATTCGCTCAAGCTTAGCCTGACAGCTGCCTCTGTTGCCGTACTTAGCGCATGCGGTGGTGGCGGTGATACGGTTATTGTGGTTGACCAGCCGCATGGCTTTTTCTCTGTCGACAATATCAATGTTAATGGCGGTGTAGTGTGTGTCGAAGACATCTTTATCGAAGCGGGTAGCGCTCAGGGCGCCCAAGTTGCTTTTGATATTGCCGATTTCTATGGCATTGCCAACCCATTTGCTAACCCACCATTCTTGACCTATTCCGCACCCACCTATTGCGGTGGCCCAACGTCTAATTTTGTACCGGCGCCAGGTTTGATCATCGATGCCAGCTACTACTACAACGTGATTGTGCCAACAGTTCGTTGATATACAGTCTAAATTGCAATCTAATTTTGCTATATAATTTATAGCATTTTAGGCAATAAATACGCCGGCTACAGTGGTTTTTACTCTGCCTCAAAGCATCAAAGCCTAGTTTATTCGTAAACTAGGCTTTTTTTATTGACTTAGGGCTTCAAGTCAGACGCTAAAGAAGCCAGTGCCTCAGGTTGGATTTGCGTGTGCGCTGGGTAGTTGGTATGGTCGCAGCCCAGTTTGACACCAGCGCCTGCTAACACTGCCTTGCGCATGGCCGTATTAAGCTCAAAACGCACAAAATGTACGGCAGAGGTTTTCTCATCGGTTTCGCGGTCTAAATCTTCATCCGCAATCGCGTAAACGCGAGCATGGCCTTCGACTTCTACAAACATGCGGTCTTCAACGCCAATCAAACGTTTCAACTCACGTCTACGCTCGTTTTCATCGGGGTATTCGATCATCATCGTGGCTTTCCAATTGCCACCATCGGGGACCAAGGGCGCGTATGCCTCGATTTCTTGCAAAATCCCCTCTTCTTCAAACACCTTCTCGATCCGCAGCATTTCCTGGATTTGGTAACGCACGGTCGTTTCTGACTCAAACTGCAAGTTAATGTGCTCGCCTAAATGCACGGAGCGCAGCTGGCGGTGCGACATGATCTGTTCACGATTCGCCTTGCGGTACTTGGTGTACGCTTCCAAGGACATAAGGTTTTCTGGGGTGATGTGGCCGGTTAATTGCATGGTCTATCTCGATTTCTAAATTACTTCAAACCGTAGGCTTCACGAATCAACGTGAGTGGGTGTTTTTGTGGAACGACATGGCCTTCAGCCAATTTGTTCACTTCAAAACCTTGCGCAATGTGGTGACCACCCAGTGGGCAGTCTGAACTAATTACATCTGGCAAACCGCCATCTTTGTGGTTGGCCATCGCTTTGAAGAGAGGTTTGCCAATCTTCATAGCTTGGTCATGCGTACCTACTTTGACGCCAAACGTGCCCGCGTGACCCGAGCAGCGCTCGTGCGTGTGAACGCTGGTACCGGGTACCATTTTGAGCATTTCTTCGGTCTTTTTACCAATTTGTTGAACTCGGCCATGGCATGGGATTTGATAGCTGATTTTACCCAATTCAACTGAGAAGTCAGCTTTCAACAAACCATCCCGCTTGCGCGCCATCAGGTACTCAAATGGATCCCACATGGCTTCTTTGACCAGCGCAACATCCGCATCGCCCGGATACATCAACGGGATTTCTTGCTTGAACATCAACGTACAGCTAGGCACAGCGCTCAAAATCGCAAAACCTTCTTTGGCGTACTTGGCTAAAACAGGAATGTTGGCATCTTTGCTTTTGCCGACAGAATCCAAATCACCCAACTCCAGTTTGGGCATACCGCAGCAAGATTCTTTCTCGACGATGACGTACGGCACTTCGTTATGGTTCAAAATTTTCAACAAATCGTGGCCAATGCCAGGTTCGTTGTAGTTAATGTAACAAGTGGCGTAAATCGCTACTTTGCCTGGTGTTTTGGCGCCGTTGACGATTGAATGTTCTTTTGAAGTTGCGGCGCCTGAGCGAAATTTTTTGCTAGCTAATTCAGGCAGCCACGCGTCTTTATCGACACCCAATACTTTTTCCATCACCACGCGTGCTGGCTTGGTTTTATTCACAGCATTAACCACTTGTGAAACAATAGGAATACCTGCAAAAGAACCATGTAAATCAGTGGAAGACAGCAACTTTTCACCTGCGCCCACTTCACCTTTTTTGAACTTGATGGCTTTGGCGCGCAGCATGGTGTGCGGAAAGTCCAAATTAAACTCGTGCGGTGGTACATAAGGGCACTTGGTCAGGTAGCACAGGTCGCACATATAGCACTGGTCAACCACTTTCCAGTAGTCTTTTTTGTCCACGCCATCAACTTCCATGGTTTTGGACTCGTCGACCAAGTCAAACAGCGTTGGGAACGAACCGCACAAGCTCACGCAACGACGGCAACCATGGCAAATATCGAAAATGCGCTCCATTTCATGGAAGGTCGCTTCTTCGTTGTAATAGTCGGGATTCTTCCAATCGATCGGGTGACGGGTCGGGGCGGATAAATTGCCTTCGGTTGCCATGTAAGCCTCTTTTAAATGTTCTGCATTGGACATTCCAAAGAACATCCAACACACAAAATTCAATGACTAATCAAAGATCAATCAACGAGTTCTGCAAGCGCCTTGGCATAGCGGTTCGCGTGTGAACGCTCAGCTTTTGCCAAAGTTTCAAACCAGTCAGCCACTTCCTCGTGACCTTCGGTACGCGCTGTTTTGGCCATACCTGGGTACATATCGGTGTACTCATGGGTTTCGCCAGCAACTGCAGATGCCAAATTGTCGCGAGTTGCGCCAAAAGGCATGCCTGTGGCTGGATCGCCACATTGCTCGAGCCACTCTAAGTGACCGTGCGCATGGCCGGTTTCGCCTTCAGCGGTGGAACGAAACAACGCTGCCACGTCTGGTTGACCTTCAATGTCTGCCTTGTTTGCGAAATACAAATAGCGACGGTTCGCCTGTGACTCGCCTGCGAAGGCGGCTTTCAGGTTGTCTTCCGTTTTTGAGCCTTTTAATGCTGCCATGGAATTCTCCTAGAGGAAATTTGGGATTAAAGTGGAATATAGCTCCGACAAGAATTTGTCAAAGACCGTTAGAGCATAACCGCGCTGGGACGCAGGGTCTAATTGGCAGTGCCAATCACCCGCATAGCGCTGGACTATTGAGTTGATTAAACCGTTGGTTTTTACAATGAAAAAGTGTGAAGCTCGCCGATACGCCGGATTTTGTGCGGCACGATTTGTAAAAACCGCACCGTGACCGTCATTCATCTTGGCCTTGGGTCACCCCAAAGCTCGGTGCTACCTACCCGCTAACTCAGCGAACCGCCTCAACGTTAGCCTATTTGGTATTGCTGCGCGTAGAGATTGCCCGTTTCACCCAAACTAAATTGGCTCGTCTCTGTTGCTCTGATCCTCACCTTGTAACTTTGCAGTTTTTCAGTGGGCAGCCGTTAACTGCTACGCTGTCCTATGCAGTCCGGACGTTCCTCCAGTGCTTGGTTTCCCAAATTGCACCAGCGACGGCCTAGCGAGCTTCACAATTGTATTATCCCATGCAAACATTTCACGAGTCAAAACAGTCGCAAAACTCATACGGCAATATATTTATGCAGCTAGCTGCAATGGCAGCAATTTAAAATATGCCTTCTTTGAAAACGCATAGCATTCGCAAGCATGCTGTTCGAGCTGTTGCCTGTTGTGCACAACAATATGGCCACGGCTGTATTGAATAGCGCCTTCGTGTTGCAGTTTAAGTGCCGCAGCTGTAACGCCCTCACGACGCACGCCAAGTAAACTAGCCATACCTTCTTGCGTCATCAGCAGCTCGTTTGATGTCGCTCTGTCAAGTCCTTGTAGTAAACGACGACTTAGCTGCTGATCGATCGTATGAAAGCGATTGCAAACGGCAGTTTGAGATACTTGGGAAAACACGGCATGTGTGTAACTTAGCATCAGTTTCATAATGGGATTACTGAACTCCAGCGCATTCTTCACGGCATGTGCGCTGAGTCGATAAGCTGTTCCAGCACTTTGAACGCTTGCCTGTTGAGGCGTCACGTCCCCGCCCATGAAGAGCGAAACACCGACAACGCCTTCGTTACCAACCACTGCTATTTCAGCAGTTTCGCCATCTTGTGTCATGTAGACAAGGGAAACCACGGCAGTCGTCGGGAAATACACGTAGGCAGGCGCTCTACCTGGTTCAAAAAGCACTTGACCGACCCGAAGCTCTACTGGCTCTAACAAACACTGCCAACGCTGCCACTCCGCACTCGGGAACGCCGCCAATAAGTGATTGTGTCGTGGATCATAAGAAGTATGGGTTGCTGGTTTCATGAGTTACTCGAATCGTAGTAAGAGTCTTCATCATGAGCAAAGGACATCAAATAAGGTATCAGAAGTTACCGTTTGCTAGTGTCGGATAGAACCTACAGTCATATAGAAAAGGTTTTAGCTCTATGTATGTCAGCAAACAGACAGACTTTCCTCATTGCAATATTCTTTAGACGCTTAGTCAACAAACCACTGCTCTTTTGCACGTGATTTGCCAGATTAAACAACTGTGTAAAGCAATAAACCAAGAAAGAGGAATCTTATGAATACGATCAACAAACTAACACTTAATATCGCTATGATTGCCCTGTTAGCTGGGCTGGGCGGTTGCGCAGGTATGTCTGCACGTGATCAAAATACTGCGGTTGGCGCAGGAATCGGTGCAGTGGGCGGCGCTATATTGACCAATGGCAGCCCTATCGGAACAATTGGCGGAGCTGCTGTAGGCGGTGTTATCGGCAACCAAATTAAACCGTAATAATTAGTTTCAGACTGGCGTGACCTATTTGCCCAACTGCCATACCAAGCCGATGTTGTAACCAATGACATCTATGCCTGGGTTGGGGTTGGTCATACCTCGGTTGGAATGGTGCACAAAGTAGCGTGAGCCGGTGATAGCTAACTTTTTGTTCAGCTGAACCCGTGCACCGAGTTGCGTGTACCAATTAAAAGCAAAGTTTTGACCCTGCCCGCCGGGAACACCCTTAGAGTTGGTCAAACCTGCGCCACCACCGATTTCAAAAAAAGCTGCGATTTTTTGATCTGCTGACCACAGTTCAATTGATGGAGCCCCTGAAAATCCGATGTAATAATCTTCCGGACCGCGAAGAAAAGTTTCGGCGATGAGCGACATGCGATTGCGCACAGCTAAGCGTGCGCCACGCTCGCTACGCCATAAGTCAAACGCGTAAGGGCTACGAAATGCGATTTGCACAGGGGCAATGGCGTAATTCCAAGGCGAGTTATTTTTTATTTTTGTGGCATAACCTGCCTCAAAGGCGACTTCCCATTGCTCTACTGGGTGTTTTTGTTCTTCCATTTTTTCTTGTGCATGCGCAAGTCTTCCGCCAAATAATAAGATGAAAACCACGCCGATGAGGGTTGGAAGTGACAATAAGTTCATCCTTTGGCACGCGGTTCTATGGACCAGACAGCTCATTTATCTTTCTTTCGCTGCAAAGAACGCGCCAGCTCTAATCTTTGTTTTTTACCGAATTTCAGCATTTGCGTTGCTAAAAATGTTTCTGTCAAAAAACAAATTAACGCCAACAAAAAGGAACTCACACCCGTTAGAAAAAGGACGGTGGTTACTCTGGAAATTTTAAAATCTGCTGTTTCTCCC
>JANPLX010000217.1:0-15047 GCA_031422495.1 Polaromonas sp. | reverse complement strand
TTATTGATTTTTTGCATCATAAGTTCCTAAGTTACATATCATTGTTATTTGGGGCAATCACCATTGAGCAGCCTGTTGATAACTAGCAGACTTCCCTCTTTCATACAGTCTTTCTTACCCGCTTTGTCAAATTCAATTTCGGAATTTTCAGCACGTTTATTGGGGTTCAATTGCGCGCTTGAAGCTCGCTGCAATTCACCGCTAGCCCAACCACCACGTCGTCCGCCTTGGTACATAGAACCTGATGCGGGTGGAGCGCCACTACCTAACCCAGAGCCTAACGGATTCGCCAACGCCCCGCTTAACGATGGTGCACCTGAACTTGCAGGTGCAGGTGCACCAGTAGCACCCGCATTAGGCGTGGCATTTGTTGTTGAAATTGCGCTGCTTGATCTGCCAGTAGAAGGAGCAATCGACGGTGCTACAGCTGGAGCAGAGGACGCTGAAGCTGAAGCTGCAGCTGCGGGTGTAGCAGCAGGTGCAGACGCCTTCGCGGGTTCAGCAGCCGGCTCAGCGGCTGCTGGCGCGGCAGGAGTAGGTGTAGCAACAAGTGCGGCTGGGACAGCGGGAGCTGGGGCTGGGGCAGGCACAGGCGACAAATCAACCACTATCTCGGCTGCCACTGGCTTAGGAATTTCTTTGGGAGCGACCTTTGGAGTTTCTTGCACAACCTCTTTCGGCACTTGCACTTCAACTGGTTTAACTTCCGGTCTAACTTCCACTACTTTTTCAGCGGGCTTTGGCAAGGCCACTGGTTTCTCAACCGGCTTCTCAATCGGTTTAGGTGGTTCAGGCGGTTTTGGCGGTATGGGCAGTGGATCAACCGGCTTGGTGATCGTTTTGTTCACCACCACTGGCTTCACAATGGGTTTGACGGGTTCAGGTGGTTTGGGTAAAGTTATTACTTTTTTTGGCGGTGGTGGTTTTGGTAAAGGTTGTGTGATGGGCAAATTCAACATCACCACAGTTTCACGCACTGCGCGCTGTACAGGTGCGGTTTGCAATAGCAGCCAAAGTAAAGCAATGTGCACGACGCCGACGACCAACAGCGCTGGAGGCGATAAACGAGCGCCAGGCAATCGTTGTGCAGTGGTCGTAAAAATCATTAGCTTAATGATATAGGTTTTTGCTGCCAAGCTAGGAACGCACCCAGCCATACAGCAAAAGCGGAAATCAGCAAACCCCGCGCTAACCCGCCATCACCATCAGCAATCCAGCCAACCATCGTAGGCCCGACAATTTGTCCAGCCGCAAACACCACAGTAAAAGCGCTGATGCCCTGCGCCCAAGCAGTTGGTGGCAAATTGTGACGTACCAAAGCTGTGGTAGACGCAACCACAGATAAAAACACACCGCCAAACAGGATGCCAGACAATACCAATGCAGGCAGCCAAGCTGTCAAAGCTGGGATGATGATGGCGCAACCCAGCAAAAAATTGAGAATAGCCAGCGCTTGCCCACCTTTGTATTTATCAAGCAAACCAGCCCAAATACGTGATGATGCCATCACCGCCAGCCCCAAAAGGGTATAAAAAATAGTGATGGTTGACGTAGTCGCTGCCTGCTCGCGCAACAATGCAATGACAAACGTCATATAACCAATATAGCCCACACCAAACAAGCTATAGCCTGCTAAGGCAAAAGCAAACGCGTTCCAACTAAATGTCTGTTGTTGCTTCGTCGATTGTGATGTTTGACTTGAAGAAGCAGGTAATGCAAAGCGCATAAGCGCCGCCGATTTCAACATCAAGATAAAAGTTGACAACGCACAACTCAAGGCCAAAACCCACCAAGCCCATACCCATGCGTGGGCTTGACCATGCTTAAAATAATCGACACTCGGCACAGCCCATGTTGAAAACACAATGCCAAGCCCCACCCCACCGTAATACACCCCTAATATCAATCCACTTTTTTCAGATTGCTGTGACCCTAACTGCGCTGCCAACAAACCGCCAGAAACAAACACCCAAGCGCTGGCAATGCCAGCAAGCAAACGCTGCAGCAGCAAAGGTTCGGCGCCGGTGAAAAATCCTGTGAGCGCCATAAACAAACTGGCCATCGCTAAGCCCATCAACAATATACGGACTGCATTGAAACGCTTTAACAGCATGGGCAAGCTGAGTGCGCCAATCAAGTAACCCAGCGCGTTTATCGTGTTCATTGCACCCGCCATGGTATAGCTCCAACCTAAATCTGCACGCATGCTGGGCAAGAGTAAGCCGTAAGAAAACCTAGTCACACCCAGTGACACCGCAGCCCCCAAAGCTAAGACCATCGCCAACGCTAGATTTTGCCGAAAGTTGCGGGACATCAACTCATCTTTATTTGATTGGGTTTGGGGCATGCCGTATTGTGCTGCAACTTGCTGTCGAAACTTTACATAGCATTACATGGCCGATATGCTGCGTTTGCATGACCATCGGATACTTAACCTCAATCCAGAGCCCATACCGCAACAGGTAACGACGCTGGAGTTGTTTAACTCTTTAAGGATTTATGATGAAACTCTCAAGCAAACACTTCATACTTACCGCCTTGATGGCAACTTGTGGATTTACAGCCAACGCGCAAAACAGCGCACCAACAGCACCTCCTGCAGGTACACAGCCACAAATGCAAGACCGCATGTACCGTGGCGACTCTTCAAGCATTCGTGAACGCATGTTTGGCAGCCACCAAGAGCGCATGGTCAAACGCCAAGCTGAATTGAAAACCAAACTGAAAATTACCCCAGCACAAGAAGGCGCTTGGACGACTTTCACAGCATCTATGCAGCCACCAGCAGGCGGCATGATGGGCATACGCCATGACCCTAAAGTAAAAGCTGATATGGACAAATTGACCACGCCAGAGCGTATCGACAGAATGCGTGCACTTCGCGTAGAACGCATGACTGCCATGACTGCTGAGATGGACAAACGTGGCGCTGCCACAAAAACCTTTTACGCGGTGCTGTCCTCTGAGCAAAAAGCAGTGTTCGACGCAGTTGCTATGCACGGCGGTCGACATGGCATGGTCGGTGAGCATGGCGGTCGTGGTGAACGCGGCGGTCATGGTGGAAAGGCAGAGCATGGTGGCCGTATGGGTCATAACAGCTAAAAACGTATTCCCCTAGCCCTAAAAGTCAAAAAACGCAGTCAATTTCGGTTGCTGCGTTTTTTTACGGTTGAATGGGTTTTATGCCAAAAGCTTTTTCAATTCACCGCTGTTGATAAGTTTGATCACGTCATTCGCGCCACCAACCAACATGCCTTTGACAAAAACCATAGGAAATGTCGGCCAGCCCGTCCACATTTTCAAGGCATTGCGTTTGCGCCACTCACTTATGTAGCTACCGTAATCTAAATCATGGTGAGTAACACCAGCTTCATCTAAAGCCTTACGTGCCTTTTTCGGCATCGGGTTCAAACCCATACCTACGACAACCACAGGGTATTTAGCAACTGCTGCTTGAACTTCCGCTACGATAGCTTGCTGGCTTTCCGCTACAAAAGAGCGGATGGCAGGGTGAATGTTTGATTCGACAAGAAGTGCACGTGGCATAGAAGTCCTAAAAGTAGTGTGCAAAAGAAAATAGAAAAATATTACTATTATTCAGAGCTTTAAATATCAATCATCTCAAAGTCCACCTTAGCTACGCCACATTCTGGACAAGTCCAAGAGGCAGGCACGTCTCTCCATAGAGTGCTAGCGACGATACCGTCTTCCGGTCGACCAGCTGTTTCGTCATACACAAAGCCGCAAACGATGCAAATATATGTTTTCATGGTGCTTTCTAAAGATTGAAGGTTCAATATAGATAGATTTATGTCGATGTAAGCTGTGATTGTCTTACATAGACTATGTGTATTTACATGCGGAAACAAATCTTGTAACTAAAGGTGCGCAATCATAGCTATAGCTAAAATCAATTAGCTTATAAAAGTTAATAGTTTTATTATTCTCAATGTGTTCCTTGTCTATCCGCCGAGGGCACTTTTGAAAGGAATTAAACATGTCAACCGAAGCAAAATGTCCATTTTTTAGCACTGCACTCAAACCCACCGTGGCGGGTGCCCGCACCAACGCAGAATGGTGGCCTAATCAACTCAACGTGAAGTTGTTACAACAGCACTCTGAACTGACTGATCCCATGGGCGCAGCGTTTAATTACGCCGAGGAGTTCAAAAGCCTTGATCTGCACGCCGTGGTTAAAGACCTCACCGCGCTGATGACAGATTCACAAGACTGGTGGCCTGCAGACTATGGCCACTACGGCCCGTTTTTCGTCCGCATGACGTGGCACAGCGCGGGCACCTACCGCATCTATGATGGTCGCGGTGGTGCAGGCTTCGGCACACAGCGATTTGCCCCCCTCAACAGCTGGCCAGACAACGTGAACTTGGACAAGGCGCGCCGTTTGCTGTGGCCGATCAAGCAGAAGTATGGTCGCAAAATCTCTTGGGCTGACTTGATTGTTCTCACCGGCAACGTTGCCATGGATTCGATGGGCTTCAAGACATTGGGTTTCGCAGGTGGACGTGAAGACGTCTGGGAGCCAGGAGAGGACATTTACTGGGGGCCTGAAGATACTTGGCTTGACAACAAACGTTACGCGGGTGACCGGGAACTGGAACAACCTTTAGGCGCCGTTCAGATGGGTCTGATTTACGTGAATCCGCAAGGACCAGACGGTGTTCCCGACGCACTGGGTTCGGCGCGCGATATTCGCGAAACCTTCTCCCGTATGGCGATGAACGACTACGAAACTGTCGCACTGACTGCCGGTGGACACACCTTCGGAAAATCCCACGGCGCCGCCTCTGAAGATCACAAAGGCCCAGAGCCCGAGGGTGCCGACATCACCGAGCAGGGCTTGGGCTGGACCAGTAACTTTGGCAGCGCAAAGGGCGTACACACCATCTCCAGCGGGATCGAGGGTGCATGGACCAACAACCCGATTCAATGGGACATGGGTTATTTCGACAATCTGTTTGGTTACGAGTGGAAGCTGACGAAAAGCCCTGCTGGCGCTCACCAGTGGACGCCGAAGGATGCGGCGGCAGCCGGAACTGTGCCAGACGCCCATGACCCAAGCCAGCGCCACGCCCCCATGATGACCACGGCCGACATGGCCATGCGTGTGGACCCAGTTTATGAAAAAATTTCCCGGCACTTTCACCAAAATCCGCAAGAGTTTGCAGATGCATACGCCAAGGCTTGGTATAAGTTAACGCACCGCGACATGGGGCCCATCGCCCGCTACCTCGGCCCGCTGGTTCCAAAAGGTCAGCTGATCTGGCAAGATCCGGTTCCCTCTGTCGATCATGAACTGGTCACCGAGCAAGACATAGCAGATCTGAAGGCCAAAGTCCTTGCATCCGGGCTGTCGATCTCTCAATTGGTCTCAACCGCTTGGGCATCAGCGGCAACCTTCCGAGGCAGCGACAAACGCGGTGGCGCTAACGGCGCGCGTATTCGCCTTGCACCGCAAAAAGACTGGGAAGCGAATCAACCAGCCGAATTGGCTAAGGTGCTGCACGCGTTGGAAGTCGTCCAGAAGGAATTTAACGCTGCGCAATCAGACAATAAAAAAGTCTCGTTGGCTGACTTGATCGTTCTGGGTGGCTGTGCTGCCGTTGAGTCTGCAGCGAAAAAAGCGGGTCATGATGTAACGGTGCCTTTTATGCCGGGCCGTACCGATGCGTCACAAGAGCAGACAGATGTGGATTCATTCGCTGTACTAGAACCTTCTGCCGATGGATTCCGCAACTTCATCAAGGCTGGACACTCAAGACCAGCGGCCGAGCTGCTGATTGATCGCGCAAACCTGATGCAGCTTACCGCGCCCGAAATGACTGTGTTGATCGGCGGTATGCGCACCCTCAACGCTAACGTCGGACAAGCCAAACATGGTGTTTTCACCAAGCGGCTTGAAACGCTGACTAACGATTTCTTTGTGAATTTGCTCGACATGAGCACGAAGTGGCAGAAGTCCGACGGTTCTGAAAATGTGCTGGAAGGGCGTGACCGAATCTCGGGCGAAGTCAAATGGACGGGTACTGTGGTCGATTTGGTCTTCGGCTCGAACTCGCAGCTGCGAGCCGTTGCCGAAGTCTATGCTTGCAACGACTCGCAGGAGAAGTTTGTACTTGACTTTGTCGCAGCATGGAACAAGGTGATGAACCTTGACCGCTTTGATCTAGCCTGAGTTTCAGCTCGCTTTGTAAAAAATGTAGTCAGCTTGGTAGCGAACTATTTGTTTGCTCCCAGCGCTGTTTGCATCACAAGCCGCCGCTGGCGCTACTCCGCCAGAGGTGGCTACACGCTGGATATAGGTCACACTCATCATCACGCCCGAGCCCATAGCCGGGTTAGCTTTGACAAGTTGCAGCGGGATATTGCCAGTGCTGCTAGGCGCAACTGCCACTTGCGCGCCTGTCAGTTTCGAGCCATCCATGCTTTCCCAAGTCGCTGGCGGGCCGTAATATTTGCCAACTTGCTTGCCGCTGCGGTCGTTTAACTTGGCATCTGGCCCGACAAACACCCATTCAAACTGGCCTGCCATGTCTTTTTTCGGGCTGCATTGGTAGGTGATATCGCCAGCACCCACGGTTTCCATGGCTACTTTGTGGCCAGCAGGCACTTGCACGGCAGCAGGCAAACTTGCTTGCGAATACATGCTAGCCATCATGGGTTTGGCAGGCGACATGCTGCCGCAGGCGGTGAGTACAGAGGCTGCCAAAACAGATGTTGCAGCTATTAATTGGCGAGATGTGATTTTCATAAAAACTCCAAAGTTGTTGAACAACTTATACGCAATGTGTTGTTAGTTTGGATTCAAAATATTCATAAATATTGTGAATATTCACATAAACAGATTTCCTACTGGTGTTTTTTTGTAACTATGCTTAAAATTTACTGATGCCTTTAGTATTAACATTGTGGCTTAAATTATGATGAAATTTATAGTCTTAAAAACAGTATCTGTGATCTTCTTATTTGCTTTTGCAACGCTGTCACACGCGCAATCGACAGTGGTGAGGCTTGGGCAAATCGTGCCGCTGTCTGGCGGGCTTGCCAATGTTGGTAAAGAAATCAACGCTGTCACCCAAGCTACCATTGCGAGGCACAATAGCCTCAACAAGTTACAAATAGAACTGTTAACTGAAGACGACGGCAACCAACCAGAACGCAGTGCCGCCGCAGTTGCCGCTCTGTCAAATCGGGCAATTGGTTTTCTGTCTTGTTTTGGTACCGTGAGTTGTCTGGCGCAAATGCAAGCCACGCAAGACTTGAATTTACCTTTGATTGGTCCGATTGCGGGCGCACCACAATTGCGCGACAAAAAAGCGAGACATGTCATTGCTATACGCGCGTCCGCGACGGACGAAATCAACCGCTTGATCAAGTTTTCGCAAGCCGTAGGCTTTACGCAATTGACTGTTGCAGTACAAGACGATGGTTTCGGACAAGCTTACCAAAAGGCACTGGCACAAGTTTTGGAAGGCTCGGGCATACAGGTCAAAGAGATTGCGCTGTTCAGCCCGCAACAGCCAAACTATGACGCAATTGCCAAAACTTTACAGAAATCTCCCTCTAATGCGCTCATGCTTTTCGCGAATGCCACACATTCTTTGGGTATCTTAAAGTCTTTGAACAATCTGGGGGCTTCCCCCTTTGTACTTAATTTGCCTGGCCAAGCCAGCGCCATGTTTGCCAATGGCATAAAAAGCTACAAAGGCGGCGTGTCGTTTGCCACCGTCACCCACACCTTGGGAGAAAAAATTGCAAATCCAACGTGATTACCATGAGACGATGGCCGCTGCCAATATCTCAAACTACTCCTACTTGGGTTTTGAGGCTTACATGAACGCCAGAATTACCATTGAAGCCATTGTTCAATCTAGACAATTAACACCCAGCACGCTACTAGGAACGCTACAAATGGGTCAATTTTCAATCGGCGGTTGGGAATGGCGAAAAGCTGATCCTTATGCTGCGCGCTTCACCGACCTTGCCATCTTACGAGCAGATGGTACTTACAAGCACTGAATAGAAACCGCGTCATTCAGGACGCCACTGCGGGTGCGTTTGCATGATGGTTTTGAACTCAGCAGAGGCCTCAAAGTCAGCCAAAGCAGCCTGCAAAACCGGCCATGGTTGTTGAGCAAACCAGTTTTTATCAGTATTCGAAAATTGTCTTAAAAATGACATGTAGCCGGCGTAATATAATCCTGTAACGCTATTAAATTCATAGCATATTTGAGTTAATTTTTGCAAGTGCGTGTTCACAATATTTGCAAATTCAGCTGCTTTTGAGCGGTGCTCTACTGTATTGCAGTTGTCGAACCGATTCGGGTATTTGTAGCGGTCTAAGTGGTATTTGAATTCTCCGTCGCACTGAGCCATCAGCGTCAAAGCGTCTTCTTCATTGTCCAGCCAGTGGTACGGGTCATTTTGCCGCAGCGCCCACAGCATGATGTCAACGCTTTGGTCAATCACCTCACCGTTTGGCAAAACCAACACGGGTACGGTGCCTTTGGGCGACGCAGCTAACAATTCGGCTGGTTTATCCCGCAAAACTACTTCGCGGTGCTCGTACTCAATGCCGCTTGCCAACAAAGCCAGCCGCGCCCGCATGGCGTAGGGGCAGCGGCGAAAGGAGTAAAGAACGGGGAGATCAGGCCTCATTCCGCTGCTGGGCTAGCTTGATTTGCCGTTGCCGCTCTGTAAATCGCGCTAGATCTTCATCCGTTTTGTTACCGTGGCAATGCGGGCAGCTGAGTCCCAAAACAAAAAAAGGCGATTCTTTGTCGGCTTGACTGATCGGCTCGCGGCAAGCGCGGCACAAGCCATAATCGCCCACTTTCAAGCCCTGCCCCACAGTCACGCGCTCGTCAAACACAAAGCACTCACCCTGCCATTGGCTGTCCGCCTCAGGCACGGTTTCTAGGTATTTCAAAATGCCACCTTCAAGGTGAAAAACCTCGTCAAACCCATTGGCTTTGAGGAAAGCAGTCGATTTTTCGCAACGGATGCCACCGGTGCAAAACATGGCAACTTTGGGCTTTTTAGCTTCCGTTGTTTTCAATTTCGGATGCTGCAGCAGCCAATCTGGCAATTCCGAAAAACTCTTGGTGTGCGGGTCAATCGCGCCTTTGAAGGTGCCAATGTTCACTTCGTAGGTGTTGCGGGCATCTATCAGCACCACCTCGGGGTCGCCGATCAGCGCGTTCCAGTCTTCTGGTTTGACGTATTGCCCCACCGTCTCGTTCGGGTTCACCGTCGGCACGCCCATGGTGACGATTTCTTTTTTCAGCTTCACCTTCATACGGTAAAACGGCGGTTTGGTGGACCATGATTCTTTATGAACCAGATTCGATAACCGATTTTTGAAGATGGCATCGTTTTTAAGATACGCCAACACCGCGCGAACACCCGCTTCTGGCCCCGCTATCGTGCTGTTGATGCCCTCATTCGCCAGCAAAATCGTGCCTTTCACGTCGTTGGCTTCGCAAAGCGCCAGCAAAGGCACTTTCAAATCGGCAAAATCCGCCAATTCGACGAATTTGTAGAAGGCAGCGGTCAAATAAGTATTTGTCATAACCTCCACATTTTATAGGTTTGCGCGTTTTTTGAACTTCCCTCACAATCTAAAGATGGGAATAACAATGCGAATTTCAGATCTGCGCTTCCTCGTGGCTTGGCTGCTGCCCCTCATGAGCATGTATGGTTTGATGACCACGCCGCACCTCACTGCCATGTGGGTGGGCATTTTTTGGCTGCTGGTGATTTTGTTGGATGGCTTCGTGCCTGGTGGCAAGTCGTCGCCCGCAGCGCTGAAATCAACCGCTAATTTGGGCTACTTCAGCTGGGTGCTGCGCGTTTACGTCGTGCTGCAGTTGGCGCTGATCGGCGTGGGCGGCTATGTCGTGATGCAGGCTACGACCAGCTGGCTCACCGTGCTAGGTGTTGCTTTCGGCGTAGGCTACGTCACTGGCGCGCAAGGCATCACCTTTGCCCACGAACTCGGCCACAGCAAGTCAAAAGTCGACCGCTTTTGCGGCTGGGTGCTGATGACGACGGTGTGCTACGGCCACTTCATGGTGGAACATTACCGTGGGCACCACCCACGTGCGGCGACGTATGAAGACGCCGCTTCAGCCCGCTTTGGCGAGACGCTTTACCGCTTTTTACCCCGCACGGTATGGGGTAGCTTCATCAGCGGTTGGCGATTAGAGGCAGCACGTATCAAGCAAATGAAATCAACCTGGTTGAAAAGTCCTCTTTTATGGAGTACGATTGCCTCTGCAGGTATAATATTGGTTATAGCCGGCGTATTTATTGCCTCTGTAGCTATTAAATTAATAGCATATTTTATCATTCAATCCATTATAGCTTTCACGCTTTTAGAGATCGTCAACTACATCGAGCACTACGGATTGCAGCGTAGCAAACTAGGTAATAAACGTGAGGCTTTCGGCATGATGCACGCTTGGAATGCTGACCACGTCGTCACCAACAGCATGCTGGCCAACCTGCAGCGCCACAGCGACCACCACATACATGCGTATAAACCTTACCCCACGCTAGAGCCCCTGCCCGGCCCGCAGCTACCCACAGGTTACGCAGGTTGCCTGATCTTGGCGATGGTTCCGCCGCTGTGGTTTAGCGTGATGCACAAGCGGCTAAGCCAGCTAACAACTTGAAGCTTTTACCGAAGCTTTTACCTGAAGCTTTTGTCTTTCGTTGCGCAGGTATTCCAGCCAAACAGCGTATATAACGGGCACATGCCTATAGCCGCAGTGACTAACATCACTGCGCCCACAGCGTAACCCGCCCATGCCCAAGTGCCAAACATGCCGGCATAGGCCAAGTACAGCAAGACCAAACCGACGATGGCTCGCAAGCCACGGTCTATATTGCCCATATTTGTTGTCATGATTTCTCCTTTATGGGGTTGTTGAAGCTTCTATTGAACGCCAACCTATCTCATCTGACCTTGATATGCATCAAACCAAGCGCTGGTAATTGGTGTCAAACTGGCTACATTCTTTACATAACATTTGCACAGCAGTGCTTGTGGGTACAAACCAGAACCGTAGAATTCAAGGGTAGAATTTTTAATAACCAACCAGTCATTAACCTACGATTTGTAGGATATTACCGCGAGTTTTGGCACTCCCACTTAGCGAGTGCTAATATAATTGCTGCATTGTTGAATAACATTGTTCTCATTGCAACTTATAAGGAGTATGACAATGTCTGTGACTTTATCTAAGAACGCCTTGCAAACCGCAAATTTGACGACCAACAACACCCTCGCCACTGCCACGTGGGGCTTGGTGCCGTCTTTGGGCAACCTTGACGCCTACATTTCTTCTGCCAACCGCATGCCCATGCTGACACTGGAGGAAGAGCAGCGCTTTGCCAGAAATCTGCGTGATAACAACGACTTAGACGCCGCTGAGAAAATGATTTTGTCGCATTTGCGCTTGGTTGTATCGGTTTCTCGCAAGTATTTGGGCTACGGTTTGCCCCACGGCGACTTGATTCAAGAAGGCAATATCGGCCTGATGAAAGCCGTCAAACGCTTTGACCCCGACCAAGGTGTGCGCTTGGTGAGCTACGCCATGCACTGGATCAAGGCGGAAATTCACGAATATGTGCTGAAAAACTGGCGCATGGTCAAAATGGCGACCACCAAAGCACAGCGCAAGCTGTTTTTCAACCTGCGCTCGATGAAGCAAGAATTTAAGGCAGATGCTGCCGCTTTGGGCAACGAAACCCACAGCGCGACCATGTCCGAGTCCGAAGTCAGCCTGATGGCCAAGACGCTGAATGTCAAACCCGAAGAAGTGCTTGAAATGGAAATGCGCCTCTCAGGTGGTGACGTATTGCTAGACCCGACGCCCAATGACGACGGCGAAGAAGCCTTCGGCCCGATCGCTTACCTGTCTGATACCCACCACGAGCCGACCAACATGATAGAAGCGCACCAGCGCGACCTGCTCGCCAGCGACGGCATCGCAGCCGCTCTAGCTGAGCTAGACGACCGCAGCCGCAAAATCGTGGAAGAGCGCTGGTTGAAGGTGAACGACGACAGCTCAGGCGGCATGACCCTGCACGACCTGGCGGCCATCTACGGCGTCAGCGCCGAGCGGATTCGCCAAATTGAAGTAGCGGCGATGAAGAAAATGAAGAAAACGCTGGCTGAGTTTGCGTAAAACTCGTTAATCTAACTAAAAAGGCTCTCACGTGATGTGAAGAGCCTTTTTTTTGTACCTATTTTGGCTATAGCCAGCGTATTTATTGCATAAAGTGCTATTTTATTTATAGCAAATTATCTTCGAATACAAGCACCAAAAATTCCCCTTCGTGGCGAAGGGGTGCCCAACGGGCGGGGTAGCCCCGTGTCGCCAACAGCTACCCCGTCGCTTCGCGCCACCCCTTGATGCTGAAGGGGAATTTTCGAGTTTGGTTAAAAACTACATTGTAGTTACAATGCAAGTATGAATTCACTTCGATTTGAGTGGGATAGCCAAAAAGCGGCGGTAAACGCTAAGAAGCATGGCGTGAGCAACATCATTCGCATCATTTCGGCGCGTAAAGCGAGCGCGAAAGAATCTCAAACCTATCCTTAAACATGCCAGAAAGGTGACCTATGCGTAAAGAATACGACTTCACAAATGCCAAGAAAAATCCCTACTCGGCACAACTCAAAAAGCAAATTACCATTCGTTTGGACGAAGAATCCATCGCGTATTTCAAAACCATCTCACAAGATGCGGGGATTCCCTACCAAAGCCTGATCAACCTGTGTCTGCGAGATTGTGCAGCGCAGCATCGCACGCTTGACTTGAGCTGGAAATAGCGACTAAATATGATTCTAGCCGGCGTATTTATTGTCTAATATGCTATATTATTAATAGCAAAAATAACTCTCAAGGAATACCAATGACCGATTTAACCCCAGAAAACGTCGAATACGCTGGTTTTTGGATACGTGTGGGGGCTTCGATCATTGACACGATTTTGGTGATGATGATCACCTACCCGATTCTTTACGCCATCTATGGCTGGGTGGGGCTAGATTACGGAACGGCTATGCAGTCTTCGGGGTTTATAGATATTTTGCTGACTTGGATTTTGCCTATGGTGGCGGTTATTTGGTTTTGGACCGCAAAACAAGCCACGCCGGGCAAAATGTTGCTGTCGCTGCGGGTGGTGGATGCGAAAACGGGTGGTAGTCTGAGCGTGGGGCAGAGCTTGATGCGCTATGTCGGCTATTTTGTCTCTGCCATTCCGTTTTGCTTAGGCTTGATTTGGGTGGGTATTGACAGTAAGAAGCAGGGCTGGCACGACAAGATAGCGGGCACGGTGGTGATTCGCAGCAAGCTGCGCGGCACGGAGCCTGTGCGGTTTCCGCAGGCTTGAAATCTCAAATTTTAAGGTCATTTTAGACACCTAACCGTTGTATTTATTGCCTAAATTGCTATTTTATTAATAGCATTTTATATTTAAAATATGTTAACTCCAGCTCCACTGCACATCGCCCACACCATCGCCCTGCTCCTTGCGGGCTTGGATTGGGCGATTGGGGGGAGCACACTGCTGCACCATCTGGGCATTGAAGCTGAGCCTGTGGATTTGGATATTGTGGTGTCAACGGCGCATTTCACAGCGGCTAAAAACAAGCTTGCTTCTCTCTTCGGCGCAGGTTCGCAGCCCCGCCATGACAACTACCAATCTGAGCATTTCAGCCGGTTCAGAGCGACGGATGGTACGCAAATCGATATCATGGCTGGTATTACCGTGCTGCAGGGAAATGAGCTTGTATCCTGGACGTTTGAGCCCAAACACACGATGCTAGAAGCTGGTTTGCCGTGGATGCAGGCGCAGGATTGGTTGATTCTCTACACCTTATTTAACCGGCCTGTACGAGTGGCACAGCTGACAGCGTATTTATCAACTAAATAGCGGCCTTCCATGCAGCACTCTGCTGCAAAACCGTGTTGTAAAACTATGCGGTAAAAAACTGTTTGTAAGATTCCTCCGCCATATCGGACTACCCGTTACCGATCAACACTTAGGAGTCTTCATGCAAACTTCCATCATGTCAAAACGTGGGTTTTTGGGCGCATCTGCGTTCGTCTTAGTAGGTGTGCTGGCAGGCTGCGGCGGGGGTGGCGATGCAACGCCTATTGACGCAACCAATCCTATTTTGAAAGCCTGTGGCGGCAAAACGAGTGCCAAGGTTGGTAAAACTTTGAACTTAAGTACTTTGGAGCACGGCGTGAGCGGTACGGCGACGGTGATAGACGATTGCACCATCCAGCTGAACAACTTCAATTACGACGGTGGTGGTTTGCCGGATGTCTATGTGTGGGGCGCCAAAGGCGGCAATTACAGCGGTGGTTTTCGCATAGGTAGCAATCTGTTTGGCACAGCTAGAAGTAATGCAACGGTGCAGGTGTCGCTGCAAGCGGGTGATATCGACAAACTTGACGGCATTAGCATCTGGTGCGAACGGGCGCGGGTGAGCTTTGGGGATGGGCAGTTTAACTAAGCGCAAGCTCTGCCACAATGGTGGGATGACTTACCAAAACATCCTCGTTTCTAAAGCAGACACTATCACCACCATCACGCTAAATCGCCCTGAAAAGCGCAATGCGCTGTCGCTGGAGGTGATTTTGGAGCTGACAGACGCCCTGCAAGCTACTGCAAAAAGCGAGGCTCGCGGGGTGATTTTGGGGGCGAACGGGGCCGTGTTTAGCGCGGGGCACAATTTTGGCGACATGGCGGGGGCGACGTTGGCGGAAACGCGGCATTTGTTCACCGTTTGTAATGTGATGATGGAGGCGATACAAAACATGCCGCAGCCGGTGATCGCCAAAGTGCATGCGTTGGCGACGGCAGCGGGCTGCCAGCTTGTGGCAACGTGTGATTTGGCGATTGCAGCGGACACGGCTTCGTTTGCTATTCCAGGCGGTAAGGCGGGGCTGTTTTGCCACACGCCGCTGGTAGCGGTGGCGCGAAATTTAAGTCGTAAGCGGGCGCTG
>JANPLX010000216.1:0-5870 GCA_031422495.1 Polaromonas sp. | reverse complement strand
GAACTGCCGGACAAAAGGCCTTATGCTGCATTGGTTGATTTCTATGACAGCAAATTTCGCGGCGATGCCATTCGCATGGCGGTACTGTTGCAACCCGTAGCCGGCGAAAAAGGCTTGGGGATGGCCATTATTCAGGTCGGTGAGACTCTAGAGTTACGCGAAGTTTTAGCGCGACAAATTTTGATTGAGACCCTTTGGAGACAAGTCTTGCTTATTTCGGTGCTTGCGCTGATGGTGATTTTGGTTGTACAACGCGCTACACGCTCGGCAAGGCGCATGAGTTTGGCGCTACAAGCTCGCCCAGTGGGTGATTTAACCCCCATCACCGCGACAGATGCACCGCGCGAACTGCAGCCTTTGATCGTTGGCACCAACGACGTGATGAGTAGGCTAAATAGCTTACTCAAACACCAAAAACGATTTGTACGCGACACATCACATCAATTGCGAACGCCTTTGGCGGTGCTTAAAACGCAGGTTCAATCCGCATTGCGCGGTGATGTTGCACCATTGGTGGCGCTGCAAGAAATAAAACATACAGTTGAGCGCGCTACTTATTTGGCCAACCAGATGTTGGCGCTCTCAAAGGTCGAGCAGTTACGCCAACAAGCCGATGCAAGTGTGCTGAACTGGGCGATTTCGCTTCGTGATGTGACCTTGGATTTATCCCCATTAATTGCAGAAAAGAATCTTGATTTTGAAATCTATACCGAAGACACCCATATTCTCGCGCATGACTGGATGCTACGAGAATTGTCCCGCAACTTGCTTCACAATGCGATCAAATACAGCCCTGTCGATGGCGTATTGAGCGTTCGGCTGGAGGTGCAAAACCAATTTGCACAATTCACCATACGCGACGATGGGCAAGGTATATCGCCCGAGCTACAAGAGCGCTTGTTTCAACCCTTTTCAGCAGGCGACATACGCACAGGCTCAGGATTAGGACTCGCTATCTGTCTAGAAGTGGTCAAAGCATTAAACGGCACAATCACCTTAACCAACCGACTAGCTCCACCTTACTTGAGCGACTTCAGCAAAGGCAATGTGGTTGGTTTAGACACCGTCGTTCGACTGCCCTTGCAAGCCCCCTGAAGTAGCGCAAGCCGCACAAATGCAGGCTAAATTTCGTTTTTCTGGCGGTATGCGAGCTAGCAAGTCCGCATCAAACTTAACCGCCGTACACCAACACGGTGCCGTTTGTTTGATGCCAGTCTCTCGCTCAATTTCCATGATACATTGATTCACATGCCCGCACAAAGGGCATAAATTGGCTGTAGCCGGCGTATTCATTGTCTTTACTGCTATTTATTTTGCGGCAATATTCAGGTTTAATTCAACTTTCGGTTTGCGCCTTGTCACTTTATTCCAAACCCATTTCAGCGCAGCTGGAATATCGTCCACTATGGTGAACACCGCTGGAATGACCAACAAGCTTAAGAAAGTGGATGTGATCAAGCCGCCAATCACCGCAACCGCCATCGGGCTGCGGAAGCTACCGTCAGCACTGCCCCAGCTCAAAGCAATCGGCAGCATGCCTGCGCCCATGGCGATGGTGGTCATCACAATCGGGCGAGCACGCTTGTGGCAGGCGTCTAACAGCGCGTCGATGCGTGACATAGGTGGTTGCGCTGGCTGAGTTTCAGTGGCTGGTCGCCCACGGCGCGCTTCGATGGCGTATTCAACCAGCAAAATCGAGTTTTTGGTGGCTACGCCCATCAACATCACCAAACCAATCAAGGATGGCATAGAAAAGGATTTTTGTGCGATCAGCAAACCCACAAATGCACCGCCCAATGACAACGGCAAGGCCGCCAAAATGGTGACGGGATAGAGCAAGTTTTTAAACAACAGCACCAAAACGATATAAATGCACAAGACACCAATACCCATAGCCAATGTAAAGCTCTGGAATAGCTCGACAAACACCTCAGCATCACCAATCGTGACTTGCTTCACATTCGCCGGTAAATTTTGAATGGAAGGCAATTTTTCAACGGCCGTCGTCATATCACCCAAAGCCACGCCAGAGAGCTCCACCTCAAATTGCACATTCCGTGAACGATTAAAGCGGTCAATCACGGCAGGTCCTCCCGCAAGCTCAAGACTAGCAACTTGGCCCAGCATGACAGGACCACGGCTACCAGGCACCATCAAGCGCTCTAGAGTCGGCAAGTCGGTTTTGGCATCGTCTGCCAAGCGCACTACGATAGGGACTTGACGCTGCGACAAGTTGAGTTTAGGCAACGATGCATCGTAGTCGCCCACAGTCGCAATACGCAGCGTCTCGCCTATAGCGGCACTGGTCACACCCAAGTCGGCCATGTTGGCGAAATTTGGCCTAACAGTGACCTCTGGCCGCACCAAAGACGCGCTGGAGGCAATGGAACCCAAACCGGGTATCGTGCGTAAATCTTTCTCAATAGCAGCGGCCGCCGTTGACAAGGCATTGGCGTCTTCGCTGGTCAGTGCCAAGATGTATTTTTCACCCGAACCACCCAAGCCCACTTTGCTACGTGCAGCCGGTACGTTTTCTAGGGCTTTACGAATGTTGTTTTCAATGATCTGCTTTCGCGGTCGCGTGCCGCGTTCAGCCATCAAGATCGTCAATGTCGCTTTGCGAGATTCTGCAGCGCCGCCCGGTGCAAAGGGGTCAGAGCCGGCAGAGCCACCACCAATCGTGGTGTAGACCGATTTCACATGCTCCACTTTGCTGATCAAATTGCGCGCCAATTCAGCCGTGTCTTTGGTTTGCTGCAGCTTAGTGCCAGGAGGCAATTCAAGATAAACCTGTGTTTGACTGTTGTCGTCTGGTGGTATGAAACCTTGCGGCAACAGTGGAATAAGCGCCAAAGAACCGACGAAAAACGCGCCTGCAGCTGCCGCCGTGATCCAACGGTGGCTGATGCACCATTGGCTGGCTTTCATATACCAGCGCATGATGAAACCGTCGTTTTCAACATGGTTCACGATGGGCTTCAAAATGTAGGCAGACATCATCGGTGTCAACATACGCGCCACCACCAGCGAAGCCAAGACCGCTAACGACGCTGTCCAACCAAACTGTTTGAAGAATTTGCCCACAATACCACTCATGAAAGCCAATGGCAAAAATACGGCTATCAGTGCAAAGGTGGTGGCGATCACCGCCATGCCAATCTCATCGGCTGCTTCCATCGCGGCTTGGTAGGGCGATTTTCCCATGCGTAAATGGCGCACGATGTTTTCGACTTCTACAATCGCATCGTCGACCAAAATACCAATCACCAGACTGAGCGCCAGCAATGTCACGACGTTGATGGTAAAGCCTAAGTAATTCATGCCGATAAACGCAGGAATCACTGACAGTGGCAGTGCCACAGCGGACACAAACGTGGCACGCCAATCGCGTAAAAACAGCCAAACGACCAACACGGCTAACAGTGCGCCTTCTATCAACAAAACTAGCGATGCGTTGTACTCTTCTTCCACGGGTGTCACGAAGTCAAACGCTTCCGTGAGTTCAATATCCGGATGCGCCACTTTCAATTCTTTCAGTGCGTCGCGCACGCCACGGCCAGCTTCAACTTCGCTGGCGCCTTTGCTGCGAGACACTTCAAAGCCGACAACTGGTTTGCCATTCAACAATGCCGCAGAGCGCTGCTCAGCAACCGTATCTTTGACCTCGGCAATTTGATTTAATCGTATTTTTTTGCCATTCAGCGACAGTTCAATTGCACTCAGTTGCTCAGCCGATTTGACAGTCGCCAGCGTACGCACAGGTTGTTCGCTTGTACCTAAATCAGTGCGCCCGCCCGCTGTGTCCAGTTGAACCAGCTGTAATTGACGCGACACATCAGCAGGGCTAATGCCTAGTGAAGCCATTTTGGCTTGATCTAGCGCAACACGAACCTCTCGCGTGACACCGCCCACTCGGGTGACCGATCCCACACCTTTGACGGCTAGCAAGCGACGGTTCAAGGCATCGTCAACAAACCAGCTCAAAGCTTCGTCATCCATCGACTTGCTGCTAATGGCGTACGCCAAAACAGGCGATCCTGCGATATTTATTTTGCTGACGACAGGGTCACGCACATCCGACGGCAGATCAGCGCGCACTTGCTGTACGGCTGAGCGCACTTCGTCTAAGGCTTCTTGCGAAGGTTTTTCTAAGCGAAATTCTGCGGTGATGGTGGCTGAGCCGTCTTGCACCTTGGTATAGATATTTTTTAAACCACTGAGGGACGCGATGGCATTTTCAATTTTCCGAGCAACATCGGTTTCAAGTTGAGCAGGCGACGCACCGGGCAAGCTGGCAGAAATGACGATATTTGGAACCTCCAGATCAGGAAAGTTTTGTACTTTCATGTTTTGGTAACCCAAAATACCGGCGAAGCACAACAACACGAAGAACATGATGGCGGCGATGGGGTTGCGTATGCACCAGGCGGAGACGTTCATTATTTCGCTCCTGCAGTTTTAATTTCTACAGCTTTTGTTTCAGCTGCTTTGGTTTCAGCCGCTTTTGCATCAACAATTTTCACCGTGTCGCCGTCTGCCAAAAACGCAGCGCCACTGGCAACAAACCGGTCACTGGTTTTTGCACCTTGTTTGATTTCAACCGAATCCCCTACACGGCGACCCGTTTCTAATTTAACTTGCACAACTTTGTTGTTCGGCTCCACACGCATCGCGTAGGTAAAACCATCGCGCAAGACCAAGGCCTGTTGTGGCAATGTCAGCGCATCGGCAGCGCCCATGGCAAACTCGCCTTTGGCAAACATGCCGGCTTTCACGCCCGCGTTGGCGGGTAGATCCACGTACACCAAGGCGTTGCGTGTGGAGGCATCGACCGTCGGTGCGATAGTGCGAACCGTACCTTCAACCTGCGCGCCGCTAGCCGCTGTGACTGTTGCTTTTGAACCCGGCTTGATGCCTGCGATTTCATTGCTCGTGACTTCAGCGCGCCACTCTAAGCGGCCGCCTCGAATCATGCGAAAGAGTTCTGCGCCTGCGCCGACCACCGCGCCCACCGTTGCGCCACGCGCTGAAATCACCCCATTGTCTGGCGCGCGAACTTGCGTGTTTTGCGTACGTACGCCTTGTGCGTTCAGCGTCGCTTGCGCGGCTTGCACGCGAGCGGCTGCGGTTTTTTCAGCGGTTAAATACTGGTTGATTTGCTGCGTACTCAGTGCGCCCGTGTTCTGCAAAGTACGCGCGCGCTCTGCGTTGCCTGCAGCATCCAGCGCATTGGCTTGCGCTTCCATCAAAGACGCTTTGGCTTGCGCCACATCAGCCTGCACTGCGTCGCCCGCAAACGTGGCGAGTAACTGTCCTTTTTTGACCGTATCTCCCACATTGACTAGCACCTGCGTTAACCGCAACCCATTCGCTTCCGCGCCAATACTGGCTTCTTGCCATGCGGCGACGTTGCCGTTAGCTGCCAATTTGAGTGCCAAGCTGCTGATAGTCGGTTGCACCGCTGTTACCGTTAATGCGGCTTTGGCAACTGCTGGCGCCGCACCAGATTTATCGGCTTTGGCAGCATCTTTAGTAACCTCAGCAACAGGTTTTGCGGCTTCGGTTTTGTCTGTTTTGGCGGCCGCTTTTGCATTGTCTGCCTTGTCAGAACAAGCCACACCGCCCAGAGCGATAGCGATAGCTGCGACGATAGCGAGCAATTTTGGTTGTGACATTTGAATGTTGTTCATGGTTATTAGCTTGTTATTGGGTTTCGTTTGCGGAACTTGCTTGATTTATTTCTAGTGATCTGATTTTTGAATTTTTTACATGGTCTTTGCCAAGTTGTCGTTCGCACTCTTTGACCAACCACCGCCTAAAGCACGGTACAGCGCCACCCATGCGGCGCTGCGTTCACGCTCTAAATTCAA
>JANPLX010000215.1:0-16312 GCA_031422495.1 Polaromonas sp. | reverse complement strand
CCACCCACCAGCTCACCATTCACCCACGTCTCCACGCTGTGCGCAAAACCCGCTTTGTGCAGCGCAATGTAAGCGTCCACCATCTGCGGCACAATCCATGTACCGCCTTGTCCGTCGCGTTTGGCAGCGGAGCAAGCGCTGATCACCCGCTCAAAAGCCGTGTCAAACCTAACTTCGCAGTCAATTGCTCCGTTGTAACCACTTGCAAACTTCTTCAGCGTCTTTTTGAACGATGGCTGCACCTTAAAGTCCGCCACCTTCAGCACCATGCGCGGATCCGTGCTCCACCACAAAATCGGCTGCCCGTCGCTAAACCACGGGAAAATGCCCTGCGAATAGGCCCGCTTCAGCGTCGCCACGTCCAAAGCCCCGCCCACAGCCACCAAACCCGGCATCTCGTCGCTCAGCTCGTGTTGCACATCAACAGGCGGAAAAGCCTCACCCGCACCCAGCTGGGGCAGGGGAATGGGCATTTTCTGTTGGGGCGTATTCATGATTTCGCCTATTATGGAAGGAATTCGTTGCCATTACTCTTGTCATTACTTTTACCATAGTTTTCCCCATGCCATATTCCACCATCCAAGCCATCACCCTAGACCTAGACGACACCCTCTGGCCCGTTTGGCCCACCATCCGTAAAGCCGAAGCCGCGCTGCACGACTGGCTCAAAACCAACGTACCCAACACCGCCGCTCAGCTAGAAACCCCAGAAAGCATGCGAGCCAAGCGCGATACGCTGATTGCAGATTTCCCCCACATGGCTCACGATTTCAATTTTCTGCGCACCGAGGCCATTCGTCGCAGCTTGCTCAAAGGCGGCGACGACCCTGCCTTGGCCGCCACAGCCTACGAGGTCTTTTACGAAGCCCGCAACAGCGTCGAACTCTTTGACGACGCCTTGCCCGCCCTGCAATACCTAGCCGCCAAGTACCCCATCGTCGCCATCTCCAACGGTACAGCAGACATCCAGCGCGTGGGTTTGTCCAGATACTTCAAAGGCGCCATCAGCGCCCACGAGTTCGGCATCGCCAAACCCGATCCCCGCATCTTCAAAGCCGCCGCTACCGCCGTAGGCGTCTCGGTAGCCAACGTCCTACACGTAGGCGACGACAGCGCCCTAGATGCCCTAGGCGCCCTGCATTCCGGCATGCACGCCGCCTGGCTCAACCGTGAAGGCAAAGCTTGGCCGCACGAACCAGATTACAAGCCCGAGCCGCATCACCAGTCGCTGCGCCATGTGAAGAGTTTGGCGGAATTGTGTGAATTGCTTTAAGTGTTTGATTTAAAAGAAGATTTGAGTGATTTGACACGGGTAAGCTATTTTTACTCAAATATGATAGCAGTCTAGGCAATGAATACGCCGGCTATAGTCGTATTTGATAGGTAAAAAATAGTCAAAGTCGACCTTGACATTTTGCTATTGATAATCTAGCAGCTTAGGCAATAAATACGACAGCTGTAGTCGATTTTTCCTATAAATTGACTACGAACTGTGTTTTACATAGATTTTGAAAAAAGCCCAACTACGCCATTCGCCCCGTGCGAAGTGCGATGGCCCAGTCAGGACGATTTCGTCGTTCCGCTAAGAGCGCCATAGGCTCAAAGTCATAAGCAACACTGCGTAAATCGGTTTTCCAGCCATGCGGCGTTTTTTGTACAACGGCATATCTCGCATGTGGGCTGCCGGTTTCGGAAAAATGTTTATAAGGATGTATGTCGTCATAGGCAGGCAATCCCACACTCCCCGGGTTGACGATGGTAATGCTTCGCTGTTTTAAATTTGTATCCGAGGCAAGTACCGTTACTATGCGCGGAATATGTGTATGGCCACACAAAATCAAGCTAGCTTTATCTGTGTGTTCACCATGACCTATGCGAAGCGTAATTTCGGCTGCTGAAGCGGCACGCATGCCAGGTGAGCTGTTCAGTCCGAAATCATCAGTTATTGTTTCTAGCCAATATTCCAGATCACTACTCGGTGTGCCGTGGCAGGCAAACAAATCATCAGTTAACCACATGGTTTCTGGTGCGCTGGCTAGCCATGCACGATGCAATGGGGTGATTTCAGTGGCGGTACAAGTGTCACTTCTGTTAAGTTTTTCTTTCGGAAGTGTCAATAATTGCCGCTCATGGTTACCTGCAATCATGGGTATTTGTCGCTGCATCAGTAGATCTGCCGTAAGCGCAGATTCCAAGGGGCCGCCCAAAGTGTCCCCCAAGTTAATGATTCGGTCGATTTTTTCACGGTCAACGTCTTCGAGAACCGCTTGCAATGCAGGTAAATTACCGTGAATATCAGAAATGAACGCGATGCGCATGGTCTTGTTATCTCCAAGTGAATAGCGGTGTTATTTGCGAAAAAAATACACTTTATCAGTAATTATTTGCTATAAATAAAATAGCAGCTTAGACAATAAATACGTCGGCTAAAGTCATATTTTTCAATTGTTTTCTGTATTTTCAAGGTAAAACAAACCTTAAATCACATGAAAACGGGCTTATCTAGGGCACCATAGCCTCAAATTGGCGTCGCAAGTGTACTAAAACCTATAACATTTAGCTATGTTTTGTTTTAAACTCGCCAAATGCGCCTCAGACACATCGAAGTTTTTAATGCAGTGATGCTGACTGGCAGCGTCAGCTCTGCTGCGCGGTTGATGAATGTGACGCAGCCTGCGGTGAGCCGAATTCTGGCTCATGCGGAGTTGCAGCTGGGGTTTGAGTTGTTTCAGCGTATCAAAGGGCGGCTGTCTCCTACGCCTGAGGCGCAGACTTTGCACCCGCACATTGAGCGTCTTTTTAGCCAACTTGATGAAGTCCAGCGGCTGGCTAACAATCTCAAAATGGGGCGCAACCAAGGCGAGATTCGTATCTTGTCCGTGCTCGCGCTGAGCCATGAGATTTTGCCGCGCGCGCTCAAGAAGTTTTCTAAGCTACACCCGAATGTGACAGTGAAGGTTGATTCGCTGCATTCTTCGCAAATTGTAGAAGCCCTCGTCTTGCATGAGGCAGATATGGGATTTTTATTCAGCGCGATGGCGCATCCGTCACTGGAGCAAAGGCACTTGGCCGATGGCCGCATGGTTTGCGTTGTGCCTAAGGGCATGTTGCCAGCAGCGTTGACTGATAAAGGCATGGTGTCCTTAGCGGAGCTAAGCGCCTATCCGGTGATTAGCTTGGATGCGCATGACCCATTAGGCGCTAGCTTAGGGCAGGCGTGCCGCGAAGCGCAAGTCAGCTTGTCTTCCGCCATTTGCGTACAGACTTACCACACCGCTTTGGCTTTGGCGCATCATGGGCTGGGCGTCGCTTTTGTGGACAGCTTCACAGCCATCTCGGCTGATCGCAGCAAGGTCGATTTGTTAGAGTTGAGCGCGGCCATCATGGTTCCGGTGAAGTCATTGCACCCCACCAATCGCCCTAATTCCATCTTGACAAGTGCTTTAGCCCGTTGCATGCAAGAAGCCATCGTAGCGGCTTTAGGGTAAATACCAGTTACCAATAACTTTTGGTAATGGATGATGCGTCAAATTGAATTATCTAAATTTAGCCTATATTTATAAACTTCAACGTGTCCTACTTTTTCAATAACTTTTTTATTAACTTTTTGAATGGAACTTCTATGAAACTCAATCGTTTGCTTCTATCAATGGCTTTGTTGTCATGTTGTGCAAGCTTCTCAAGCGCCACATTTGCGCAGTCAGATACGCTCAAAAAAATTGCTGACACCGGCAAAATGACTTTGTCTTACCGTGAGGCGTCCGTTCCCTTCAGTTACCTGGCCAGTGCAGGTGCACCGATTGGGTTTTCGGTTGATATTTCTAATGCAGTTGCTGATGCGGTTAAAAAACGGCTCAACAATCCAAATATCAAGATAGAGCTGCAGTCTGTGACGTCGCAAAACCGTATTCCACTGCTGCAAAACGGCACGATTGACCTGGAATGCGGCTCTACCACCAACAACAGCACGCGCGGCAAAGATGTGCAGTTTGCGATCAACCACTTTTACACTGGCACACGGTTGTTGGTTAAAAAGACTTCCAACATTAAAAACTACGCCGATTTAGCTAAGAAAACTATTGCCAGTACCGTTGGCACGACCAACGCACAGGTGATGCGCAAGTACAACGCAGATCAAAATCTGGGCATCGATATGATTCTCGGTAAGGACCATGACGATGCTGTTTTGATGGTCGATGGCGGACGCGCTGTGGCGTTTGCGATGGACGATATTTTGTTGTTCGGGCTGATGGGCAACTCAAAAAATCCCGCTGAATGGGAAGTCGTGGGCGATTCACTGCAAGTTGAGCCGTACGCTTGCATGCTGCGTAAAGACGATCCGCAGTTTCAAAAGCTGGTGAACGACGTGATTGGCGGCATGGTTAAGTCGGGCGAATTTGAGAAGTTGTACACCAAGTGGTTTATGTCGCCAATTGCGCCAAAAAATCAAAATTTAAACCTGCCGATGAGCAAAGAGCTGCGTGACAACTTGCGAACTTTGAGCGACAAACCAGCGCTCTGATATCTGATATTCATCTGACATTTCAACAACTTCGTTAGCATTACAACCGATATGTCCTTGTCCACTCTGCCTGACCTGCCAGCCTTTTTAAACGGCGAATACACCTCGCTACAGCATGCCAAAATCAGCGTGATGGACAGGGGTTTTATCTTTGGGGATGGCATTTATGAAGTCGTGCCCGTTTACGCCAGCAAGCCGTTTCGCATGGAGCAGCACCTGAACCGCATGGCGCGCAGCTTGGCAGAAACCCGCATACCTGACCCCTACAGCCGTGCAGAGTGGATGGATATTACTACTAAATTAATAGCTGGCTTGGCAATAAATACGCTGGTTACGAGTCAATTAGTTTATTTTCAAGTCACACGCGGGGTGGCCATGCGCGACCACGTGATGACGCCCGGCATCACACCCACGGTGTTTGCATTCGCGCAGCCCATGAAAGCCATCACCGCAGCGCAAAAAGAAAACGGCGTCGCCTGCGTGAGCGCAGACGACTTTCGCTGGAAGAAAGCGCACATCAAAACCACATCGTTATTGGCAGCTGTGTTTGCACGTCAAATCAGTGCCGACCAAGGTGCGTTGGAAACCATCATGTTCCGCGACAACTTGCTCAGCGAAGCTGCAGCTAGCAACGTCTGGATGGTGAAGGGCGGCAAGGTTTTTGGGCCCAAGCTAGATCAGCTGGTTTTAGAGGGCATTCGCTATGGATTTATCGAAGAGCTGTGCGCCGCACGCGGCATCCCCTTTGAGCTGCGCAACATCACCCGTGAGGAGGTGTTATCTGCCGACGAAGTGTTGCTCAGCTCCGCTACCAAAGAGGTGCTAGCCGTGACGACCATAGACGGTAAGCCGGTTGCCGATGGGCGACCAGGGCCAGTGTTCAAACAGTTGTCCGCAGGTTACCAAGCTGCTATTGAAGCTTTGAATATTTCGTGAATATCTCGTAAATGCTATATTATTTATAGCTGTTTAGTCAATAAAAACGCCGGCTAAGGTGATATCTAACCTCTAAAACAGCCGTGGGTCAAACACAAATGGGTTTTTCTCGACTACCAGCGTGATGTTTGCGTAATCCGCATGCGCGGGGTTGATCAATAAGTTCCGCTCCGCAGGCTCGACGATTGACGGCACCCACAAGCCAAGGCTGGCTTTGGACGCTAGCCATTGCATGCCCAATTGCTGCGTTCTGGCTTGCTGGGTTCGCCAGTCGGGTAAGAGCCCTAGGTTTTCAGCTTCTAAGCAGACGGCGTTTTCGGGTAATTCCAGCCGCATCAACGCCATGTTTTTAGGCGCTGCGCCGTTGCAATTTACCCGTTTTTCAAGCTGGCACAACGCACGGCTGCTGGCAGCGTAGACGATTTGTGGTGATAGAGGCGCACCCATGTGCCAGCGACCGTCGCCCAAAGTCGAACCGAAGCCGAGGCTAGCGAGATTCAGAGCGCTCGAATACGCAATCCGCCAAACTTGAACCCCAGATTTAGCGTTGGAAATTGCTCTATCCGTCAAACCACACCGCCATATTTGATGGCAATCAGCATGTCCTTCACGCGCCGCGTGCCAAACGATGTTTTGGCCGCCTCCAGCGGACATTCGCCCTCCAGCATGGGGTGCGCACGGCGCAGCCAGCCGTGGGCAGCGTCGTCAGACTCAAACGTGTCCGTTGCCATCGCCTCCAGCTCCAGCAGTCGCAGCACGCCCTCAGCCGCGTGCATGGGCAGAGCCAGGTCTTTGTTGGCGCGGCGCAGGGCGGTGGTGCGGTCCAAATCCAAGTAAGCCGCAAAGTCCCCCTTACCCACGCCAAACAAGTCAGACAACGGCTCGATCGCCCGGCTAGAAATGCCTCGGCGCAAGATGGATACGGCTTTTTCGCTGTTAAATGAGGGAAGAGGGGCCGCAGGCAGGTTGATGCTGTCATCTGCCCAAGCTTTACCCTCTCGCACACTTACAAATGATGAGGATTGCCCAAGGCCATTCAGCGCATCAATAGCAATGAACTTGCCCAGCGCAGAGAGCGTTTTGTCGCGGTGGGTGACAAGGTAGGGGGCAACGGTTTGTGCATTCATGATGCAATTACATCATACGTTTGTTGCAAATGCAACATTTAAGTCTAAGTATTTGCACACACCACAGATTCGCCGTCTCGTTTTTAAGTGCTATCGCGCTCGACAACTTCATAGCCTAAATCTATGCTGCGGGGAATATTAGTGTCCTTGCGTATTAAGGCCAACAGCATATTTGCTGCAGACAGTCCAATCTGTGTTCTGGGTGTGCGTACTGTTGTCAAAGTCGGCACCATTTGGTCGCTGCCGGTTAGATCATTGAAGCCTGCTACTGCGATGCGGTTGGGAACAGAAATGCCGAGTCGCAAAGCCGCCAACAATGCACCTTGTGCTAGATCGTCATTGCAGAAAAATATCGCATCTACTGCAGGACTTTGACCAATGATTTGCTCAAACATAGTTGCGCCAAGTGCAAGTGATGAAGAAGCTGGATTCAGCCACTCCAAAGTCGGATCATAGAGCTTAGCTTTTTGAAGTACATGTCGCCAGCCGTGCAGTCGTTGAATGACGCGCTCATCAAGTTGTGCGCCTGCAAAGGCAATACGACGATATCCTTTTGACAGTAGATGCTCAGTCAAAGCTGCGCCTGCATCACTTTGCTTGAACCCCACACAATAGTTATGTTTATCGTCATTCGCATCTGGCAAATCCATTAAATGTACGCACGGTACGTTGCTGTTTGCTTTTAGTGTGCGCATAGCTATGCTGTCGTTTAAACCTGTAATCAGCAATCCTGCAGGGCGATGGCTTAACTGCTCGCGCAGGAGTTGCTCTTCTTGCCCCTTGTCGTAATGTGTGACGCCAATTAAAGTTTGGAAGCCAGCAGCGCGTAAAGTTTGTTGCGCTGCATCTAGCAGATCTACAAACAGAGCGTTCGATAGTTTCGGAATAAGGATAGCAATATGGTCACTTGTCTGCGAAGCCAAAGCCTTAGCCGCTGGGTCAGGTATGTAGCCCAGCCGTTGAGAAGCCTCAGTAACGCGGATAACTAATTCTGCGGCAACCGAGCGCTCGCCTCGTAGCGCCCTGGACACAGTAATAGGGCTGACACCTGCAAGCTGGGCGACATCGCTTAGTGTGACTCTGCCAGTTGAGCGTCGACTTTTTTGCATAAATTGGATTTAAGGGTAATACCTAGTTGGTTGATTTATTCAATCTATTAAGATAGCGCTGTCCAAATAAACTTACATGATTTTTGCATAATTCCTACTTAAAAAAAGGTTATTTCACAATATTTTTTAGTTTTGGATAGCGCTGTCCTCATTTTTTGATTTATCTATTGAATTTTCAAGCTAATTTAACTAAGCCTACGTATTTGACAAATAAGTGTTCATGCTGAAAATTTTTGATCCTAGATTTGATGCAGTAGCCAAGGGTGCAGGGGAGTTGGTACGTTTATGTACTGGCGCAGCTTGGAGCGAAGGGCCGGTATGGATGCATGAAGATAACTCTGTGCTTTGGAGCGATATCCCTAACAACCGAATGCTGCGCTGGCAGCCGCAAGATGGTATGCGTGTTTGGCGTTCAAATGCTGAGTTTACGAATGGGCATACACGTGAGGCTGATGGTGCGCTGTTGCATTGCTCGCACGGTTTACGCGCCATCGTACGCACAAGATTTGGCGCAAATCTATCGGATCCGCAGGACGAGATTGTCGTAGATAACTACCAAGGCAAACGTTTTAATTCTCCCAACGATATTGTCGTGAAATCAGACGGAACCATTTGGTTTACAGACCCGCCGTATGGCATAGTGTCTGATCGTGAGGGTTATAAGGCTGAGTCGGAGATAGGTCAATGCTATGTATTTTGTTTCGATCCCAAAACCAAAGCGCTACGAGTAGTGACGGATTGGGTAGAAGAGCCAAACGGACTCGCGTTTTCCCCTGATGAAACTAAGCTGTATGTGTCAGACACATCGGCAGCGTTGAAAACAGACGGTACTGGCAACCATCATATTGCTGTCTTTGATATTGTAGATGGCCAAAATCTAAATAGCCCTCGCGTCTTTGCCACAATTGATGTTGGGCTGTCTGACGGGTTTCGCTTAGATCACTATGGTTTTTTATACACCAGCAGTGGAGATGGTGTCTGTGTGTACCACTCTGATGGTACGAAATTAGCCCATATTGCTGTACCAGAGAAAGTGGGAAACCTCACTTTCGGAGGCGCGAATCGAGATAATTTATTTATTTGCGCCACCCAATCTCTTTACAGTATTCAACTCAATACTAGGGGTCTGCAGTGCCACTGACTGTTGATAAATTGTTTGATTGGTGGCTTAGCCCTTTGAGCGGTGCAAGTGCGCATAGCATAGACAGCTGGATGTCTTGGCACGCGCGAGCTATGGTGATGTCGTGGGCTGTATTGCTGCCTTTAGGCGCTTTGGCTGCCCGATATTTTAAAGTGATGCCGAGGCAAGATTGGCCACGAGTACTTGACAATCGTGTGTGGTGGCATGCGCATCGTTTGTTTCAATACGTTGGTGTTGTCTTGATGATGGTTGGCGTTTGGCTTGCGTGGAACCGGGGCTCTCAAAGTTCTGCTGCAGCTGTTTGGCATTACTACTTTGGCTGGAGCGTCGTAGCACTTGGCGCATTGCAAATAGTTGCCGCTTGGGCTCGGGGCAGCAAAGGCGGGCCAACTGATGTTCAGCTGCGTGGTGATCATTACGACATGACAGCGCATAGGCTTTGGTTCGAAGCCCTGCATAAAACGGGGGGGTGGCTCGCAATTGCTCTGGCCCTTGTGACAATGTTCCTTGGATTATGGGTTGCTGATGCACCGCGATGGATGGTTTTAGTGTTGACCAGTTGGTGGGTTTTGTTGATCGTATTTAGCGCTAAGCTGCAACGTGATCAAAGATGTATTGATACCTACCAAGCTATTTGGGGGCCAAGTATAGAACATCCTGGTAATCAGCGACCGATGACCGGCTGGGGCGCTCGTCGGATGTCCGTGGATAAGGAAAATGTATGAGCGGCCTGCAACTGCAAAATATTGTGAAGCGTTTCGGTGAAGTCACTGTGGTTAAGAACCTCGACTTGGATATACGTGAAGGCGAATTTATCGTGCTGTTGGGTGAGTCTGGTTGCGGTAAAAGTACCACTTTACGAATGATTGCTGGCTTGGAAGATGTGACGGAAGGTCGCGTGTTTATAGACGGTAAAGATGTTACCAATCTTCATCCTATGGACAGAGATATCGCGATGGTTTTTCAAAACTACGCGTTGTATCCGCATATGGATGTGGGAAAAAACATGTCGTTCTCGCTTAAAATTGCGGGCCGTCCCGCTGAAGAGGTAAGTGCAAAAGTTGCAGCCGCCGCAAAAATCTTGAACATTGAACATTTGCTAAATCGCAAACCTAAAGACCTGTCTGGTGGGCAGCGGCAGCGTGTAGCGATTGGGCGTGCGATTGTGCGCGAGCCTAAAGTTTTTCTTTTTGATGAACCGTTGTCAAATCTTGACGCGAAACTGCGCAGTCATATGCGCGCAGAGTTGGCAATGCTGCATGAACGCCTTGGAAAAACAACCGTGTACGTGACACATGACCAAGTTGAAGCTATGACGCTAGCGACGCGTATCGTTATCTTTGACAAAGGTGAGATACAGCAAGTAGGAACGCCCACTGAAGTATTCAATCAGCCGGCAAATCTGTTTGTAGCGGGATTTATTGGTACGCCTACTATGAATATGGTCGAGGTCACTTGCACAACTGAAGATGGAAAACACCGTTTGATGGGCAATGGCGTCAATTGGCTTGCGCCTGAGTGGTTAGCAAAAACAAGTGTTAAGAATGGCCAAACACTCATGGCAGGTGTACGTCCCCAAGCTTTGAAGGTAGGCGCCACGTTATCTAATCAAATCAGTATAAATGCTGAAATCATCGAGTACTTAGGTACCGAAAGTCAAGTGTCTGGTTCTATGTCTTCGGACGAAAAAAAGCGATTTTCCGCCATTCTGCCTGGCGATGCCAAAGGCATGCTCAGAAAAAAAATTGATCTCAGTTTCGACGCTGCTTCTCTTTATATTTTTGATCGCAGCAGTGGACTTTCTTTACATATATAACCGTTAGCGAAATTCATTTCAGTTCCCTTTCCTTTAGTATTTATTAACCAGGAGTAATGACCATGAGCATAGATCGAAGAACACTCATCAAAAGTGCCGGCATCACCGTATTTGGTGCGGGCTTACCATTCAGCGGGGCTATAGCCCAAAATCGCTATGCAAAATACGCTGGCAAATCTGTCACCATCAATATACCCGCTCATCCGCATTACGATGCAATGCTGAAATTGTTGCCAGAATTTACCAAAGAAACAGGCATCAAGGTCGAGGTGGATAAGTTGGCTATTGGTCGCTTGAAGGAAAAACAGCTCTTAGAAATGTCTAAACCACAAGGTGACTATGACTTGGCTTGCTACATTGTTATGTGGAAAGGCGAATATGTATCTAAGAACTTAGTGCAACCTTTAGAGCCTTTCTTTGCGAACGCTGCTCTCGCAGATCCAGCCTACGATATGAAAGATATCATTCCAATTTATTTGGAGAATTTAGGTTTGGTCGGTGGTCCTAAGGGCTATTTAGCAGGACCTGGCGCAAAACTCTATGGTTTGCCTTATGGGGCTGAGACCTCAGTCCTTGCCTATAGACGAGACGTTTTTGCAAAACTGAATCTGAAAGTTCCAGAGACTTATACAGATTTTACGAAAGCACTTCGTGTGTTAAAAGACCAATCTGGCATGGGCGCACTCACCTCACGTGGGCAAGCGGGTCACCAATGTGTACACGCTTGGCTGTTGCATCTGAATCCAATGGGAGGCGGGGTGTTTGACGAACAATGGAAGCCGCGCTTCAACGACAAAGCTGGCGTTGCAGCATTGAAATTTTTGCAGGATGTCGTCGCTACGGGACCAGCAGGGATTCCTGGTTTTGGTCAGGGCGAGGCGAATACAGCATTTTTGCAAGGTCAAGCCGCGATGTATTTGGACTCCACATCGTTTGCAGGTGTGGTAAATGATCCCGCACGCAGCAAAGTTGTGGGTAATGTTAGTTGGGCGCTTCATCCGATGGGTACCAAGCGTGCCTCACAGTCTGGCGGTCTGGGGCTGACTATACCTAAAAATGCCAAGAATCCTGATGCTGGCTTCTTGTTGATGCAATGGCTAACATCGAAAGCTCAAGACAAAGCAGTTACGCGATTGGGCGGCGCTCCTATGCGAAATTCCACAATGGGTGATGTTGATTTAGTTCGTCAATATCCTGAATTTATTGTGTTTAAAGAAGCTCTGAAATATTCAAACCCAGATTGGCGCCCAATCATCCCAGTGTGGGATCGTATTAACGTACAAGCCTTGGGCGTTGGTATTTCCGAAGCTTTAACGGGTAAGAAAAGTGCGGAAGACGCACTCAATGGCATGGTGCCTCAGGTCACGCAGATCATGCGCGAAGCTGGCTACAAGGTATAAGCTAAAAAAACTGACTTATGCGCGTTTCTCGTTGGACTGTAGCTCTTTATTTAGGCCCTGCTGTGCTTGTCATGGGGGCAGCCTGTTTGTATCCGGTACTAACAGCGTTTCAGTTAGCAGGATTCAAGTGGGAGATGGGTACTCCTTGGAGTAGCGCGCAATGGGTTGGTTTGGATAATTTCATATCTGCGTTTAGCAACGAGCAGGTTTGGTCTTCGCTATGGACCACACTGCTCTTTGCTGGCGTATGTGTCTCTGCCGAAATGGTGCTAGGTATTGCATTAGCGCTTGCGCTAGAACACCCGGTTCGCGGCATGGCCGTTTTTAGAACGATCTTTATTTTGCCAATGATGATCGCGCCCATCGCTGTTGGTTTGGCTTGGCGATACATGTTTGACGCGCAGTTTGGACTTATCAATGCGCTTTTAGGCTTGTTTGACATCAAAGCGATGACATGGTTAGCTGATCCAAGTTTGGCCTTTGTCGCAATTGTTATTGCTGATATCTGGCAGTGGACACCCTTTGTTTTTATCATGATGTTGGCCGCATTGGCAAGTGTAGACAGCGCTGTCCTTGAAGCCGCACGGATTGATGGTGCCAATTGGTGGCAGCAGATATTTTTAGTCAAATTACCTATGGTGATGCATGTGATTGCCATCACGCTGATGATGCGTTTGATCGATGCGTTTCGTGTGTTGGAGGTTATTTACGTGCTCACTTTTGGTGGGCCAGGTAACAGCACAGAAATTTTAGCGTTGCATATTTATAAAACTGCATTTGTGGGGCAGCAAATGGGCGTTGCTGCAGCAGTTTCTGTACTACTCTTGGTGGTCGTAGCTGCCTTGTCTTGGGCAGCCCTTCGTTTGTCTAACCCTCTGAAAGCCTCGGCATGAAGCGCAGCCCTTCGCTTGTGTTTTTGCATTACAGCATGCTGGTGATTTTGGCCTTGCTGTGTTTGGCGCCCATCGTTGTGATTTTTGCGACCAGTTTACGCCAGCAAGTACAAATTTTTTCTGAACCGCTGAATTTTTTATTCGCGCCAACCCTTGAAAATTATCGCGCTGTTTTGCAAGAAGACAAATTAGAAGTTTACCTTGGTAATAGTCTTTTTGTTGGTGTGATCTCGACGTTGATAACGCTGGTCATTGGTTGTATGGCTGCTTATGGGTTGGCGCGTTTTCGCTTCACCGGTAGAGCGACCTTGGCCTACACCACGCTGCTGTTGCGAACGGTTCCTTTGGCTGTCTTAGCTATTCCAGTCTTTGTTATTTGGAATCAGTGGAATTTAGTTAACAGTTTGTGGGGTTTGATTTTGTTGTACGTTGCGGTGAATCTACCGTTCACCATCTGGCTACTGTACGGTTTTGTGTTGCAAGTACCTATCGAGCTTGAGGAAGCGGCTGCTATTGATGGCTGCAGCCCGCTACGAATTTTTACTTCTGTGTTTCTACCCTTAATGGCGCCAGGCTTGGCTGCAGCTTCCATCTTTACTTTTCGCATCGCGTGGAATGAATTTATCTTGGCTTTGGTATTAACAGATCGGCACACACGCACATTGCCCGTGGCTGCGTCACTGTTTATTACCGATATGGGTGTTGATTGGGGCAAAGTCATGGCAATGGGCAGTTTGATTGCTATACCGCCATTGATTTTTACATTTGTTGCAGCTCGGCAAATTATTGGCGGTTTGACAGCTGGAGCGGTGAAAGGATGACGGTTCGCAAACCGATTTTGCTTGTAGTTATGGGCGTATCTGGTAGTGGTAAATCGACTTTTACAACAGCCATTTGTCATGCACTAGGACTGGTTTCAATGGATGGTGATGACCTGCATTCTCAGCAGAGTGTCGCAAAAATGCAAAATGGTATAGCGCTCAATGATGATGACCGCTGGCCATGGCTTGATCGCATTGCGAGCTACCTTTCAGATACACCTTATCCAACAGGACTTGAACCCAATAACGGTAAGGCAGTTGCTTGTTCTGCGTTAAAGCGCGCTTATCGAAACCGAATCAGGCATTCGGTAAATGAAGGCCTACGATTTGTCTTTCTAGATGGAGACCGTGATCTCATTCACAGACGAATGACTTCACGTACAGGACACTTCATGCAGCTTGAATTGTTAGACAGCCAGTTGGCCACCTTAGAGCGTCCAGAAGTTGACGAAGAAGATATTATCACGGTGAATACGGCTCTTGCTATTGATCAGCTTGTTGCCGATGTCATCGAAGCTTTGCATTTGAACTCAGGTTTAGTATCTACCAGTGGTAAATAAGCATTAAAATTGCTATAAAAAAAATAGCAATTTAACGAATGAATACGCCGGCTAGATCTTAAAAACATCATTAATAGAACCCACCCATGATCACCCGCTACGCCCTGTTTGAAGGCAGTATCCACACCGGCCAGACCGAAGCCTTCCGCGCAGCCATCTTGGCCGACGTGCTCCCACATTGGCAAGCCTTCCCCGACGTTCTCGCCGTGCGCGTCTGCTTTGAAAACGAGCGCGACGAAGGCGCCCCCGAGATGCCCCTCATCCTGGCCATCAGCTACCCCACCCGCGCAGCCGTAGACACAGCCCTGGCCAGCCCCCAACGCGCCGCAGCCAAAGCCGCCACCGAAGCCGTGCTAGAGCGCTACTTCACGGGGCGGATTTATCATCACATCACGCAGGCGGTTGAGGTCGTTGCTTAGGTGAAAAACGTTTGCTATTAATAAGATAGCTGTTTAGGAAATAAATACGCCGGCTAGAGACATATTTAAGCGTCGAATTTCAAGTTTTATAGTGGTGGCGTGCATAACTTACATTCCAGCCAAATAATTCCGAAGTCACCGACTATCTCAAAGCCATTTTCTAATTTCCTTACATTTTCAAGCTCGCCAAGAGAAGCGTAATTATTTTCAGTGTCATAAATCACTCGGATCGAAACATGAGAGAAATCTACTTTTAGCTGTGTTCCATCGTCATTCGCAAATCGAATTTCACTTTCAATACCTTTCGTATCCATCACTCTCATCGTAAATTGACTTCGATCTTGAGGTGCAGAAATTTCAATTACATCTTGGCCTAGTAATTTCTTCATAGTTTTTCGTCAATATTTTGATATAAATAAAATAGCACCTTAGGCAATAAATACGCCGGCTACAGCCAAAAATATCCCTAAATCGAGGCATTCTCCGTCTTCCTACCCTCCGCAAACGCCACATACCAATCCAGACACCCCGGATTCGCCATCGCGTCTTTGTTCACGACCTTTTCAATCGGCTGGCCGAGCAGCAGTTTTTTGATCGGCAGTTCCTGTTTTTTGCCCGACAGGGTGCGCGGAATCTCGGCGACTTGGAAGATGTCGTTGGGGACGAAGCGGGGGGAGAGGGCGGTTTTGATGGCGTTTACCAGTTTGGTGCGCAGGGCGTCGTCCAAGGTCAGGCCGGATTGCAGGACGACGAAGAGGGGCATGTAGCTTTCGCGGCCCAGGTATTCGAGGTCGACGACCATGGAATCCATCACTTCGGGCAGGGCTTCAACGGCGCTGTACAACTCGCTGGTGCCCATGCGCAGGCCGTGGCGGTTGATGGTGGCGTCACTGCGGCCGTAGATGATGCAGCTGCCGTCTAGTCCGATTTTGAGCCAGTCGCCATGCCGCCAAACGTTGGGGTAGGTGTCGAAGTAGCTTGATATATAACGCTTTTTCTCGGCATCGCCCCAAAAATATAAGGGCATGGACGGGATGGGCTGCGTGCAAACCAGCTCACCCACTTCGTTGATAACCGGCTCGCCAGCTTCGTTCCAAGCTTCCACCGCGCAGCCCAGCTCGCGGCATTGCATCTCGCCGGCTTTCATGGGTAACTCGCGGTTGCCGCCTATAAAAGCGCCAGCAAAGTCTGTGCCGCCTGATATGTTTGACCAGTAGATATTGGGCGTGCCCAGCTTTTCAAACTGCGCCGTCCCCCAGTTTTGCGTATCGGCTGAGAGTGGCGAACCCGTTGTGCCTAGTGCTCTTATTTTTGACAAATTGCCAGCTGGGTCGTCAATTTTGGTTAAATCGATGCCCGCTTTTTGGCAGTTCGCAAAAAATGCTGCACCCGCGCCGAAGTAGGTCACACCCAGTTCGGCTGCGAAGCGCCATAGAGTGGTGTAGTCGGGGGCGATTTTGTTGCCAGCGGCGTCTACCGAATTTCCGCCCGGGCTGCCATCAAAAATGCAGCAGGTCGTGCCATTCAACAGGCCGCTCATCTGCGCGTTCCACATCACCCAACCTGTC
>JANPLX010000214.1:0-11257 GCA_031422495.1 Polaromonas sp. | reverse complement strand
CGGCGGCATGGGTGGTGGTGACATGGGTGGCATGGGCGGCATGGGTGGTATGGGTATGTAAACCCAAGCCGTTCGCACTAAGCTAGGCTAAGTGCAAACAAACTAAAAGCCCCGCAGACTGTAAAGTTTGCGGGGCTTTTTATCTGAACTTTAAATCACTTAAAACGTCGCCAAAAATGACTACGGCGACATGATCCCAATGCAATGGGCCGCGTTAAGCGTTAAGTTTGAATTGCTCTGTATGCGTGGTCTAACTCCTGCACTCCAGCTTCAATCTGGCTCGCCTGAATGGCGGAGTAACCCAGTCTGAAATAGGCCTGGCCCGCAACAGTCGATTTTTTAAAGAAGATGTCGCCAGGCTCAATCAACACACCACGCACAGCACAGTTTTCGGCCAGTATGTGTGTGTTTAAGCCGTCTGGCCCTTTTACCCATGCTCCCGAGCCGCCTTGCGAAGGTGTGATGTGAAACTGCGGTAGAAATTTTGCAAACGCTTCATTCAACCGCTCGCGTCTCTCCCGGTACGCCAAGTTCAATTTTCGAATAAAAGCATCGTGGTGACCCTGAGCTATGAAAAGACTGGCGGTGTGTGCGTTGTTGGCTGGCGGGTGCCGCATGATCAGCCTGCGCAAAGCGCGCAGCTCACGTATAAGCTCCGCGGGTGCGACGATGTAGCCAATGCGCAGACCGTGCGCCAGTGTTTTAGACAGGCTGCCAAGATAGATGACACGTCCATCGGTGTCAAGGCTTTTCAATGCGGGTAACGGTCGGCCCGAAAAATTTAATTCACTTTCGTGATCATCTTCGAAAAGTACTATGTCGCGTTTCTTGGCCAGTTCTAAGATCTCTTGGCGCCGTAGCAATGGCATCGTGACAGTTGTGGGGCACTGGTGACTGGGCGTTACGAAGACATAGGCGCACTGGCCCATGGCACGTGAGGCGATCAGCCCATCTGTATCAATTGGCAGTGCTCTAACATCATCACTGCGCAGCAAAAAATTATTACGGGCATCTGGGTATCCGGGGTCTTCAATACCTATAACGGTTTTGCGGTCCAGCAGCACGTTGGCCAGCAGGTAGCAGGCCATTTGTGCACCTGCAGTGACTAAAATTTCATCTCGCTTTGCCATGATGCCGCGCGCTGGCAGAAGCCGATGCTGAATTTGATCCACCAACGCTTCAGAGTCGCGGTCAACATGGTTTTGCGCCCATTTTTTGACGGCTGGTACAAACAGCGCCTGATGCGAGCAGGCGCGCCACTCTTTGAGCGGCACCAGGCTGGCATCAAACTGGCCGTACACGAACGGGTAGGCGTAGTCTTGCCAGTTTGCGGGCTTGATAATATTGCGTTGCCGCTCCAGACGAGAAACAAGCCGCGCATCCCATTGCAAGGCAGATTGAATGAGAGCCGCCGGAACTGGCAGATTGGCCTGACCCAGCAAAATATCACCATTGACTACCAGCCCGCTGCGAGACGAAGACACCAAAAATCCTTTGTCAACCAGCGCCTGAAAAGCCAGTGACACGGTGTTGCGTGAAAGCCCCAGTGCAGCTGCCATCGCACGGCTGGGTGGAACCTTAGCACCCGCAGGTACCAGCCCCATCAGGATGGAATGCACCATCATCTCCCGCACGCGCCCCTGCAGCGTTGCACTGCTACCTGAGAATTTGGGAAATAGCTTGGCCCAAATATCTGTGATTTCCTGCTTTTGCCTCATGCTTGCAATCCTTAAGCAACAAACTATCCGTCATATATTGATGGCACCTTGCACCAAACAAGGGTATTCCCTAAATTTTTAAGCGCCTGTCTGGTGCATACCTCCGAAGCAAGGCGATAAACCTAGGGGTTTTTACATTTTGGCACTAAATATATTTATATCTGGCACTACTTTAAAAAATAAACTTTACCTATTATTGAGCCAGCTCTCGTGCAAATTAGCGTGTGAGCCCATTTCAATTTTCCAAAAAATCTGCAACTTTTTTCTGAATGGATGCTATGAAACACCTGCTTAAAACACTACTCATTGGCTCGGCCTTCACGCTCACCATGCTTTCGCAAGCCGTGGCGCAAACCAAAGTGGTCATTGGCCACTTTGGCGACCCTGTTCCCTATAAAGCGCTTATTGCCAACGGAGCGCTTGAAAAAGCCACGGGCTGGACCATTGAGTGGCGCCAGTTCGCTTCAGGCGCTGAGGTCAATGCGGCCATGGCCTCTGGCGGCATTCAAATCTCTGAAATCGGCTCTGTGCCCCTGTCAGCCGGCCTTAGCTCTGGCCTGGACTATCAAATGATTTCTGTGGGCAAAGTCATTGACAGCTCAGAGGCATTGGTTACCCGCAACGGCTCAGGCATTGAAAAGCCAGCTGATTTGAAAGGCAAGAAAATAGCTGTGCCCATTGGTTCAACCGCGCACTTCTCACTCATGGGCGCTTTGAAAATGTACGGTTTGACGGAAAAAGATGTGACAGTCATGGGCATGTCGCCTGCTGAAATCGCCGCCGCTTGGGCTCAAAACGCGGTCGACGCAGCTTTTGTTTGGGTTCCCGTTCAAGCCAAATTGCGTGAAAACGGCAAGGTCATGGCCACCGCTGGTGCGGTTGCGAAAACGGGCTTTCCTACCTTCAATGCATGGGTTGCTACCAACAAATTTGCCGCAGCTAACCGTCCGGGCTTGGCCAACTTTTTGAAGGCCATGAATGAAATCAATGGCGACTACATGAAGAACAAAGCCGCGTGGAACGCTGACTCAGAAAAAATTAAAGCTGTCGCTGCCAGCGTAGGTGTCACGCCAGCGGCCGTCGTGCCCATGCTCGACGGTACGACTTACCCTGACGGCGATTTGGTCATGTCTGCAGCCTGGATGGGCGGCGGTGCAGCCACCACCATCAAGTCCACTGCAGACTTCCTCAAGGGCGCTGGCCGTATCAGCACAGCAGCTGACAGCTACGCCAAGTTTGTGAACCCTGAGTTTGCCAAAGCAGCTACTGGCAAATAAGCCGAGTCTGCGTTCTCAAGGCTGACCCCTGCATGTTCAGGCAGGGTCAGCTCGCCGCATAAATCCCATTGAGGCTCACCATGACAGCACTCAGCATTAAAAACGCATCGGTGTTTTACCCGGTTCCCGGTAAACCGCCCGTTCACGCGCTTAAAAACATCAACCTTGAGATTCATGAAAAAGAATTTGTAGTGGCTCTTGGCGCATCGGGCTGTGGCAAGTCAACGCTGCTGAATCTGATTGCTGGATTCATGGCGCCCAGTGAGGGTGAAATATCTTTGAATGGTCGTGTGGTCACAGGCCCTGGTGCAGACCGGTCGGTGGTGTTTCAAAAACATGCCTTGCTGCCTTGGTTAAACGTATTGGACAACGTCGCCTTCGGCTTGAAAATTCAGGGCCACGACAAACCCAAGCGCGAAACAATTGCCCGAGAATTTATCAAGCTGCTGGGCCTTGAGCAGTTTGAGCAATCGGCCACCTATGAGCTGTCGGGCGGCATGCAGCAGCGCGTCGGCATTGCCCGGGCGCTGACCAGTGATCCGTCCATTTTGTTGATGGACGAACCGCTGGGTGCGCTGGATGCGCTGACGCGCGAGCGCGCGCAAGAGCTGATTTTGAAAGTCTGGCGCGACACCGGCAAGATGGTGTTTTTCATCACCCACAGCGTTGAAGAAGCGCTGTTCATGGGCACCAAACTGATCGTGATGTCACCGCGCCCTGGCCGTATTTCACACGTCTTCGACTTGCCATTCAGTCGGCGCTATTTTGAAACTGGCAATGCCAGGGCGATCAAAGCGTCCGCAGAATTTATTTCCCTCAGAGAAGAGATTTTGCAAATCATCTTTGCAGACGAAGAAGGAGCCCATCATGAGTAGCGCCCCAACAAACTCTGGCAACGGCTTATGGGCTGGCCTCATGAAGGCCAAACCTGCCAAGCCCGGCGAAATATACGGCGTGCCTGGTCAAGGCGACAGTTTGAAAATCAGCGCCGTGGTCATCGCCGGCTTGCTCTTTTTCTGGTGGTTTGTGACCTATGTCGGTTTCGTCAAGCCTCTTTTTCTGCCTTCCCCGATGGCCGTGATCGACGCATTTGTGACCATGCTCAGAGACGGTTTTACGGGCGTCAGTTTTTGGGAGCACACCTGGGTCAGCACGCTACGGGTGTTTGGCGCGTTCCTGCTGGCCTGTGTTGTAGGTATTCCGCTGGGCATTGCCATGGGCATGAGCCCGTTTGCACGCGGCGTTTTTGACCCGCCGATTGAGTTCTACCGCCCGATTCCGCCACTGGCTTACCTGCCGCTGATGATCATCTGGTTTGGTATTGACGAGTTGTCAAAGGTGCTGCTCATTTTTCTGTCGGTACTCGCCCCGATGGCTTTGGGCGCGCGTGCGGGCGTCAGGTCGGCGGCGATTGAGCAAATTCACGCAGCTTATTCGTTTGGTGCCACCCGCTGGCAAGTGGTTCGCATGGTTATTTTGCCGTCTGCCATGCCCGAAATATTTACCGCCATGCGTGTGGGTATCGGTTTTGGCTGGACGACGCTGGTAGCCGCCGAAATGGTTGCTGCTACCTCTGGCTTGGGGTACACGGTGTTGTCAGCATCCCGGTTTTTGCAGACGCCCATCGTCATCATGGGGATTGTGGTGATTGCAATCATTGCTTATGCCTTTGACCACCTGGTGCGCTTTGTTGAGCGACGGGTGGTGCCCTGGAAAGGCCGCGGGTAACTAATATATTCACAGAAAGTATTCCATGACGATTGAGTATTTGAAGAAGGCGACCCCGCCGCAAGAGGCGATTGACAGCGCGACTTCCGAAACCGTTGAGCGCTTGCTGGCTGACATTCAAAAAAATGGCCGTGAGGCGGTTGAAAAATACGCCCGTGACTTTGATGGCTGGAATGGCAGCATTGTGGTCAGCGAAGCCGACTTTGCGGCTGCTACCAAAAAACTCTCGCAAGGTGTCAAAGACGACATCGCCTTTGCGCATGCCCGCGTGAAAGACTTTGCCGTGCGCCAGCGTGAGTCATTGCATGAGTTTGAAGTCGAGCTGATTGACGGCCTGATCGCTGGGCAAAAGCTGATACCCGTCAACACCGCTGGCTGCTATGTACCGGGTGGGCGTTATGCACACGCCGCCTCAGCCATCATGAGCGTGTGTACCGCCAAGGTGGCGGGCGTGCCCAACATTGTCGCAACGTCACCAGGCCATAAAGAAGCTGGTGTGAACCCCGCGATTTTGCACACCATGAAGTTGTGCGGTGCCGACACGGTGTTGGCACTTGGCGGCGTGCAAGGCATTGCAGCCATGGCGTTTGGTTTGTATTCGCCCAAGCCCGCGGACGTGATTGTGGGGCCTGGTAATCGCTTTGTGGCCGAGGCAAAACGCACCCTGTTTGGCCGCATTGGCATTGACGTGGTGGCCGGACCCACTGAGTCCGCCATCATTGCCGACGAAACTGCCGACGTGAACCTGGTCGCGGCAGACTTGGCAGGCCAGGCCGAGCACGGCCCGGACTCGCCCGTGTGGCTGTACACCACATCGCGCGAGTTGGGTATGAAGGTGATTGAACTGATGCCGACCGTTATTGCTGCCCTGCCTGAGCTGGCACGCAACGCCGCCACCGCCGCGTGGCGCGACTACGGGGAAGTGGTGCTTGTCGGCAGCCGGAAAGAAATGGCCGAGATCAGCGACCACTACGCGCCCGAGCATTTGCAAGTATTTGCCAAAGACCTGGACTGGTGGTTGGCCAACCTCACCAATTACGGTTCATTGTTTCTAGGTGAAGAAACTACCGTGGCGTATGGCGACAAGTGCGCCGGCCCGAACCACATTTTGCCGACCCGTGGCGCTGCGCGTTACTCGGGAGGCTTGAGTGTCGGCAAGTTCATCAAAACCGTGACGTACCAGCGTTTGACGCGCGGAGCTAGCCGTGAAGTCGGCCAGGTGGCCGCCAGAATTTCGCGTTTAGAAGGCATGGAGGGCCATGCCCGTACAGGCGATATCCGGTTGAAAAAATACTACCCGCAAGAGTCATTCGAATTGGGTACATTGGCGGGTCATCAACATTGATATTGAGATGTCTGTAATTTTGACTAATCCGATTCCTGCCGCTGTGCCGCGCGCGCCAGACGGCTTGTGGTTTGGCAAAGACCTGAGTACGCCAGAACCGATTCCCGAGGAGGCGATTGAGCGCGCAGTTGCTTTGATGCGCTCGGGCCGCCTGCATCGCTATGGCGAGCAGGGCTCAGGCTACCCTGAGCCTTCGCTGCTGGAACAAGACTACGCCGCTTACGTGGGCAGCAAGTACTGCGTGGCAGTCAGCTCGTGCGGTGCGGCGATGTTCATTGCGCTCAAAGCGCTCGGCGTAAAAGCGGGTGACAAGGTGTTGACCAGCACCTTCACCTTATCGCCTGTGCCTGGCGCGATTGCCCACGCCGGTGCTGAGGCGGTGCTGATTGAGACCACTGCCGATTACTTGACAGATTTGAAAGACCTGGAACACAAGGCCGCCACCAGCGGCGCAAAAGTGTTTTTGCTCTCGCACATGCGCGGCCACATTGCGGACTTGCAAGCGGTGCGGACGATTTGCGACAAGCACGGCGTCGCCATCGTTGAAGACTGCGCCCACACCATGGGCGCGAAGTGGGACGGCAAACATACTGGTACGTGGGGCAAGGTGGGTTGCTACAGCGCGCAAACGTATAAGCACATCAACTCCGGCGAGGGCGGCTTGCTGGTCACTGACGACGACGACGTGGCAGCCCAGGCTATTTTGATGTCGGGCTGCTACATGATGTATGACCAGCACATCCTTAAGCCGACTGCTGATGTGTTTGAGCGCTGGAAATACGTCACACCCAATTTCAGCATGCGCATGTCCAACTTGGCTGCAGCGCTGCTGCGCCCGCAAATTGACCAAATCGCAGATCGCGGTCGGCGCTGGAACCACATTTACAGCACGCTGGAACGCGAGCTGACCCAAGCCGCACATGTGTCTGTTCCCCAGCGGGATGCGAAGGAAGAATTTATCGCCAGCTCGATTCAGTTCACGCTTGATTTAACGCCGCCGCAGATCGAACGATTCCTCAAAGAATGCAGTTTGCGCGGCTTGTACATCAAGTGGTTTGGTACGCCCACGCCGGTTGCCTTCACCAGCAATTACGCGCATTGGCACTACCTGACCAGCAAACCCGACATACCCAAATCAATGGGCGTGTTGATGCAACTGCTGGATCTACGAACACCGCTTTCACTGACAGATGATGACTGCGTGCTGATCGGCCAAATCGTAGCGGCGGCCAGCCTGATCGCCGCTGCAAACTAACGCGCTTCCCTATTTTTAACGTAACCCACAAAAGAAAGCACCCATGAAACTCACTAATTTTCCCCGCGTCCGCATCACCCACGGACCTACACCACTTGAGTTCATGCCCCGTATGACGGAAGCACTCGGAGGCCCTAACCTGTATATCAAGCGTGACGACTGCACCGGCCTGGGCACGGGCGGCAATAAAACCCGCAAGCTTGAATTTTTAATGGCCGATGCCGTCAAGCATGGCGCAGACACCATCATCACGCAGGGTGCAACCCAGTCTAACCACGCCCGCCAGACGGTCGCCATTGCTGCCAAGATGGGCATGAAGTGCGAGATTCTGCTGGAAGACCGCACCGGTTCAAAAGTTGAAAATTACAAACAGTCGGGCAACGTGTTTTTAGACCACTTGTACGGCGCAAATGTTGCAGAAGTACCCGGCGGCACCGACATGAATGCGGCGATGGCCAAACTGGCTGACGAGCTGCGTGCCAAGGGCCAAAAGCCTTACATCATTCCTGGTGGCGGCTCTAACCCGATTGGCGCGCTGGGCTATGTGGTCTGCGCGCTTGAGATGGTCGACCAGTTCAACAACCTTGGGCTCAATGTCAATTGCATCACCCACGCCACGGGTAGCGCAGGCACGCAAGCGGGCTTGGTAGTCGGCCTGGAAGGCGCACGTAGTCAAATCCCGGTACTCGGCATTGGCGTGCGCGCTCCTAAAGAAGCGCAAGAAACGAACGTCTACAACCTGGCCGTTAAAACCGCTGAACTGCTCGGCGTGCCCGGCAGCGTTAGCCGAGAAAGCGTGATGGCTAACTGCGATTACGTGGGCGGCGGCTACGGCGTGCCCACACCCGGCATGATTGAAGCCGTGACGATGATGGCGCGTCTGGAAGGCATTTTGCTGGACCCTGTGTATTCAGGCAAAGGCATGGCGGGCCTGATTGACTTGTGCCGCAAAGGGCATTTCAAGAAAGGTGAGAACGTTGTCTTTCTGCATACTGGTGGCTCAGTGGCGCTTTATGGTTACATGAATGCATTTGACAGCTTGAAACCTATCTAAAGAATGAGAGTGGTCAACTGTTTAGACAGATTTATTAAATGTTTGCACTCAGTACTTTACTAAAGACTGTCAAAGGGCTGATCCCAGGTCTCATTGTCACCTCTTTGGTGGCCATGGCTGCGGCTTTTTTGGGTGGCCATTACAAAGGCTCAATGCTGCTATTTGCATTGTTACTGGGGTTAGCGCTGCACTTTGTGAGCGAAGACAAGCGCTGCGCAGCTGGCATTCAATTTGCATCTGGCACGGTGTTAAGGCTTGGCGTTGCACTGCTGGGTCTCAGGCTCACCATTGACCATGTCGTAAAGCTGGGGTGGCAGACGGCGTTAGCCCTTCTCGTTGCTGTGGGTTTGACCATAGCGCTGGGCATCGTGCTTGCTCAGTTTTTCAAAGTTGATCGCAGTTTGGGGGTACTCATTGGCGGCGCTACTGCGATTTGCGGTGCCTCGGCTGCACTGGCCATTTCAAGTGTGCTGCCTAAAAATAATAATCTTGAGCGTGATACCGCACTAACGGTGGTGGGTGTGACGACCCTTTCAACGGTTGCGATGGTGATTTATCCGCTGATCACTCAATGGTTAGGTTTTAGTGCCGTCGAATCTGGCAAGTTTTTTGGGGCAACTATTCATGATGTTGCCCAAGTCGTAGGCGCTGGGTTTAGCCTGTCGATTGAAGCAGGCAACGCTGCCACTATTACCAAATTGATACGTGTATCATTTTTAGTGCCTACCCTGCTGGTTATTACAATCTTTGTCCGTCACCATTTAACGCAGGCCGACCTAGAAAATCCTGCTACGAATACGCCTTTGCTGCCTTGGTTTTTATTGGTTTTTTTGATCTTTATGCTGCTGAATAGCACAGGCATCGTTCCACATAAAGTTCAGTTGGCGGCAGCAGATATCTCTCAGGCATTTTTAGTGCTGGCCATCGCTGGCGTTGGTTTGAAAACATCTTTGCAATCTATTACGCAGCTTGGTTGGCGGCCCGTTGCCATGATTGTTTTGGTCACGTTGGGTCTTGCGGTGATGATGGGTGCTTACTTGCTACTCACGCATTAAAACATGTTTACAGGACACTTCGTATGATCGGTGTTTTAGGCGGGATGGGGCCATTAGCCACGCTTGACTTTTTTAGCAAAGTGCTTGCGGCAACGCCAGCCAAGGGCGACGCAGATCATGTGCCCATGCTGATTCAAACCGATCCGCGTATCCCAGCCAGACCTGCAGCAATACTAAGTGCTGGTACTTCGCCTTTACCAGAGCTTTTGGCTGGGCGTAACCGCTTGGTTGCAGCGGGTGCGACTGCCTTGGTTATGCCTTGCAATACGGCGCATTATTGGTATGCAGATTTGGTGGACGGGTGTCCAGTCCCATTCTTAAGCATTGTCGATGCCTGCATTCAGGAGCTTTCACCGTTAGCCGATCGGGGCTCAACCATTGGTATCATTGCAACACAAGCCACGCTTGAGGCAAAGATTTTTGATCCCGTACTGATGCGTGCGGGCTATACAGTGCTGTTGCCAGAAGAAGCCGTGATGGCTACGCTGATATTGCCTGGCATCGAGTTTGTCAAACTCGGCGAAACCCAGCGCGGTGGACATCTGATTGAACAAGCTGTTCAATCGTTACTCAATCAAGGCGCACGTGCCGTGATTTTGGCCTGCACTGAAACACCAGTTGCACTTGACGCGATTCATTCAAAGCTTCGCAGTGACTGCGTTGACAGCACGGCGGCGTTGGCCAGATCTTGTGTGGCTTGGTGGCAGTCATATGCTGCGTTACCAGAGTAGTTTAGAGTGAAAGTGAATCCACCACTTCTTCTGCCGTTTCAAAGAGTGGGTGCGGGTCCAGTGCTCGTGTTGGTGCACGGCTATTTGGGGGGATCCAGCCAGTGGGATGCTCAGCTGCCCGCGCTTTGTCAGCACTTTGAAGTCGTGACGCTTGATTTGGCGGGATACGGCAAGGCCAACCACCTAACCGCCCCGACCGATTTGGTCAGTCATGCCCGAAACGTGCTTTTCACGCTCGACCACATCGGGATCGAGCACTTTCATTTGCTTGGCCACTCCATGGGCGGCATGGTCGTACAGGAAATTACACGCAAAGCACCCCATCGGGTGAACAAACTGGTGCTGTACGCGACGGGCCCACTGGGCTGCATTCCGGGCCGTTTTGAAACCATGTCGCGTTCGCGTGAGCGTTTGAGACACGACGGCTTAGAGCGCACTGCCAGGCGAATTTGTGCCACTTGGTTGCTTGATTGCGAGGACTCTCCGGCGTTTGAAGCCTTGGCTGCACTTGCTACCCAGTCCAGCGAGCAAGCTGCCAGTGCTGGCCTGAGCGCCATGGAGTCCTGGGACGGGCGCGAGTATCTGGGCCAGATTGTGCAAACCACCTTAGTAATCTGGGGGGAGTGCGACCGCACCTATGGCTGGTCCCAAATCGAGATGCTGTGGCGCAGAATCCCCCTCGCATCGCTAGCCGTGTTGCCCGCTTGTGCCCATGCGTTGCATTTGGAGCGTAGTGCGCTATTTTGTACACTTCTTATCGAATTTCTGGCACAAAGCGAAAACAAGCGCTTAACCACAACCAATCCGTCAACCCTGCTTTAATGCGTATTTTTCAACAGTAGCCTCTGGTTCTGAATGCGGCTAGTCACATCTGAGGGATAAACGGGTAGTGACACGGTCTTTCACCATTTCAACGTAGACCTGCCATACGGTTAAAGCATGACTTTCGCGGTAGTCGAGAAGTAATTCAATCGTTATATAAATTCATATTTGCTATAAATTTAATAGCTACTTAGGCAATAAATACGCCGGCTAGAACGATTTTATAGTTAAATTTACTCACTTTTAACATATTTTAGGAGCCTATCATGGCA
>JANPLX010000213.1:0-2276 GCA_031422495.1 Polaromonas sp. | reverse complement strand
GTTTGATGTCGCCGCCCTTAAAAATTATTTAGACCAACATTTACCTGGCTTCAAAGGGCCGTTGACGGTTGAAATGTTCAAAGGCGGGCAATCGAATCCGACCTATAAATTACTCACACCAAGCATGAGCTACGTGATGCGCGCCAAGCCTGGCCCTGTTGCCAAGCTGCTGCCTTCTGCGCATGCTGTAGAGCGCGAATTTGCGGTGATGAGTGGCTTGGCCGGTACCGATGTACCCGTCCCAAAGATGTATTGCCTGTGCGAAGACGAAGCCGTGATAGGCCGCGCTTTTTACGTGATGGAATGCATGAATGGCCGTGTGCTGTGGGACCAGTCGCTGCCCGACATGATGACCGTGCAGCGCGGTGAAATTTATGCAGAAATGAACCGCGTGATAGCAGCGCTGCACAAGGTGAATGTCGAGAAGCAAGGCTTGAGCGGTTACGGCAAACCGGGTAATTATTTTGAGCGGCAGATAGGCCGCTGGACGAGACAATACAACGCGTCCATCACCTCACCCATTGAGGAAATGGATAAATTGATGGCTTGGCTGCCTACGCACATTCCAGCAAGTGCGTTGGATGCCTCCAAAGTCAGCATCGTGCACGGTGACTTTCGTTTGGATAACCTGATGTTTCATGCCACTGAGCCGCGTGTGATTGCAGTGTTGGACTGGGAGTTGTCAACTTTAGGACATCCGCTGGCAGATTTCAGCTACCACTGCATGTCATGGCACATTCCTCCAGGCTCGTTTCGCGGTATTGGCGGCCTGGATTTAGCAGCATTGGGCATTCCTAGCGAAGATGAATACATTCGTCGCTATTGCGACAGCACAAAGGTCTTTACACCTGCAGAATTGAAGGCTGATTGGAATTTTTACATGGCATACAACTTATTTAGACTAGCCGCCATTTTGCAAGGCATTGCGAAGCGTGTAGAAACTGGCACCGCGTCTAGTGCGCAAGCAGCTAGTTCTGGCGCAGGTGCAAAGCAGTTGGCGCAAATGGGCTGGAAATTTGCACAACAGGTTTGATTTTTAAGCCATCTTCTAAACGTTTTCAAAACAATAATTGATATAACCAAGAAAGAAATTAGGTAAATTTATGGATTTTGACTACTCACCCAAAACAAAAGAACTACAAGCCAAAGTGAAGCAATTCATGGACGAGCATATTTACCCAGCTGAAAAAGCCTACAAAGATGAGCTCGAAGCCAACACCAAAGCTGGCAAGCGTTGGACGCCCTTGCAAACCATTGAACAACTCAAACCTAAAGCCAAGGCAGCAGGTTTATGGAATTTATTTTTGCCCGTTGATAGTGCATCAGCATCGGGTTACACAGGGGCAGGATTAACGAATCAAGAATACGCGCCATTGGCCGAAATCATGGGCGCAGTCACCTGGGCGAGCGAGGTATTCAACTGCTCTGCACCCGATACCGGCAACATGGAAACGATTGCGCGCTATGGCTCGGAAGAAAACAAAAAGCGTTGGTTAAAGCCATTGCTTGAAGGCGAAATCCGTTCTGCTTTTGCCATGACCGAGCCAGATGTGGCGTCGTCAGACGCAACCAATATCGAAACTCGCATTGAGCGTCAAGGTGATGACTACGTCGTCAACGGCCGCAAATGGTGGATTTCAGGCGCGGGTGACCCTCGATGCCAAATCTTCATTACCATGGGTAAAACAGACCCTGAAGCGCCGCGCCACTCTCAACAAAGCATGATTTTGATACCAGCGGACACCAAAGGCATCGACATCATTCGACCACTCAATGTGATGGGCTACGACGATGCGCCCCACGGCCATATGGAAATGACGTTTACCAATATACGCGTGCCTGCAGGCAATATTTTGCTAGGTGAAGGCCGTGGCTTTGAAATTGCGCAAGGCCGCTTAGGGCCTGGTCGTATTCACCATTGCATGCGCTTAATTGGTGTGGCTGAGCGGGCGCTGGAGCTGATGTGCAAACGTGCATCGTCTCGTACCGCGTTCGGCAAAACCGTGGCTTCGCAAACCGTGACGCAAGAGCGCATTGCCGAAGCACGCTGCAGAATCGACATGGCACGTTTGCTGACGCTGAAAGCCGCATGGATGATGGACATGGGTGGAAACAAGTTTGCGAAAAACGAAATCGCGATGATCAAAGTCGTCGCGCCAAGCATGGCTTGCCAAGTGATTGACTGGGCGATGCAAGTGCACGGCGGCGGCGGCATGTGTGATGATTTCCCACTAGCAATGGCATACGCACATTCACGCACACTGCGTTTTGCCGAT
>JANPLX010000212.1:0-3276 GCA_031422495.1 Polaromonas sp. | reverse complement strand
CTGCAATCAGCGGACGTAGTGCAACCTGTTTTTGAGCAAGCCGCAGAGCAGCTTAGCGGTCATCCGGTTGGGTTTGCACGGGTTTGTCTTGATAAATTGCTGAAATTGGAAGGAAATAAGGGTGCAGCCGGCGTATTAATTAACTATACTGCTATTAAATTAGTAGTAAATGATGTCGGAATCATCACCGATATTGACACGGTGGATGATTTGGCGAGGGCTGAAGTGTTAATTAAACGCAGCTTGAAAAGCTGAACTTGTAAATATACGGCTGTATCAGCTTTCAGTCTAGTTCGTGATCTGATGTTTGGTAACTCCTCGGTAACAAAAAAGCGTGCAAAGACAGCAAATTAGCGTTAAGATTGGTTTTTGTAACTAAGTTACCAAAAAATATGAAGCTAAACACCGTTGTAGAACAAGTCACCCAGCGTATCAAGGCGCGCAGTTTGGTAGCTCGTCAAGCTTATTTGGAGCGTGTTGATATTGCTGCTAGCCGTCCGCGTAGCGCTGATCGCCTCGGTTGTGCCAATGTGGCGCACGCTTTTGCGGCTCTTCCGAGCAACGACAAATTCAAGGTTGTGGCCGAAAAAGCGCCGAATATCGGCATCGTCAACGCCTACAACGACATGCTTTCCGCCCATGCGCCGTACCAGCAGTACCCTGATCTCATCAAAACCGAAGCCCGTAAGCATGGCGCAACGGCGCAGGTCGCTGGCGGCGTACCCGCCATGTGTGACGGCGTGACGCAGGGCACACCGGGCATGGAGCTGAGCCTGTTCAGCCGCGATGTGATAGCCATGTCCACCGCTGTATCACTTAGCCACGATGTGTTTGACTGCGCGCTGATGCTGGGGGTGTGCGACAAAATCGTACCCGGTTTGTTGATAGGTGCGCTCCAGTTTGGCCACTTGCCCACCGTATTTGTGCCTGCAGGGCCAATGACGAGCGGCTTGTCCAACACTGCCAAATCGAAAGTGCGTGAGCAAGCGGCACTGGGGCTGGTGGGTCGTGCTGAGTTGTTGGAAGCCGAGTCCAAGGCTTACCACGGGCGCGGTACCTGCACGTTTTACGGCACAGCAAACAGCAACCAAATGTTGTTAGAGGCGATGGGCTTGCATGTACCGGGCAGTGCGTTTGTAAACCCCGACAATGACTTGCGTGATGAGCTGTCCCGTGAAGCCACGCGTACTGTTCTCGTTTGCAAAACGCCGATTGGCAAGTTGGTGGATGAGCGCTGCATTGTGAATGCGATGATTGCACTCTTGGCCACGGGTGGCTCGACGAATCACCTGATACATTGGGTGGCGGTGGCACGTGCGGCGGGGATCACCATTGATTGGGATGATTTTTCGGCATTATCGCAAGTGATTCCGCTGCTCAGCCGCGTTTACCCGAATGGCAGCGCGGATGTGAATCAGTTTCAAGCGGCAGGTGGTCCGGGTTACGTGATTCGTGAGCTGTTGGATGCAGGCTTGATGCATGCGGATGTGCTGACTGTGCGCGCTGGCGGCATACGTGAGTTCACGGGCGAGCCGCATTTGGTCGATGGCAAGCTTAATTGGTATGCGATTGGGGTGACAGAAGACGACAGCGTATGTCGCCCTGTGAGCGCACCGTTCAGTGCAACGGGCGGCTTGATGCTATTGCAGGGCAATTTAGGTCGCAGTGTGATCAAAATATCTGCCGTGCCAGAGGACCGCTACATCGTAGAAGCGCCAGCCCGTGTGTTTGACTCGCAAGAGGCGATGCTGGCAGCGTTCAACAACAAAGAGATGGAAGCAGACATGGTCGTCGTCGTTCGCTGGCAAGGTCCGCAAGCCAATGGCATGCCAGAGTTGCATAAGCTGACGCCGCCGCTAGCCGTGCTGCAAGGTCGTGGTTTCAAGGTGGCGTTGGTGACGGATGGTCGCATGAGTGGTGCGTCGGGCAAAATCCCAGCGGCTATTCACGTGTCGCCCGAAGCGGCTGCAGGGGGGCCATTGGCGAAAGTGCGGACGGGCGATGTGATTCGCTTGGACGCTGTCGCAGGGTCGTTGCAAGTATTGGTTAATGAGAGCGACTGGGCCGCCCGTACAACAGACACCATGCCGCAAGCCTTAAGCGATGCGAATGGCGTTGGCATGGGTCGAGATTTATTTGCTGCGATGCGGCGCAACGCAGCGGCTGCAGAAGAGGGCGCAACGACTTGGTTGTAAAGCTTGGTTTTAAATACAGTTACGAAACGAATATGAAAACAATTGACATTAAAAACTTAACCGCCCTGCAAGTGATGCAAGATACCCCTGTGATTCCCGTCATTGTGTTGACTGATGTGGATCATGCCGTGCCGTTAGCGCGTGCCTTGGTCGCAGGCGGTATTCGTATGCTGGAAGTGACGCTTCGTACGCCTCAAGCCTTGGCCTGCATTGAAGCGATTGCTAAGGAAGTGCCAGAAGCCGTTATCGGTGCGGGCACAGTTCGCAGCGTGGTTGATGTGAAAGCTGTCGCAAACGCCGGCGCATTGTTCGCCGTTAGCCCCGGCTACACAAGCGCGGTTGGAAAAGCCTGTCGTGATCTTGGGTTGCCGTTGCTACCGGGTGTGGCAACAGGCAGCGAAATCATGATGGCGCAGGAAGACGGTTTTACCGAACTCAAATTTTTCCCAGCGATGCAATCAGGCGGTTCTGCGTTATTGAAAGCTTGGAGTGGTCCGTTTTTTGATATTAACTTTTGCCCGACGGGAGGCTTAACACCGGCCAATGCCCCAGAGTTTTTGAGCTTGCCCAATGTGCAATGCGTAGGCGGCTCGTGGTTGACGCCGGCTGATGCAATGGCTGCAGGAGATTGGGCGCGGATCACCAGCTTGGCTAAGCAAGCTTGCTTGTTGAAAACCAGTTAAATCGTACGCTGAATCAGCTCAATCTTGTAGCCATCCGGGTCAGTTACAAATGCGATGATGGTGGTACCGCCTTTGACGGGGCCAGCTTCACGGGTGACCGCACCGCCGTATTTTGAAGCCTGTGCACGCATGGCATCACAAGTCGCCGCAACATCAGGCACACCCAAGGCGACATGACCATAAGCGGTGCCTAACTCATAGCTTTCGACGCCGTGGTTATAAGTCAGTTCGATTTCGGCATGTTCAGGGTTGCTGCCGTAGCCTAAAAAAGCCAAGCTGTATTTGTACTCGGTGTTTTCAGAAGTTCGTAGCAATTTCATACCCAGCACGTGGGTATAAAAGTCGATAGAGCGCTGAAGGTTGCCAACGCGAAGCATGGTGTGTAGAAATCTCATGGA
>JANPLX010000211.1:0-2054 GCA_031422495.1 Polaromonas sp. | reverse complement strand
GCGATCCGCTGGTTGTCGCAACCTGGCAAAAAAGCTGCAAAACTCGCCAAAAGTGCGAAAAATGTCAATTTACGAATTTTGCTTAAAAAAGAAACAGAATATTGGTTAAAAGCGAACACGTGCGACACCCCGTAAAATGGTTGTAATTCAGCGATTCTAGTGAATTTGAACTGAAACCCGTTTTAGAGCCGTTTTTAAAGAATATTTAAGATTAATTTATGTCTATAGCCACCAGGATTTTCCGCCGCCCCGATTACCAGTCAGACATCACCTTGTTCATCGACCAGCTCAAAGCCGCCAAGCCAACGCTGGAGGCTGAGCAACGCGAAGGCCGTGCTTTGTTGTGGGATAAAAATATTGATCGCAATGCGCAAGCGGATATCAGCGAAGGCGACGTGGCGCAAACTGCTTACGTTTACCAGACCAAGATTTAAGTTGTCATGACGGAGCAGAGTAGTCTTTTGCCCGAAGTTTTGGTGATGCCGCAGGTCATCGACCAAGTCGCCTTGGCACGCTTGTACGGCGAGCCACTGTTCAATCTGCCAAATGATTTGTACATTCCGCCAGACGCTTTAGAGGTCTTTTTAGAAGCCTTTGAAGGTCCGTTGGACTTGCTACTGTATTTGATTCGCAAGCAAAACTTCAATATTCTGGATATTCCCATGGCGCCGCTGACGCGCCAGTATCTGAGTTATGTTGAAGAAATCAAGAAACACAACCTCGAATTAGCTGCCGAATACCTGCTCATGGCTGCGATGCTGATTGAAATCAAGTCCCGCATGCTGCTGCCACCCAAACGCACGGCTGAGGGCGTGGAGCCGGAAGACCCTCGCGCCGAACTGGTGCGCCGTTTGATGGAATACGAGCAAATGAAGCTGGCGTCCATCAAAATCAACAACCTGCCGCAAATGGGCCGTGATGTGCTCAAAGCGCAGGTGTACATTGAGCAATCGCTGAAACCACGCTTCCCTGATGTGGACATGACTGATTTGCAAAGCGCTTGGCAAGATATTTTGAAACGTGCTAAATTAATCCAACATCACACCATTTCAAAAGAAGAGTTGTCCGTGCGCGAATACATGAGCATTATTTTGCGCCGCATGCAAGGCAAAAAGTTTTTAGAATTTGAGAGACTGTTTGACCCCGCCAAAGGCATTCCCGTTTTGGTCGTCACCTTTGTGGCGATGCTGGAGCTGGCCAAAGAAGGCTTGATTAACTTTGTGCAGGCTGAATCCTATGCGCCTATCTATGTGACTTTGACCTACACACCAACATAATTCATGACCCAACAATTCGACGTCATCATCATCGGCAGCGGCTTAGCTGGTTTGTCGGCTGCTATGCATTTAGCACCTACGCACCGCGTCGCCGTGATCACCAAAAACGTGCTGGGCGATGGCTCAAGCGCTTGGGCGCAAGGTGGTATTGCTGCGGTGATGGGAGAGGGCGATACGTTTGAATCGCACATTGAAGACACACTAGTTGCAGGCGCTGGGCTGTGCGATTTAGCCGCCACGCAGTTCACCATCGAAGGTGCGCCAGACGCTGTGCGCTGGCTAGAATCGCAAGGCGTTGTGTTTACCCAAGAAGAGGGGCACAACCATTTAACCCGCGAAGGTGGCCATTCTGAGCGCCGCATTGTTCACGTGACCGACGCCACAGGTGCTGCCGTACAAAAAGTCTTGGTCAAGCGCGTGGCTGAGACGCCCAACATCACCGTGTTTGAGCAGCACATGTTGGTCGATTTAATTACATCTAAAGCTGAGAAATCAGTTCAGAAACGCTGCCTTGGCGCCTACGTGTTAGATCAAGTCAATGACGAAATCGTTACCTTCTCAGCCCCGCACACCATTTTGGCTACGGGCGGCGCAGGCAAGGTCTATTTGTACACCACCAACCCCGATACCGCCACCGGTGATGGCATCGCAGCCGCTTGGCGCGCAGGCTGCCGCGTGGCGAACATGGAGTTCATCCAGTTCCACCCCACCTGCCTGTACCACCCACACGCCAAGAGCTATTTGATCACCGAGGCCGTGCGCGGCGAGGGTGGGCGC
>JANPLX010000210.1:0-29569 GCA_031422495.1 Polaromonas sp. | reverse complement strand
AGCATCAAAGTAGCCACGGGGTCTGAAAAAAGTAACAATAGACTTCGCATTTGTATTGGCTTTATCGGCGTCCGCCATGCGCTCTAAACGCAAATTCACAATATCACTTGAGCGAGGAAACGCGCTTCTGTAAATATGCGTGGAGCTGTAACCAGCTGCGCTGATGGCGAATTCGTAAGCTACGCCTGCTTTTGCTGTGAATGGCCCCCATTGGCCGTCGATGCCGACACGTTTTTCATGTGCAGGTGCGCCTACACGCGCGCCTGAAGCATCGGTTGCATAGATTTGTAGTGAGGCATCTGGCACGGGTAAGTTATTCACGAAATTGCCAGATTTAGCATCGCTAGAATTTAAACCCAAACCCGTAACCTTGCCATTCAATACAATGACTGCTTCAGGAACAATAGCTGGAAACTTCGGTCCTACGCCACGAATAAAGCTATAGGCAGTTAAAAATGCGGCTGGCGAAAACGATGTTTCTCGGTGATCAATGCGGGGAATGACAGCATTGGTTGCACCTTTGAGCTCTGGGCCAGCGAATGTCACATTGGTCGCTGTACCTTTTGCGCCAATCCAGACACCATCAGGTTGGGCAAATTTATCGTTATTCTCTGAACGAATTGTGAGCCATTTCACAGGGCCTACAACTTCGTCGCCGTTGGCATTTTTAGGTGCATTCAAGCCCATCAAAAACGCACCCGTGCCGGAGAATTCATTCCCCTCGCGAAATCCCTTGATCGCCCATACGCCATGGTTGGGTGTACCGCCCAAAATGGCGTGCGACACTTTGGCTGCGCCATCTCCATTTTGAATGTAATTACGCACCGCATTGCCACCGCGTGAGTTGGCAAACAGCACCACTTTGTTAGCGCTGGTAGCGGCTATTACTTTGTTGACTTCTGCGCTTAAATACGCGGCATGCTCGGCTGTTGAGGTGCGGCCAGCTTGCGGTTTAGCGTCTTCATCACGTGATGACGGGTAGGGCACTTCAATCGCATGCAAGCGGCTACGCGGCCAGCCGTTCGATTCGAACCGCCATACTGTGGATTGCCAAAGTGCAGCCGTGTCACCATTGCCATGAACGAAGACGATGGGTGGAAAGTCAGTGAGGCTAAGTGAATTTGCTGAGCTGCTTTGCATAGTTGGCATGGCACATCCGGTGATTAAAGCAGAACTCAATAGCGCAATGAACATAAAAAAACCGCGCTTGATTCGAGACGTAAAAAAAGTCATAGCAACCCTTTGATGTTCAACTGAAGAAATATCAGCCTACCATCTTGCTATGACTTTCCCGTGAATCAACACGGGCTTACCCTAAATGAATGGGGAAGTTGCTGTCGAATTATGCCGGTGGCAAGATTACTTTATCAATCAAGTGCACCACGCCGTTGGTGGCTTGTATATTGGCTGTCGTGATATTGGCTTTGCGGCCACGGGCGTCTGTAATGACCAATCCTGCACCGACGGCATTGATCGTCAAAGTCGCACCTTGCACAGTTTTGATAGCCGCTCCCAATGGAATTTGGGTACTTTCAACTTTTGAACCCAGCACATGGTAAGTCAACACCGCAGTGAGCAAAGTTGTATTAGCCAACAAGGCTTCTTTGGTCACACCGAGCTCGCCTAAGAGCGCTGCAAAAGCTGCGTTCGTAGGCGCAAACACGGTGAATGGCCCCGCCCCAGACAAAGTGCCGGCCAGACCAGCTGCCACCACAGCTTCGACCAAAATGCTCAAATCGGGCGTAGCTTGAGCGAGTTGAACGATATTTGAGGTCGGCGTGGCGACATGGTCATCACTGTCGCTGCAAGCGGCAAGTAATGTGGTGGCAACGGCAACGCCGGACAAGATCAGTAAGTTTCTACGCAACATAATAAGACTCCTGTTGAATATTGAATCAATCAATAAAAATTTTGCACAATTACAGCTGTAGACAGTTTTGAACATCAACAAACTTTTAAGTACATTTAAATACTAATCAGTTTTATTGATACTTAATGGTAATACTAAATGCAGATGAGTGCAATGACTATTACATCTATTCACAAGCTTAGAAATCTAGTTCTGATGCCAAGACGTGATGCAGCACTAGCTTAGCCCAATGCTCAATTGGCACAAAAACCGGAAACTGGTTGCTAGCGGTGAAATTTTTGCAAGACTGATTGCTAGACGCAGACTGTCTTCTCGACTCTAAGTACCTATCACACCACCATCTAATTTGCGAATCACTACTGTTGACGAGCGTGGTCGTCCACCTGTCGTGAAATCGGGCCAGTTTGAAAACTTGGCTGGTAGCGCCGGGTCACTTCGATCAGAGGCATTCTCACCTGGGTGCTGAATGTTGATAAACATGGTGCGGCCATCAGGTGCCCAGGTTGCACCCGTTATTTCACTGTTAATAGGGCCCGTTAAAAACCGACGAACCTCGCCGGTTTGAGGGTTACAAGCTAGCATTTGGTTGCTACCCATATTTATCAATTCGCCTTTGTACATTTGACTGGCATGCATATCTGTTTGAATCCATAAAACACCGTTGGGCGCAAACGTTAATCCATCTGGGCAGGCAAAAATAACATCTTTAGGATTACCTTTGATGTTGCCTTTGGCTTCTGGTCGCGCTTGAGCGGGGTCACCAGCCAAGATCAAATGATTCCAAGAAAAGTTTATAGCGTCGAAGTCCTTTGTTTCTTTCCAACGGATAATTTGACCCATGACGTTATTGGTGCGCGGGTTCGCTGCATCTGCTGTTGGTTTGCCAGCATCGCCGCGCTGGCTATTGTTGGTGAGAGTTGCATAAACCTCACCCGTGGCTTGGTTGATAGCCAGCCATTCCGGCCTATCCATCTTTGTTGCACCCAGGGCATCGCTGGCTTGGCGAGATTTGATGAGCACCTCGCCTTGATCCGCAAAGCCGTTCGCCGCCGTCAATGGCCCTGTGCCTTGTACGAGTGGCAACCACACACCACTACCATCTGCATCAAAGCGCGCGACGTACAAAATACCATGGTCTAACAACTCTTTATTGGCTTGCGCTTGGGTCAACCCATTCCCAGCCGACTTGATGGTATCGCGGCTGACGAATTTATAGATGTACTCGAAGCGTGCATCTTCGCCGCTATAAACAACTGCGCGCTTGTCTTTCGTAACGGCTACCCACGCACCTTCATGCGCGGCTCTACCCAACGCAGTGCGTTTGACGGGTATGGACGTAGGATCCAACGGATCAACCTCTACGACCCAACCAAAGCGGTTGTATTCGTTAGGGTTTTTACCTGCATCAAAACGAGTATCGTGTTTGTCCCAAGCAAAAAATGCTTCTTTGCGCAAACCCCATCGCTGCTGGTGTGCATCCGGTTTTTCAACACCGCCAAAGTAGAAAGCAAAATTTTCTTCGCCACTCAAATACGTTCCCCACGGCGTTTTGCCAGAAGCACAGTTGTTGATAGTACCCAAAATAGTGCGTCCAGCGGGGTCTGCTGCCGTTTTCATCATGACGTGCCCAGCGGCAGGGCCTCCAATAGAAAATGGCGTGTTTGCTGTGATTCGACGTGCAAATTTTGAGGGGCGCACCATATTCCATTTGTCACCCATTTGCTCAATTTCAATCACTGAAATGCCATGGGCATTTTGCGATTTTTTGACTTTCTCTACCGTCCAATCTTTCATACCGCCCACATGGAGCAAGCCATCATCAACATACTCATGGTTCATCGCCAACAAACCGCGTTTTGCGTTACCTAACTCGTAAAAATGCAAGCCGTCGTGGTGCATACCCATTTGCACCGCCTGTTCCTCAGCCGTATTGCTACCGTCGATTTTGAAAGTAGGCATATTACCTGCTACACCTATGGGTTCTCCCCACTGCGCTAAAGCAACTGCCACATAACCGTCTGGCACCACGACGCGGTCTTGTGCATCCACAGCAATTGGCTTGAAACCTATGGCTGGAGATGCATTTGCACCAAGACCCACTCCAACACCCAAGCTAAATCCAAGACCAGAGCCAAAACCAACACCGACATTGGCTTGTGCACATGCCGTCAGCAAGGGAGACAGCAGCCCCATCGCTCCCAAGGAGCCACCTAACTTGAGCAGTGTTCTACGATCAGGCCTGGATACGCTGTGAATATCAAGATTGCTCGATCGGTTGCTGTCTTCCATCGTGTCAAAGTCTTTAGCCATAGCGAACTTTCAAAATTAATGCATAAAATTTTGGCAACATGAAATTTTAATATTTTCAGTTTGTTTTGCCTTGAATGAAGTCTAATTACTTCGAATTACCCCGAATTACCTAGGTAAAGATTCAACCTCTTTGGTCCAACGTTCAAGTAGCCGACGACGCTCTGCCGCTTTGCCATATTTTTCAAAGTCGTATTTGATCAACCGTACGTTGTCTAAAAGTGGAATCTTTGGATCTGGTTTGAACATTCGATTAGCGGGTACTTGCAGGCTATTGGCTTTGGCTCCGATAGCTTGACCCGCAGGGCTCATCAACCAATCGTAGTATTGCTTGGCGGCTTCTTTGTTGCGCTGGCCCTTGACCATTGCAATACCGCCAATTTCATAGCTTGTACCTTCGCATGGCGCAACTGTTTTAACAGGGTAATTGTTCAGTCGCCAGCCATCAAAACCGAATATAAAACTGATACCGATAGCGACCTCGCCTTTGGCCACATTCGGCGCTTGTGCGGTGCCGCTGCGTGTGTAATTGCTGATATTTTTATGCAACTTTTTCATGTAATCAAAAGCCTGCTCTTCGCCCATTTGCTGCACCAATCCAGCCAAGATGGTATAAGCCGTTCCACTAGAAGCTGGGTGAGAGATTTCAATATCGCCTTTGTATTCGGGTTTGATCATGTCTGCCCAGCACAAAGGCTCTGCCAGTTTTTTCTTCTTCAATACTTCGGTATTCCAGCCGAAACCAATTGCAGATGTATAAAAACCACCGACCAAGTTTTGTGACATCGCGTATTGACGCACGCTCCAACTGTGCAAATCCATCATATAAGCAGGCCGATACGGTTCTAGCAAACCAATCTCCGCTGCTTGTAAAAAAGGGTCGCCCGTGCCGCCCCACCACAGATCAGTTTTCGGGTTATTCGCCTCTGCACGCAATTGCGCCAAAGCTTCACCCGTTGCTTTACGGGTTTGCAAAACTTTATTACCCGTTGACTTTTGGTATTCACTGGCAGCCAGATCGCACCAAGCTTGATCAGTGCTGCAAATAGCGTTAACCACACTTTGCGCATGTATAGTCGGCCAAGCAGCCAACATCGCCGCAGCTGTGAGAGTTGATTTAGAGAATATTGAATGAATAAGATTAGGTAATTTTTTCATGTCAACATCTTAGCGAATAGACATACTAAATCGAAGTCAGGCTTACCCTAGGGGTATTTTTTTGGAATGCTATGGTTCTGGCGAGTCAGTATCCAATATGCCAATGTCTATTTTGGCACGCGCTGCTTTTGCCAAGGCCTGGTACTTGAGACGAAACGCATCTAGGGTTTCTTCTTCCAACTCTTCTAAATCAAGGAGCGCATTGTGCGCCCCTTGGGTAGCACGAATCAGCTCATCGAGCTTGACTTGAATGGCTTGGGTATCTCGATTTTGCGTGTTTTGAATCAAAAAAACCATCAAAAAGGTGATAATGGTTGTGCCCGTGTTGATGACCAATTGCCAAGTGTCGCTGAAATTGAAAATAGGACCTGTGACAATCCAAACCGCGATGATACCGACCGCAATGGTGAAAACGCGTGGTCGACCACAAAAATGAGCTGCTTTTTTTGCAAACTGTGAATACCAACTTGTCTGCTGCATAGATTCCCCGATCCAGTCAGTTATGAAATTTCTTTAAGCTGCAACGCCAAACAGAGCACCCACGACATAGGTTAAAGCCATTGCCAACGCGCCCCAAAACGTCACGCGCATTGCCGCTGTCAGGACCGATGAGCCACCTGCACGAGCAGCCAATGAACCTAAAGCAGCTAAAAATACCAGTGAACTAGCGGCCACAGCCACACTCAACATGGGTTGTGGTGATACAAAAACGACCAGTAGAGGCAATGCGGCACCCACGGCAAATGTTGCCGCAGAAGCAATGGCTGCTTGCACGGGTTGTGCGGCTGATGTGTCCGAGATACCCAATTCATCACGAGTATGCGCGCCCAAAGCGTCATGCGCCATGAGCTGCGCAGCGACGCTTTTAGCAGTATCAGCGTTTAAACCGCGCGACATGTAAATAGCAGCCAATTCAGCAAGCTCATGATCGGGCTGGCTAGCTAGCTCTAAGCGCTCTTTTTCAATGTCGGCCTTCTCGGTGTCCGATTGCGAACTTACAGATACATACTCACCAGCTGCCATTGACATCGAGCCAGCCACCAATCCAGCCACACCAGTTATCAATATGTTTTGCGAGGTTGCTCCCGCTGCGGCCACGCCCAAAATCAAGCTAGCTGTTGAAACAATACCGTCATTAGCACCAAGCACCGCGGCTCTGAGCCAACCAATGCGCTGGTTTTTGTGTCGTTCTGTATGTCGCATATACGTGATTATGACGGAACACAGCAACGAACTTGTAGGCAAATAACTGATAGCTGGCTATTCAGCAAATATATTGATGTGTATCAAATCTAAACAGAGACAGCGCTGAAAAAATAGTTCAGAATAGCAACTGTATTTACAGTTACAAGGAACCACCATGAAAATTCTTCTTTCAGTAGACGGCAGTAGTTATACAAAAAAAATGTTGGCTTATTTGGTCACGCATGACGAAGTGTTTCATACCAATAATGATTTCACAGTATTAACTGTTCAACCACCCGTGCCACCACGCGCCCGAGCAGCAGTTGGGAAGGAAATTGTAGACAACTACTACAGCTCTGAATCTGAAAAAATCATCGCGCCTGTGCATAAATTTCTGCTACGCCACGGCATCAACGCGAAGACATTTACAAAAGTAGGTCAAATCGGCGAAGCGATCGGAAAATTTGCAGACGACGGCAAATTTGACATGCTGATCATGGGGTCACACGGTCATGGCACGATTGTCAACATGGTGATGGGTTCTGTAGCCACCAAAGTACTTGCCAACAGCAAAACACCTGTTTTGTTGATTCGCTAATAAAGCAAATGTTCATCAAATTAACTTGGAAATCAGCGCTATGAAAACCATCGAAATTACTTCTAGTATGTTTACCATGAGCGATGTGTTTTACCCGAACGGTTACGCCTTTGTGATGTTTCCCAACGCGCAAGATGCCCAGCAAGTAGCCCAAGAGTTGAACGCCAGCATGGCTGAAAACGGTGAGCTGCTGCATTTGAGCCCGCAAGCTGTATTTCGAGATATCGGTAAACTTGCCGCCGAGGAGTCTCAGTCAGACGTGCCATCTATTGGTACTGAGGCTGCGACGGTGCTCAAATACATCAACTTGGCAAGACAAGGTCACCACGCTTTATTGGTACGAGTACATTCCGATGAAGAGGCAGAGCAGGTGATGCAAGCTGTGCGAAAAGTACCGTTTTCTTATGCTCAACGGTACCATTTGTTGGCAATTGAGGATTTAGAGTAAATCACTCTATCTAGATTGGCTAGTCAATCTTGCGCTTTGAAGGCCGCGGAATCTTCTTAAACCGAATTTTCCGATCCAACTCAATCGCGTCTTTTTTGACTTGGCGCTCTGCATCTATGGTTTGCCCAACTGCCAGCCATTGCGAGAATTCGGCTGGTGTTTCCAGTGTGATGTTGCCAATGCTGCAGGTTCTGAAATCGAAAATCACAATTTCAGCCGCTTTCTGCAGATTCACCTTGCCTTTGCCCAGCAAAGCACCGCGTTTGATGCCAATAGCTTCTAGCACTTGTTCATCGGTTTTACCGGCTACAGAGTCAAGTTTGTAGCGCGCTTCTAGTTGCGCGGGGTAATTGGAAATCAAATAATCAATCAGTTCCAAGGCCACATCTTCCTCTTGGAACGCATTGCGCCCCACCGCACCACTGGCGGCTAAGTTGTAGCCGCTTTTCTCGACAATGATGCGTGGCCAAAGCATGCCAGGGGTGTCGTAGAGGTAGAAATCGTCCGCCAAGGTGATGCGCTGTTCGATTTTGGTGACGCCAGCCTCGTCGCCAGTTTTGGTGAATTTTCGCCCAGTCATAGTGTTGATCAGGGTGGATTTACCCACATTAGGGATACCGCAAATCAGCACCCGCAGCGGTTTGATCATGCCTCCGCGCAGCGGGGCGAGCTCTTTGCAAGCTTTGGCGAGGGCTTTGGCAGGTGTAGCATCCGTCGCTGCCATAGGAATAGCGCGGGTATTGGGCAAAGCGTTGTAATGCGCCAGCCACAGCGCGGTGCGCTCAGGGTCAGCCAAATCTTGTTTGTTAAGCACTTTGAGTGCGGGTTTGCTACTTGTCAACTCTGCCAACATCGGGTTCGCACTCGATCCAGGCAAGCGTGCGTCCAGCAATTCGACCACGACGTCAATGTCTTTGATGCGATCGCTGATGGCTTGCTTGGTCACATTCATGTGACCGGGGAACCATTGGATGGCCATCAAGGAGCTTTCTAAAATTGAAGAAATGAAATGATGAATTGCTTGAGAATTCAATATTTGCTATAAATATAATAGCTAAATAGGCATATAATACGCCGGCTATAGCAATATTTTCCTCTATTTTAACCGATAAAGAGGCAAAATCACGTCAAATTCATTGGCGAATCACTTTGCCGGTACAAACCTTGCCAACAAATCAGCAAATTTAGGCTGCCAAGCTGACAGTGCCGCTGCGTCACCATTGAAAATCTGTTTCAAAAACGCCAAAGACAGCTCTTGCGTTGCCGCTTTGATTTTGGGGTTCAGTTCAGCACCACCCGTCGTTGTACGGTCGGTGAAAATGCTGTGCGATCCACCTGTGAATACAACCAATGTTTTACGCACATCACCCATCGCGTTAAACACATTCACGCGATCTTCAAAGCCAGAGCCGTAGCCCGGCACCATGATTTCGTCTCCGGTTGCTGTGATGTGTAACGTGGGCAAAGCAATAGTGCCCAAAATCGCCGCAGGATTGCCATAGCCGTAAAACGGTGGAGCGGATAGCAGCATGGCGGCTTTGATGCGGGGGTCGCGCAGGTTGAGTACCTCGTTGCCTTTTTCACCCTGACGTGGAACAGCCGCACCGGCTAAGAGCATGGTGGTATTCGCGCCGTAAGAGTGCCCAGCCGCGACGATACGGTTGGCATCTACACGCCCAGCAAGTGCCGGCAAGGCAAGTAGCTCAGTCAACGCAAAGCTGACATCTTTGGCGCGCGCCATGGCTTCTGAGTCCTTGGCGGCTTCAGTGAGGCGGAAAGTCAAGCCAAAGGGGTTGCCGCGCCACAAGTTGTTGTCACTACCAATGTGCTGCACATGCAAGCTGGCAAAACCGTGGCTGGCCCAGTAGCGACCTAAATATTGGTAGCCATTGCGCGAGCCGCCTAAACCGTGTGAAAAGACGATTAAGGGTGCGGGCTTAGAACCATTGGCTTTCGCGTCTGGCAAGTACAAACGCACAGGTACCGCGCGGTTACGGGCAGCGTCTTGCCAGTCAAACGTTTGGGTGCTAATCGCGTCTAAATCTGCTGTGATTAATGATTTAGCTGCGACAGCATGCTGGGTTGTGACTTGAGCTGATTCATTGCTCTGTGCCGTACATGTCCCCACCAAAGCAAACATGGCAGACAAAGTGCCCACAGCCATCGTTGTCCACGTTGAACGAACAAAAACTGTTTTAAGAGTTGCTTTGTTAAGGGTTTTATAAGGTGGGTTCATCAGTTAACTCAATATGTTCGTACGTATAAACACAACGGATTTAAGGACATTTAGTTGACTTTCAAGCCATCAAAGTGTAATGTGAATGTTTTGTAACTATTTAGTCATTATTCATACTTTAACGGAGACTTTGAATGAAAGCAAGCTTGCCCCTTTTACTGATCAGTGTTTTAACGCTCGCTGGCTGCAGCAGCCTTCACAATGTGATGCACGGCAGTGCGGCACCCACTGCACCACTCAAAGCCAATGCCAGCACACCAACTGTATTAGGTAGTTACAACAAAGTAGCCGCTGTGTCTGGCACCAGCTTGTATTTCATCAACGTTAAAAACGGAGATAGCGTCTCTAGCCCTCTGAATGTGCAGTTTGGCCTCAAAGGCATGGGCGTGGCCCCAGCGGGTGTTGAAAAAGCGGGTACCGGACATCACCATTTATTGGTGGATGTAGCTGAATTGGATGTGAACAATGGCATCCCTATGAGTGACCAACACCGCCATTTTGGCTTGGGACAAACCGAAGTGTCTATCGCCTTGAAGCCTGGTGTGCATACCTTGCAACTGGTACTGGGCGACCAAAACCACATCCCACATCACCCCGTGGTGATGAGTGAGCGCATTACAGTTACGGTGAAGTAACTAACCTCAACTTAAAACTACGCCCCTCTGAACTTAGCGGGGCGTTTTTCTTTAAAAGCCATTACGCCCTCGATGTAGTCATGCGTGTGCCCCATAGCGGATTGGACATTGCGCTCTTCGTCCAATTGTTGGTTTAAGGTACGGTTTTGAGCTTCGCGAAACAGCACTCGTGTCGCCACCAACGCTTTGGTCGGCATGCTCGCCATGCGTTCGGCAAACGTCGTAGCAGCAGCGACGCAATCATCAGCAACATCCCAAATCATGCCCCATTCTTTGGCTTGAGTAGCGCTCAACTTGTCTCCCGTCATAGCCAGCCCCATCGCCCGCGCAAAGCCTAGGCGCTGCGGTAAAAACCAGCTGCCGCCCGTGTCTGGCACCAGACCGATCTTGCTGAACGCCTGAATAAAACTCGCACCCGGCGCAGCAATCGCTATGTCGCACGACATGGCAATCGACGCACCCGCACCAGCAGCCACACCATTGACTGCCGCAATCGTCGGCATGCGCAGGGCTTGCAAACGACGTGCTGTGGGATTGAAGGAATCATCAATCACGCCATACGGGTCAGCGCGGCGCATCAAATCTTCCATACTTGGGCCAGGCGCAAAATCAAACTCCGCCAAATCCGCACCCGCGCAAAACGCACGGCCCGCACCGGTGATGACCAAGGCGCGGATGGCTGGGTTTGCCTCTGCTTGGTCCAGCGCTGCCCACAGCTCTTTGTGCATTTGGCGGGTAAAGCTGTTCAAAGCGTCAGGTCGATTCAGCGTCAAAATCGCTACTGCGCCCTGCTCTGCATACAAAACGGTTGTCGTTGTCGATGGGTTCATATTCATTTTTCCTTCGTTGGCGTATTTTGAATCTTATTTTCAATCGTACTTTGAATCGTACCGTCTTTAACAATTTGCGAAGCTAATTGGCTCAAAGCAGCATATGCCGCGCCAGCTTGTGCATTCCAATCGGCAACGGCTTTGCCTTGTAACGCTACCAATTCAATATCACCCCGAGCTGCAGGTCCTGTCAAAGCTTTGGCAGCACCTTGCGCGGCAATGTTTTGCACAGCTTTTTGAAGTAACGATGCGTTCAAAGACTCGATCATGCGCGCCGGCATGCCAGAGCTACGCCACAAGTCTGCCGCGACCACTTGCAAAACAGGCAAAAAATTTGTCGCAAACACGGCGGCGGCGTGGTACAAAATCTTGTCTTTTTCGGCAATGTCAAAACAGCTGGCACCAATGGCTTCAAAGGCAGATTGCAAAGTCTGTTTGGCTAAAGTATCGCCTTCAAGCGCACACGGCGTACCTGCAAACTGCGTCACGGCAGAGCTTGGCGCGCTGAAGCTCAAAAGGCAATGGGCGCTAGCAACTTGCAAACCTTTATCTCGCAAAGGCTGCAATTCAACAGTAGACAATGCTCCACTACAATGAAAAATTGTAGCATTATAAGCAATAAATACGCCGGCTGTAGACGTTTTTATATCTATCTTAGCCAAATATTCGGCTATTTTACTTGCTGTAATGCTAATTTGACCATCAGGCACGGCAAGCATCCAAACATCTGCTTGTCGCATATGGCTCAAGCTCGGAACGGATTTTCCAGCGCCAATGAACTGCACTGCTTCATCTGCACTGGTATGCGATTGCGTCAGCACATCTTGAATCGCAAACACGCCCTGCTCGTGCCACAAATGCGCCAAGCTACGCCCTACGCGTCCTGCGCCGATGATGTTGAGAGTTTTCAAGTTTGTATGGTCTTTTATTTATTCAAGTTTTATCACTTGCTAGCCATCAACTTAGCAATTTCGTTTGTGCCCTGTGCAGAACCGCTCAGGGGAACGGTGTCATTTTGGCGATTCGTCACTTCAGCCAGTTTTGCAGCTAAAAGCTCAGGCGCGTCGCTAGTAAATCCAATGTGAACGCCTTGCGTCATCGTGATGTGAGCTGCCTCAAACGTGCCAGCTCCGGCGCACAAAATCGTGCGGTTTGGAGCAGTTTCGCTCACCATCACCAACATGGCTGGGACGACGGCTTCGGGCTTCAGCGCTGCCAAAACTTCTTCTGACATCAAGCCTTCAGTCATGCGCGTCGCTGCTGTAGGGGCTAAGCAATTAACGCGAATGTCGTTTTTTGCGCCTTCGATGGACAGCGTTTGCATCAACCCAACCAAGGCCATTTTGGCAGCACTATAGTTGGCTTGTCCAAAATTGCCGTACAAGCCGCTGGAAGAGGTTGTCATCAAAATTCGACCATATTTTTGCTCGTTCATGATCGCCCAAACCGCTTTGCTACAGTTCACCGCGCCCATCAAATGCACGTCTACAACGAGCGCAAAGTCGGCAATTTCCATCTTTGCAAAACTCTTGTCCCGCAAAATGCCCGCGTTATTAACCAAGATGTCCACCCGACCCCACTTCGCTACAGCGTCAGCCACCATAGTTTGCACTGCTGCAAAGTCTGTTACCGACGCGCCATTGGCCATCGCCTCGCCGCCTGCAGCGCGAATTTCTTCGACCACAGCTTGTGCAGCTGTCATAGACTGCGTGCCTGCAGTGCCATCTCTAGCACCGCCCAAATCGTTCACCATCACTTTGGCGCCACGTGCGGCCAAAGCCAAGGCATGTTGGCGACCCAAGCCTCCGCCTGCACCCGTCACAATAGCAACACGGCCCTCAAAATCCAACTTCAAATCATTCGACATGCTCAGTTTCCTTATTCTTCGACGTTAAAAAAGTATCAAACTCTATTATGGAATTAAACCACCAAGCTATTACCACCCCCGTTCGAGATGCCTCTACCGTCGTTTTGTTACGCGATGCGCCTACGGGACTTGAGGTGTTTTTAATCAAGCGCAGTGGTTTGTCTGACGTTTTAGGTGGTGCTTATGTTTTTCCAGGCGGAAAACTAGACGCAGCAGATGTACTCACCGACATGCCTGCACGTATTGACCAAGCACCGCAAGCTTTGCATGCCGCGTTGAATGAGCCAGCTTTAGGTCACCACGATGCCGCTGCGTTGTATGTGGCTGCTTTGCGCGAGGCGTTTGAAGAATCTGGTGTATTGTTTGCCGAAAATGCAAATCTTGATGTCACCGCCAAAGCTGCAGAATTACTCAAAAATGGCCAAAGTTTCCCAGCCATACTTGCGCAGCTTGGCTTACGACTGCAAACTCAGCATGTGCAGCCTTGGTCGCGCTGGATCACACCCAAACTCGCGTCTGTGTCCACCAAGCGCTTCGATACTCGCTTTTTCATAGCATCCGTACCAAATAATCAAACCGCTGTGCATGACAACTACGAAGCGACTGAGAGCGTATGGCTCGCACCACGCGCCGCGCTTGAAGAATATTGGAGTGGTGGCATCGCGCTTGCGCCACCGCAAATTATGAGTCTGGCACATTTGTCGCACCACCGCACCGTTGCTAGTGCCTTATCAGAAGCTCGCAGCAAACCGCCAGCTGTGATTGAACCAGAACCGTTTGACTTTGAGGGTTTGCGCACCATCACCTACCCGGGCGATGCGCAACACTCGATACGTGAACGCGCCTTACCTGGTCCCACTCGGCTTTGCTACCGAAACAAGCGCTTTGAGCCATTTGATGGTTTTGAAGCTCTTTTTAAAACTTAAAGTTTCTGCGTCTTACGTTGCAATACTTATTAATGTTGCATAAATCACACTTTCTCGTTATGGCAGCTGCTTCTTGTGTAAGATATACACAAGATGTAACATAAATATTGACAGGCTTACCGCCATGTCGATGCGGCTTTTCTTTTCGGGCAAATCTATATGTTCAATGTTTTCAAATCATCCAAAAACGAAATAGCTCTGGCTTTGAACGAGTTCAGGGGTGCATTTCGTACCGTGGGTGTTTTCAGCGCCATTATCAATATGATGCTGCTCGTGCCTTCGCTTTACATGCTGCAGGTCTATGACCGCGTACTAACAAGCCGCAACGAAACCACATTGTTGATGTTGACCATCATGGTTTTGGGTGCTTTCTTATTCATGAGTGCGTTAGAGTTTGTGCGCAGTTTTGTGCTGATTCGCGTTGGTGCGCAACTGGACATGAAGCTGAACAAACGTATTTATACCGCCGCTTTTGAAGCCAATTTAAAGAAAGCCGGCGGCAATGCAGGTCAGGCTTTGCAAGATTTGACAACCATTCGACAGTTTTTAACCGGCAACGCATTGTTTGCGTTTTTTGATGCACCTTGGTTTCCTATTTATCTTATCGTTATCTTCTTATTTAACTTTCAACTCGGCGTATTTGCTCTTTGTGGAACTATCATTTTGATAGCATTGGCTTTTTTAAATGAATCAACCACGAAAAAACCATTAGCTGAAGCTAACAGCATGTCCATAGCAGCAGGCAACCTCGCGACCAACAATTTGCGCAATGCCGAAGTGATAGAAGCCATGGGCATGTTGCCTAACTTGATGGGGCGCTGGTATAAATTACACGGCAAATTTTTACAACTGCACGCGAATGCCAGCGAGAAGGCCGGCATCATTACAGCGACGACTAAATTTGTGCGCGTATCGTTGCAGTCGTTGATTTTAGGTTTAGGTGCACTTTTAGTGCTAGAAGGAAAAATCACAGGCGGCATGATGATTGTGTCTTCCATTTTGATGGGGCGCACCTTAAACCCAGTTGAACAACTCATTGGGATTTGGAAAAACTGGGACAGCACCCGAAGCGCCTACAAGCGGCTGAGTGATTTGCTTGATGCCAACCCACCACGCAAATCAACCATGTCACTGCCTAAACCTGCTGGAAAGATAGCTGTAGAAGCCGTGACAGCCGCGCCACCTGGGGGCAAAATTGCTGTTATTAAAAATGTGAGTTTTTCATTAGTTCCAGGTGATGTGCTGGGCGTGATAGGGTCAAGCGGCTCAGGTAAATCGTCCCTCGCGCGCTTGCTGGTAGGCGTTTGGCCAGCCGCTGTGGGTCAAGTGCGGCTAGATGGTGCTGATGTTTATCGTTGGAACAAAGATGAACTTGGTCCATCAATCGGCTATTTACCGCAAGATATTGAGCTTTTTGCAGGCACGGTGAGTGAAAACATTGCTCGTTTTGGCGAAGTTGACCCTGACAAAGTTGTAGCTGCTGCCAAAATCACCGGTGTGCATGAGATGATTTTGCAATTTTCGCAAGGTTATGACACACCTTTGGGCGATGGTGGCGCTGGCTTGTCTGGTGGGCAAAAACAACGCATAGGCTTGGCACGTGCCATGTATGACGAACCGTCACTACTGGTGTTAGACGAGCCGAACTCGAATTTGGATGAAGTAGGTGAGCAAGCTTTGGTCACTGCAGTGAATGAATTTAGAAAGCGCGGAAAAACAGTGGTGCTTATGACCCACCGCAGCAGTGCACTTGCCACCACCAACAAGTTGCTGTTATTACGCGATGGCGCAGCGCAAGCTTTTGGTCCAACTGCGCAGGTTCTCGCTGATTTGGCCAAAGCCATGCAAGACCAGCAAAACAAGACGCCAGGCCCTGTTGCTGCACCAGCGGTATCAGTAACAAAGCCACCTATCACTGCAGTAGCCGCCAAGTCAGCACCACAATCTACGGGGCAAACATGATCATGAAAAATACAACTGACCCGCAAAACGTGACAGATGTTGCATCACGCTCAGAGCTACTCACGGAAGTAAAAACCAACTCAAAACTACACACCCGCTTGGGTTGGTTGATCATTATTGCAGGGGTTGGCGGATTTATCGCTTGGGCCACGTATGCGCCCTTGGACAAAGGCGTCCCCCTGTCTGGCACCGTTGCAGTGGCATCCAGCAAAAAAGCGGTTCAACACCTGACCGGTGGTACGGTAGAAGCCATTTTGGTCAAAGAAGGCGCCGTAGTAAAAGCAGGTGATGTATTGGTACGTATGAACTCGGTTCAAGCCAATGTGAATGCTGAAACAGCGCGCATACAATATTCAACAGCACGTGCAACAGAGACACGACTTGCCGCAGAGCGTGATGGCAAAAGTGCCTTGGTATTTCCTGCAGAATTGAACGATGCTAAAAAAGACCCACGCGCTGCCAACACCATGGCGCTGCAGCAGCAGCTTTTTAGTTCACGCCAATCGGCTTTGCGCAATGAATTAGCAGCTTTTGACGAAAACATCGCTGGGCTGATGCTGCAAAACAAAGGTTTGGGCGAATCACGTGACGGTAAAAAGCAGCAATTAACATTTTTAAAAGAGCAGCTTGATGGCATGCGTGATTTAGCCAAAGATGGTTTTATACCCCGCAACCGCTTGCTGGATATTGAGCGTACCTACGCACAACTGGCCACAGCGATTACTGAAGATATCAATAATATAGGTCGTAGTTTGAGTCAGATTTCCGAAATAAAACTACGCAAAATTCAACGTACGCAAGACTACCAAAAAGAAGTGCGCACCCAATTGTCAGACGTCCAACGTGAAGTGGACGGCTTGGCAAATCGGCTCAAGGGGTTAGATTTTGACGTGAATAATGCGCTCGTTAAAGCACCTGTAGATGGCACCATTGTTGGCATGAATATTTTCACCATCGGTGGTGTCATTGGACCTGGCTTTCGTATGATGGATGTCGTGCCAAGTGACGATGCCTTGATCGTGGAAGGCCAACTGCCCGTGCATTTGATTGACAAAGTACACCCAAATTTAAAAGTGGAGTTGATCTTTTCAGCTTTTAACCAAAACCAAACCCCGCACATCCCAGGCATTGTGACCAATGTGTCTGCGGACCGCTTCGTCGATGAGAAGAGCGGCCAACCCTATTACAGCGTGAAAGCAAAAGTCGCCCCCGAAGGCCTGAAGTTGATTTCCAACCTACAAATCAGGCCGGGCATGCCCGTCGAGCTGTTCGTCAAAACTGGTGAGCGCACCATGATGAATTATTTACTGAAACCAATCATTGACCAACTCAAAATGTCGATGACGGAAGAATGATCATGTTTTTTCGACCAACTCCATATCCATATCAAACATTAAGAAAAACGCTGCTATGCCTTGCCGCGTTAAGTGCATTAGGTATCAGCCAACAAGCCAACGCCTTAAGCTTGCTAGAGGCCTATGAAGCCGCCTTAGCCAACGACCCTGCGTATTTGGCTGCCATTCAAGACAACAAGGCGGGACAGCAGTACAAAGTCATTGGCAGAGCCAGTTTATTGCCTAACATTTCAGCCAATTATTCAAAAAATATCAACAGATCTGAAATTAGCACTGTCAAAAGTCTCGTGCCTGTTGGCGTCACGACCAGCGAAGCACCTGTTGAGCCAGACAACGCGAAAACGCAAGCCACTGTGTCTCCAGAAGATCGCAAATACTCAAGCTTGGTAGCCTCTATTCAGCTGCGTCAGTCGGTTTTCAACTTAGAAGCTTGGGCTCGGTACAAGCAAGGCTTATCACAAACTTTGGCCAGTGATGCGCAGTTTTTAGCGCGCAGCCAAGACTTGATTCTGCGCCTTGCAAGCCTTTATTCCACAGCCAAATATAACGAAGACCAATTAGCACAAGCTACTGCGCAGCGCGACGCCTTTGCTGAGCAAAAACGCGCTAATGAGCGGATGCTACAAAGCGGTGAAGGTACAAAAACTGAAGTGCTCGAAGCGCAAGCCAAGTTTGACTTGGCCGAAGTGCAAGTACTTGAAGCTCGCGATGACTTGGCACATGCGAGGAACTCACTTGCCAGCATGATAGGCCAAGACGTCACAAAAATTGACTCTTTAGCTCCTAATTTTGAAGCAAGGCCAGTGACTCCTAGCGCTTTTGAAGCTTGGAAAGAAATTGCACTTGATCGTAATGCTGAGATTACAATTCAACGTTTGCTGGTTGAAACTGCCAAACTAGAAATCAATAAAAACTGGGCTGGCCATGCGCCAAAGCTTGATTTTGTTGCGAGCGTGAGCAAAAACAACTCCGATACGGTTAGCACTTTTGAGCAAAATACCTATACCCGCGCAGTAGGTTTGCAGCTCTCTATACCGCTCTATTCCGGTGGCTCAGTGACAGCGGCTACGACACAGGCTATAGCCAACCACGCTAAAGCAGAGGCTGATTTGGATGCCAAAACCAAACAAGTGCTGCTAGAGCTACGTAAACACCATAGTCTGACGGTGAGCGGCGTTTTGCGCATCAGCGCAGCCGAAAAATCACTCGCATCTGCCCTATTGCTGGCAGATGCCACAGAAAAGAGCGTGAAAGGCGGCGTGAGAACCAATTTGGATGTGCTCAACGCCAAACAACAAGTCTATGTCGCGAGGCGCGATTTAGAGCTTGCACGCTTTAATTTCTTGCTCAGCACACTTCGTTTGCGCTTCTTTGCAGGAACGCTGGGAGCTGATGATTTAAAGCAAATTGCTACATATTTCATAGCTATATAGTCAATAAATACGCCGGCTATAGCCATTTTATCACTTAAATTAGTCAAAAACACGTTTTGCACTGATTTTCATATTTCCTACGCATACTGCCGACCTACAAGTCTCAAGTTCCAACGTGGACGTCACTTTCTATCTTTCGATCTATCCTCCCAACGATCTGAATTAACGCTTCAAATCGCATTGAAGATCGCTCGTAGCCAGCTTCAACAAACTATATATTTACATATTTTTGCTGTAGTTACAAAATAAAACATCTAATCATCATTGTAACCCGCATTGTCATTTTGTATAGTTAAGCAAATAGCCAAACGTCTTTCTCCTCTGTGCATTAAGTGTACACATACAACGAAAACTAGTAAAAGCAATCAATTTTCTGAGACTAAAGTCTTAATTTAGGTATACCTATAGGGTATTGAAGAATCTTCATGTTCACTTAAAAATTAAGTCGTGCGGTGAAGATAAAAACACAAAGTGTATGCAAAAGCATGCAAATGTGCCTTTAGACACAACCACTTTTACCTAGATTTGTTAGTTTTTTAAGGAGCATCATCATGGCCAATTACACGACCGCTTTTAACGTAAACGTCCTTGACCTTCAATATATCTTGAAACAGATCAAGATTGCCGAAGATACTTCCATTGGTTACACACCACTTTCGGCGCCTAAGACCATTATCCAATCGATTATGGATGCCTATGGTGTAACCGCAGCCAATGCGGCGCAATTGCCGGCGGGTTTACGTACGGTTGATGGCACGTTCAACAACTTAATAGCTGGTCAAAGCGGATTTGGCGCTGCAGATACTTTATTCCCACGCTTAACTGCCCCAGTGTTTGACACCGTTGACGGCCCTGGCATAGATTTTAACGGCGACGGCATTATTGACGTGATCAATCATGCTTATGGCGATGCAAGTGCTGCGCCTGGTACACAAATCAGAAGCGTTGCAGATACAGATCCACGCATTATTTCTAATTTAATTGTCGATATGTCGGTGAACAACCCTGCGGCGATTGCAGCATGGTTTAACAACCCGCTCTCTGTGGAAGCATGGGAAGCTGCGCATTTAGCGACAGAGGTTCCAGTAGCACCAGCTGATATTGCCACACCAGCATTGTTAGCTGCTTGGAATATAGCGCATCCTGGTCAGACAGCAGTTGCACTAACCAACACAGACTTAGCTGATATCCCCAACCAATCACCAGACATTGGCCTTTCACCAGGCTTTAACTCATGGATGACCTACTTCGGTCAATTCTTCGATCATGGTCTAGATTTGGTCACCAAAGGTAGCAACGGTACTGTTTATATTCCATTAGCCGTGGATGATCCGTTGTACGACAAGGGCGCAGATGGCATTGCCAACAATATTACCGACGCATACTTTGTAACCGATCCAGCGCTCACCTTAGTGGGACAGCCAAAGGTTTCAGGTGTTGTTACTGCTTGGCAGGCATTCTATGCAACCGATCCAGCTGATCGCGCGTCATATCCGCTTGGTGCATTTGCACCAGCAATGTCAACCACCTCATCCGCATGGGTGGTACGGATCAACGACGACGGCGCTGGCGCTGACGGCATTTTTAGCACTGCAGATGACCGTCCTAATTTTATGGCCTTATCTCGCGCGACAGTAACTCTTGATGCCAATGGTGTTCCACAACATCAAAATACAACAACTTCTTGGATTGATCAAAACCAAACCTACACCTCACATGCTTCGCACCAAGTGTTTTTGCGCGAATATGTGATGACTCCGACTGGTGCCGTTGCTACTGGCAAACTGATTGACGGCGCAGTCGCTGGAACTATTGGTAATTGGGCTGAAGTGAAGGCCCAAGCGTTGACTATGTTGGGTATTATTCTGACTGATTTTGATGTGCACAACATACCTCAATTGATGGTGGATCAGTACGGTAAATTTATTCCTGGCCCAAATGGCTATGCACAAGTTGCAACACTCACAGGTTTTATAGAAGGCACTGCCACAGGTTTAGCACTTCCAGCGAATACCGTTCGTACTAACTCCGCGTTCTTAAACGACATCTCTCACCATGCATCGCCCGGCAAATTTGATAGCAACGGTGACGGCTTCAAAGAGTCAAATCAAACTGCCGACAACGACATGCTGGATGCGAATGGCGATGGCCTGTCCAACGCCGATGATGTGGCGTACCTGAACGGTGGGGCTTTGACCTATCTCGGCAAGCGCCTGACCGATGCGAATGGCGATGCTATCATTGATGCGGCTGATCTCGCCGACGTCAATCTCGATGGTGTCATCAACGCTGCCGACACTGTCGCTGACGACCACAACGCGCGCACCTACGATGACGAAATGCTGAATGCTCACTTCATCACGGGTGACGGCCGTGGTAATGAAAATATTGCATTGACTGCTGTGCACAGCATTTTCCACTCCGAACATAACCGTTTGGTAGACGCGAATAAAGTCACATTGCTGAAAGATGGCAATCTGGCTTTCCTGAATGAGTGGCTTGTGACAGATGTCGGTGCTATGCCGGTTATCCCAGTGAACGCAACCGATGCACAGGTCTTGGCCATTGCCAGCACTCTGGTTTGGGATGGCGAACGCTTGTTCCAAGCAGCACGCTTCAGCACAGAAATGCAATATCAGCATTTGGTGTTTGAAGAGTTTGCTCGTCGTATTCAGCCCAATGTAGATCCATTCATTTTCAACAGCGTGACAGAAATCAACCCATCTATCGTGGCGGAGTTTGCGCACACGGTGTATCGCTTTGGCCACTCTATGTTGACGGGAACCGTAGATCGTTTAGGCAACGACCTAAACCCGCTTGGAGCAAGTCAAGAAACACTACTTGCAGCCTTCCTAAATCCACAAATGTATCTTGCTGGCGGTGCGACAGCAGCTGAGATTAACGCGAACTTGATTCGCGGTTTATCTCGTGACGTTGGCAACGAGATGGATGAATTTATAGTGTCGGATGTTCGTAGCAGCTTGCTTGGTTTGCCACTAGATTTGGCAGCGCTGAACATTGCACGTGGCCGTGATACGGGTATTCCATCGTTGAACGAAACACGTGCTCAGCTCTACAACGGTGGAGCAATTGATCTAAAACCATACATCAGCTGGGTAGATTTTTCAGAGCATCTCAAAAACCCACTCTCCATTGTTAACTTTATTGCTGCTTATGGCACACATGCAAGCATTCTTGCAGCAACTGACGTTGCAGGAAAACGTGCAGCAGCATCAGCATTAGTTGATCAAGCTATCTTGAACGATAACACTACTAGCGGTGCGATCGATTTCTTAAACGCAACTGGCGCTTATGCTGGCGGCAGCCTGGGTGGCCTCAACGATGTTGATCTTTGGATTGGCGGCTTGGCTGAAGCGAAAAATGAGTTTGGCGGCATGCTTGGCCAAACATTCAACTTCATCTTCGAGTATCAAATGGAAGCCTTGCAGTTTGGCGACCGTTTGTACTACTTAACCCGTACGCAAGGTACCAACTTCCTGAATCAACTTGAGCCTAATACCTTCAGTGATTTGGTGATGCGCAATACTGATTTAGGCAATATTTATTCAACCCACCTGAATGGTGCACTCTTCGTAACACCAGATCATTATTTTGAGATGGATACAGGCATTGCGCAAGAGGATTACAACGGCGCGGCAGCAGGTAGAGATGTATCTTGGGCTGTTGGGGAGCCACATAGTGCCTTGCTTAGCAAGGTGACGCGTACTGTTTCTGGCGTGCAGGTATTAGATGCTGCTACTGGAATCATGCACGATGTTGGGGGCACCTTCAAATTCCTCGGTGGCGAGCATGTGGTGGTTGGCGGTACTGAAGGTAATGACAAGATTTGGACCGACAAAGGTATTGACACCCTATGGGGCGATGGCGGAAACGATTATTTGAATGCTGGCACGGAATCAGACGACGTGTTTGGCGGCGAAGGCGACGATATTATCGAAGATCCGTTTGGTGATGACGTATTGCGCGGCAACCAAGGCAACGACGTGATTTCTTCTGCGCGAGGAATTGACCTTTTATTTGGTGATGAAGGTAATGACTTCATCATGTTAGGTCAAGATGCCTCTGAAATCTTCGGTGGCGAGGGCGATGACTTTATCTTGGGCGGCGGTGGTAAAGACTTCTTACTGGGCAACGAAGGTAATGACTGGATTGAAGGTGGCGCAGGTTTTGACACTATCGCAGGCGATAACTCAGAGTTGTTCTTCAATAGCCCAGTTATTGGCCATGATGTCTTGTTTAACCAAGGCGACGAAGGCGACTACGACGCAGAGTCTGGCGACGACATCATGGGCTCTGGTCCAAGCGTGTTCCGCTACGAAGGCATGTTTGGCTTCGACTGGGCCATTGCCAAGAACGACATCAGTGGCGTGAGTTTTGACATGGCGATTCCAATCTTTACCACGGTAGTGAACGATATTTTAAAAGATCGTTTTGACCAAGTTGAAGCCTTGTCAGGTTGGAAATTTAATGACATCTTGGAAGGCGATGACCGCGGCCACAAAGGAGGTGGCTCATCAGCGCCTGACTCGGTTCCAACAGAGTTGTTTGCTGAGCATTTACTGACACAAGAAGGTATCAACCGCATCAACGGATTCAACGAGTGGTTTGGCGGTAATGCTAACGGAACGATGGACGGCACTGATGCGCGTATCACCTTGTTCGGTGGCGCTTCGCCAGTTCCAGGTTCAACACCAGTCTCTACGTTCCGCGACGGTAACATTTTGATGGGCGGCGACGGCAACGACTTATTCCGCGGTCGTGGTGGTTACGACCTCATCGATGGTGATGCTTGGTTAAACGTGCGCATTAAAATTGTTCACAATGGTGTTACTTACTCGGCTGAATCATTAAGTTCTGACACTACCGTAATGGGTCAATACGCAGGTAAAGTGTTTAACACCTACACAGCTGCTGATGCTCTGGTTAACCCTTTAAACATTGCGGGAAGTCCTAATTTTGCTAGCCCAGCATTTGGAAGCGCTTCACTCTCTTCCTTGATGCTGACGGGTGTCATTAACCCAGGTAGCTTAAGCATTGTGCGTGAAATCCTCACCGATAACACCAACGTTACGGGAGCAGGTCAGAACATCGATACGGTCCTCTTCCAAGGCACCATGGCGGAATATGAGATCGAGGGTCTGCAAACCGATGGCATCAACTACACGGGTCAGGTGCTTCGTCAGGCTCAAGACCTTGACGGTGACGGCTTCATCTTCGTGCGCGACAAAGATACTGGTGCTGTTGGAGCTGTAATTCAGGGTCTGGATGCAAATGGCAACGTCATCGATGTGCAGCTCCCAAGTAGCCGCGGACTGCTGACCGACGACCGCGACTTGCTCAAAAATATCGAGCAGTTGCAGTTTGCCGACAGAAGCTTCCTCATCGGCGGGCCAAACATACAGGCAACGGGCATTGTCACCATCGCTGATCCAACACCGTTTGACGGTCGGGTCACTCCTTATGTCGGGCAGTTGCTCCCCGTGTCGTCTGTTCTCTATGATCGTGACAACGATGCTAACGGTGACGGCGATCTTCTTGATATAGGTGACACTGCAATCACGAACGTTACCTATGAATGGCAAACAACTGAAGTAGGCAATGACGCTGGCTGGTCAACTATTACGACCAATGCAAACCCATACTTAGTTCGTGGTGTCGACCCTGGTCACATTCTGCGTGCCGTAGCTACCTTCACAGACAAGAACGGCGTTACCGAGCGCGTTTACTCGGCGGCGACTGACAATCCAACGGCATCTTTCAGCGTCAACGAAAACAGCCTCACCGGTGTGGTTGTTGGCTTGCAGATTCCGTTCAACGTCGATTATGATTCTCAGTCTATTGGTGGCAATCCACCACCAGACGTGGATCTTGCAAGACTGCATCACGAAATTGATCCAACCAACAACGCAGGCGGACGTTTCACAGTCGTGCTGAACGGTGTCGATTTCAACGGCAACCCACGATATTCGCTGGTGGTTGCCAATGGCGGCCCAGTGCTTTTGGATTATGAAGCACTGCAAACGCCAGTTGATAACCAGTTCCAAGTTGTTGTCAACACCTACGATGCACCTGGCGGCACACTGGTGGCGGTTCGTCAGTTCACCATTCTGCTGAATGACGTCGTAAATGAGTCGGCACCAGTGGTTTACGTACCAACGGACATCAACTGGAATGGTGTGCGACCAAGTGATACGGCGCTTCCGCTCGATGGCGTTGTTATCGCTAACCTGAGCACTGTCGATGTTGATAGTTCACCAGTGACCTGGTCGCAAATCGGTGGCGACGCTCGCTTCACCGTGACTGCTGCAGGCAATGTTTCTTTCACTGATCCGACTGCAGTAAATGGTTTGAGCGCTGACCAAGTCTACACTCTCATTTTAAAGGCGGAAGAGACCGCGAACCCTAGTGCTGCTGTTACTGAAGCCATCACTATCCGCACCGGAACGACCGGCAACAACAATGGTACCTTTGGTCTTGCAGCTCTTATTGGTAGTGGCTTGACTGACATCATTTACGGCTTGAACGGTAACGATATTCTCAATGGACTGGGCGGCAATGACACGCTGTTCGGCCAGGGCGGCACCGACACCCTCAACGGCGGTGTTGGCAACGACGAGATGATCGGTGGTACTGGCAATGACATCGTCAATGGCGGTGATGGCAACGACACTATCCTCTATGCCATTGGCGACGGTAGCGACAATGTCGATGGTGGCGCTGACAGCGACAAGCTCGTGATTACGGGTACGACTGGCGACGATAGACTGGATGTGGTCTTCAATGGCACGTCGCTAACGAACTTCGAGGGTGGCACGATAGTGAACGTCGAATCGGTTAGCGCAGATCTAGGCGCTGACACAGGTGTGGGTTCAAAGGATTATTTAGACTACAACGGCTCGACAGCCGCCGTTACGGTCAACCTAGGCACTGGAACTGCTTCTGGCTTTGCATCGATCGCTGGAATTGAGCAAGTCAGGGGCGGTGATGGTAACGATACGTTTACCGGTGGTGATGCAGGCGGTGACTTCAATACGCTGATTGGCAATGATGGTAACGACACATTCTTTATCAACGATGCTGCCGACATCGTGAGCGAATCCTTCGGCACCGATGGCGGTATTGATCTTGTCAACGCCACAGTAAGTTACACGATTACCGATGCAGACGTTGAAAACCTGACGCTGCTTGGAACCGCTGACATCAACGGCACGGGCAACGCATCAGCCAACGTCCTTACCGGCAATTCGGGTAACAACATACTGAACGGAGCCGGCGGCGTTGATACTGCCTCCTATGCAAATGCGACAGCGGGCGTCACTGTATCGTTGACTACTGTGGGTGCACAAAATACGGTGGGTGCAGGAACGGACACATTGATTTCCATAGAAAACCTAACGGGTAGCACCCAGGCAGACACATTGACAGGCAACACCGTTGCCAACGTGTTGTCTGGTGGTGGTGGCAACGATACGCTGGTAGCCACAACAGATAACGTGCGCGACACACTAGATGGTGGTGCTGGCTCAGACACGGCAGATTATTCAACCAGTACAGCCGGATTGACTGTGAATTTAGGTGGTACAGCACCCATCGTTGTTGGCGGTACGGGCGCCACAGTCGCTACTTCTGATGTGATCGTGAGCGTCGAAAACATCACGACTGGATCAGGTGCAGATACCATTTCAGGCTCAAATGCTGTCAACACACTCAATGGTGGTGCTGGCGTCGACATCATCAATGGTGAAGGTGGTGCCGACATCATCGTTGGTGGTGCTGGTACAGACACCATCTCGGGTGGCACGGGACAAGACACACTAACTGGTGGCGCGGACAAAGATACTTTTGTCTACGCAACAGTTGCTGAGGCTAGCACAAGTGCGACAAATTTCGACATCATTACTGATTTTGTAACTGCTGGTGCCAGCTCAGACATTATCGACCTGTCTGCGATTGATGCAATTCAAGGACTTGCTAGTCCTGGAAATCAAGCGTTTACATTCATTAATTCAGGAATCTTTACCGCGCCAGGGCAGTTACGTTATGTGGTAAGTCTTGGAAATACATTCATTGAAGGCAATGTGGGCGGAAGTACAGCGGCTGACTTCAGAATTCAGTTATCGGGCGTAACAACTGCGCTGGGTGTTGAAGACTTCGTTTTGTAAACTGCGCAACCCCCTCAAAAGCCTCCGCCCAAAAAGCGGGGGCTTTTTTATGTCTTTACGCCTTTACTTTTACTATGTCACGAAACCAAGCATCCACCTGATCCGGATCATTGCAGGTGCGCAGCGCCATGTAGGCGACTTCGGCTTCGGGGTACTGGCGTCGCAGAAAGTTGAGCCATTGCTTGAATCTGCCGGTTCTTGATTTTCTGTCTAGACGATTGCAAACAAGTTCCCAAAAATCGTGCAGCAATGGTTGAATCGACGCCCAACTTGAGCTCGAATCTAAACCTAGCTTGTCACTTTTAATTTGGTTAGCCAAACCCGGGTTTTGCACCATCCCGCGCCCTATCATCAGCGTGCCGCAGCCTGAGAGTTCAGTACATCGCTTGGCATCTTCAACATTCCAAATTTCACCATTGGCGATAACGTTAATATTAACCACGGCGCGAATATCTGCAATCCGCGTCCAGTAAGCCGGCGGTCGGTAGCCATCTGCCTTGGTGCGGGCGTGGACGACCAGCTCGTTGGCGCCGCTTGAGGCAATGGCGATAGCGCACTCTTCAGCGCGGCTGTCATCATTAAACCCCAGCCGCATTTTGGCGGACACGGGAATGTTAGATGGCACAGCGCGTCGCACGGCTGCTACGATTTTTGCCACTAACTCAGGCTCGTCCAGTAGCGCCGCACCACCGCCATGGCGGTTCACCACTTTGGCGGGGCAGCCAAAATTGAGATCAATACCGGGTGGGTTTAATCTTGCTAATGCTGCTGCGTTGTCCGCCAAGCAATACGGATCAGAACCTAACAACTGCGGGCGAACAGGCACACCAGAAAACGTCAGCCCCTTGTTCAACAGCTCTGGCACAACGCGGTAAAACACGCGGTCTGGCAGCTCGGTGTTCGTGACGCGAATGAACTCCGACACGCAGCGATCAACCCCACCCACACGGGTGAGGATGTCGCGCAGCACAAAGTCCAAGAGCCCCTCCATCGGGGCGAGCAAAATCAAAGGTTTTTCAACTTTCAGTCAACTTTCAATTCGCTCCGACAAAGTCTTTTTTACCTACCTCAATACCGTTGTGGCGCAAGATGGCATACGCGGTGGTGGTGTGGAAAAAGAAATGCTGCAGCGCATAGGTCAACAAATACGCTTGGCCCGAAAACGTGCGCTCCCGCGCCGTGCCTGGCTGGGTGACAATGTGACGTTCTTCGCTGCCATTGATGCTGGCAGCAGGCAAAGTGGCGATAAAAGCCAGAGTTTTAGCGATTCGGGATTGCGCGTCATCAAACGTGACTTCGGTGTCCTCATACGCAGGCACGTCCACCCCAGCCAAACGCGCACACGTACCCTTGGCAAAATCGCAAGCAATTTGCACTTGGCGCAGCAGGTGAAACATGTCTGGGTACAAACGGCTTTGCAGCAACACCTCAGGCGCGATTTTCTTGGCTTCAGCGTGGGCGGCGGCTTTGGTCAACATACCGCTCAAAGCACCCAAAGCTTGCTGAAACACAGGGACTGAGGCTGAGTACATAGAAATTGACATGGGGTTTCCTTAAAATAATGACAAATACAGCCGAAAAGCAAGTCTCTGAGTCTACAACCAATACTGAAAATATCGCAAAACCATGCCCACAGCCTTCTTCACGGTCACGATAGAGCCAGAAAACCTGCAATTTCAAGCAGATTCAGACAAAACCATCCTGCAATCTGCCGAAAAATCCCAAATCTACCCCCAAATCTACCCCCAAAGCTCCTGCCGCAACGGCTCCTGCCGCACCTGCATCAGCACCCTTATCAGCGGCGACATCCGCTATAACACTGCCTGGCCAGGCTTGAGCGCAGAGGAAAAACAAGCTGGATTGATACTGCCTTGCTGCGCATATCCGCAGAATGACTTGGTGATTAAATTAGGGGCTTAAATATGACTCTAGCCGGAGTATTTATTGCATAATCAGCTATTAAAATAATAGCAAAAATCAGCTCAAACTACGCTAAAGAACATTTTAAGCGAATCTCTTCCAGTTTCGCGCCGCCTACTTCTACAGTCTTCAGCGTAGCCATTTCGCGTTTGAAGCCAGCCATATCGTAAAAGTGCAGTGCGCGTTCGTTTTGGACGAGTACCCACAGGGTGGCTTCTGTGAATTCTTCTTCTTGCATACCTTCGCGGGCGGCGTCCCACAGAGCCAAGCCTACGCCTTTGCCCCAATGCTCGGGATCCACGTAAACGGCCCAGATTTCGCCAGTCGTCGGTTTGGTTTTGGCGTCGCGGGAGCGGTCGAAACCGACGAAACCGACGACTTTTTCGCCGGTTTTGGTGGAACCCATAGCGACCCAGACTTGCGGCTCTGAGTATTCGATGGCGTCTGTCCAGAAAGCGGCGCGCTTTTCAGACGAAAGGTTGTCCAAATGCTCATCCGCCATGATGCCAGCGTAGGCGATTTGCCAAGCGCGAATGTGGATGGCGGTGATGGCGGGGACATCGCCCAAAGTTGCGGGGCGTACGGTGATGTTTTGCATGATTTCGTAATGAATAAAGTGAGGAATTTATGAGAAACTTTGTATTTAAAATGATGTA
>JANPLX010000209.1:0-15879 GCA_031422495.1 Polaromonas sp. | reverse complement strand
CGCTGCAAACATTGGCTGAGAAGCTCAAAACTTGTGCGTGGGACAAAGCCGCTATTGCCACTGCTATCAAAGAAGTTTTGGCAGCGCACAGCCTCAAAATGCCGCAATTGGCCATGCCAGTGCGTGTTTTGTTGATGGGAACACCACAAACACCGTCATTAGATGCCATCATTGCGCTATTTTCTAGGCAGGAAGTTTTGAAGCGCTTGCAAACAGCCTGATTTTCAAGCTATAATTAAAGGCTCGGAAGAATGCGAAATGTGAGTTTTGCGTTGCTTTGGCAAGAAGATTTGTTGGATGTTATTGGGGGTATAGCTCAGTTGGTAGAGCGCTTGCATGGCATGCAAGAGGTCAGCAGTTCGATTCTGCTTACCTCCACCAGAGACTTTTGAGAGTTAGTTGTTGGTTTGAAGTATGAGTTTAGTGGGTTTGAAAAAATCCACGCCGGAAGTTCCAAGGTTTTGACCCCATCGTCTAGAGGCCTAGGACATCACCCTTTCACGGTGAGTACCGGGGTTCGAATCCCCGTGGGGTCGCCAAGTTTTGTTGCACTTGGTTTGAGAGGTAGAGATGTCGTTTATGACGATGTTTTTAGCAATCAGGCAAACGCAACAACCACTGCGGAGTGGTAGTTCAGTTGGTTAGAATACCGGCCTGTCACGCCGGGGGTCGCGGGTTCGAGTCCCGTCCGCTCCGCCAAAAGTTTAAAAGCCTCGTTATTCAGTGAATAACGGGGCTTTTTGCTTTTTCAAGAGCTATTTATGTCTCTAAATGGAGTATTTATTGACTAAATCGCTATCAAAAATATAGTAGATAAAGGTATTTTCCAAAGAAAAGCGACCGAGCCTATGACAGCTGGTCGCTTTGATAGAGGTTAAAGAAAAAGAATTCGTTTCTTTAATATTTTTTCATGTGTGGGCTTAACGTCCAAATGACCTTGGCGGATTGCCACCCGGGCCGCGAGGGGCAAAGCCACCACCGCCGTTGCGGTTGCCACCACGGTTGCCGCCGAAGCCGCCACCGCCACCACGACGGCCACTGCCAGCCATGCTATCTACGCTGGTGCGCAACGGATCAGGCTGACCACCGGCGTTGCCGCCACGTTGGTTGTTATTGTCTTGGTTGTTTGAGCTAAAACCAGTGACGTTACGACCAGCATCGTGGCGAATGTTGCGGGGTTGGAAGTCATCTCCACCGCTATTGCCAAAGTTACCTTGGTTGCCAGCGTTGTTGCCACCGCCGAAACCACCACCGCCGCCGCCGAAGGGACGGCTACGACCTTGGGCAGGGCGTTGCGTAGGAGGACGAGCACCATTTGAATTATCACCGCCAGCAAAACCTTGACTAGGTTGGCTTGGACGACCACCACGTGCACCACCACCATTGCCACCTCTGCCACCGCCCGCTGGGCCACGTCCGGGTGTGTTTCCGTTTCCGGCACGGTTTTCACGCACGCGGTTCAACATATCTGTGCGTGCCGCTTTGGCTGCAGCAGCCATCACGTCACGACCTGGTGGCTTGCCTAAGCCACCCCAAATGGTTTGACGGCCCATGGCCAATGGTTCGGCTTTTTCGCCAGCGTCTGGACCAAAGCCTTCGACGATTTCGACATTGATATTTTGCTTGGTGAAGGCTTCGATGTCTTTCATGAAGCCTTCTTCGTCCAAGCAGACAAAGTTGACCGCTTGGCCATCTGCACCCGCGCGGCCCGTACGGCCAATGCGGTGCACATAATCTTCGCTGACATTCGGGATTTCGTAGTTCACAACGTGTGGCAAGTCGTCAATATCAATACCTCGTGCTGCAATATCTGTCGCTACCAAAGCACGTACATCGCCGCTTTTGAACCCGGCAAGAGCTTGCGTGCGAGCGCTTTGGCTCTTGTTGCCGTGCAATGCCATGGCGGTGATGCCGTTTTTCTCTAAAAACTCGGCGACACTGTTTGCGCCAAACTTAGTACGTGTGAAAACCAGTACCTGGCTCCAGTTGTTTTGCGTGATGATATGCGCCAGCAAAGCTTTCTTCTTGGCGCGACCAACAGGGTGAATCACTTGTGTGATGCGCTGCACGGTGGTGTTGCGTGGGGTGACTTGAATGTGCAACGGATCGTTGAGCAAATTGGCGGCCAAGTCGCGAATCTCGTCGCTAAAAGTGGCTGAGAACAACAAGCTTTGCTTCTCTTTTGGCACCAAGGCCAAGATTTTCTTAACGTCGTGGATAAAACCCATGTCCAGCATGCGGTCGGCTTCATCCAAAATTAGCATTTGCACTTGACCTAGGTCTAGCATGCCTTGCTGTTGCAAATCGAGCAAACGACCCGGTGTGGCAACCAAAATGTCCACGCCTTTTTTGAGCTTGCTGATTTGTGGATTCATGCCCACGCCGCCAAAAATGACGGTGGAGCTGAGTTGCAAATATTTGCCGTAAGTGCGTACAGATTCTTCAACCTGTGCTGCCAATTCGCGGGTAGGTGTGAGCACTAACACGCGAATGCCTGTACCGCCAAATTTGTTTTGCGCGCTGCGCGACATGGACAGGCGATGCAGCATAGGCAGCGTGAATGCTGCGGTTTTACCCGTACCAGTTTGTGCGCCACCTAAAAGGTCGCGGCCTTCCAAGACGGCCGGAATGGCTTGGGCTTGAATAGGAGTTGGGGTGTCGTAGCCTTGTTCGAGTACGGCTTTCAAAATGGCAGGAGCCAAGTTCAATTCAGAAAAATTCATGTTATTAAGAGGCGCTCGTCCGGAGCGCTAGGGTATCAGCCTGTCGCAACACACATAGGGTTGCACCAGTCAAAGGCAGATGAAAAGCAAAATTGGATAAAAAGTTCTGACAAAAAGAAAAGTGGGTTTTTGGTTGAAACCTACAAATTTATCAGAGTGATTTAGCCCCAGCAGGCTGCTGGCGTTGCGTACAACTGGAGTGCGCAACAGGGTGATTATCGCACAAATGACTAGGCATGTCCCTTAAAAGCTATTTTTAACTATTAGTTGAGCTTGATGCGTTGCAAGCCGGTTGAAGAAAGTTGTAGCACTTCAGCACGGACTGGCTTGGCTTTTAAGTCCCAATCCGTCATAACAAAGCGTTCAAAACCGTTCCCCAAGTCGTGATTGGCAGGCTTGTGAGTGTGACCGTGAATCATGGTTTTAGCGTTCGAGGCTTGTAGCCAAGCCAATGCTGCTGCGGTATCGACGTCAGCATATTCAAGTAAATTTTGCTGATTTTTTTGACTTTCAGCTCGCATTTGTCTGCCAATGGCTTGGCGCTCAACCAGTGGTTTCGCTAACTGCGCTTGCTGCCAAGCGGGCTGGCGAACGACGTTGCGAAAAGCGAGGTATTGGGTATCCGCCAAACACAGCATGTCGCCATGGGTGAGCAAGAAGCGTTGTTTGTTAAACGTCAAAACGGTTGGGTCTGCCAGCAGCTCTGCGTTGCAAGCAGTCATCATTTGCGGACCAATTAAAAAGTCACGATTCCCGTGCATGAAATAGAGGTTTAAGCGCTTACCAGCAGCTTGAAGTACCAAAGCGCAACGTTCTTCAAAGTTCAAATCGCTTGACTGTGAAGACAAATCAGCGCGCACACTGTCGTCACCCACCCAAACTTCAAACAAATCCCCAAGGATGAAAACGGCATCAGCTGCCGTAGCCCTCATGTAGCGCTGCCAGGCATTAAAGGTGGCAGGCTCTGACTCGCACAGATGCAAGTCAGAAATAAAGTCAACCGTGTGCCAATGTTGCAAAGCTTGGAACTTTGCAAATTTGGGCATGGTAGGCATCATTGAATTAAAGTGACGGAAGGTAGGATCGCACTAAAGCGCGATGGCTTTTGCAATCACAACATCGTCTTTTGGCACGTCGTCATGAAAGCCTTTTTTGCCTGTTTTGACGGCTTTGATTTTGTCGACCACGTCGTTACCTGCTACGACTTTGCCAAACACGGCATAGCCCCAGCCCGATCCTGACGGTGATGTGTGGTTCAAAAAGCCGTTATCAGCCACATTGATAAAGAACTGCGCCGTTGCAGAGTGTGGGTCCCCCGTGCGCGCCATGGCGACGGTGTAGTTGGCGTTTTTGAGACCGTTGGTGGCCTCGTTATCAATCGCTGCGCCGCATGACTTTTGCGTCATGCCCGGCTCAAAGCCGCCGCCTTGCACCATAAAGCCAGGAATCACGCGGTGAAACACGGTGTTGTTGTAATGGCCGCTGTTTACATAGCTCAAAAAATTAGCGGTAGATTTTGGTGCCTTGACAGCATCGAGTTCTAAGGTGATGACGCCGTAGCCGGAGATGTGGAGTTCTACTTGTGGATTGCTCATGGTTTGCTTTCAATAAAAGTAATAAAAGAAGTGGAAAGTGGAAATTTATTTAACGATAACTGCTGAGGTCACCGTGATGGCCGTTTTCGGTACATCGGTTGGGAAGGGACCGCCTGCACCAGTTGGCATACCTTTGATTTTAGTCACCACGTCCATGCCGCTCACAACTTTGCCAAACACGGTGTAACCAAACAGTTGAGGCGCATTCACCAAATTGGCGCGCGGCGTGTCTTTGTAGGTGCGGCCTTGGTATTCAAATGAAGGCACTGGGTCGCCGGGTGGAATCACGGTAGGGTCTAAAAACGCGTTGTCTTTGACGTTGATGAAGAACTGCGCTGTGGCAGATTGCGGGTCACCAGTACGCGCCATAGCCAACGTACCTATCACGTTTTTCATGCCACCTTTGGACAAGGCTGCTTGTCCCTCATGCTCAACCGGAGCGCGGGTTTTCTTTTCTGTATAGCTGGCATCAAAACCGCCACCTTGCACCATGAAGTTGTCAATCACACGGTGAAAAACTGTGCCATCGTAGTGCTTGTCTTTGACATATTGCAAAAAGTTTGCCACAGTTTTTGGCGCTTTGTCAGGATGCAGTTCAACCACAAAGTTACCCGCTGTGGTGTTGAATTGCACCTTGGGATTAGTCTCATATTTTGTCTGAGATATTGCTGTAGTCGGCGTAATTATTGCCTGAACAGCTATATAAATAATAGCAAAATATTTGAAATTCAATATTGCGTTAAGCTTGCGGATTAATTTATGCATTTTAAATAACACCTTCAAAAAATATCTTCCAATTTTTACTGTCTTTGCCATCGCGAATCCAGTATTGTCGTTTAGTAACGCCTCTCATGCTACCAGCGATGACTTCATCAAAGGTCACTACCATGGTGTCATTTTGATCGTTCCATCGCATCAAGGAAAGGTTGGTTAAAGCAATATCGCGGCCCTTCAGTTTGCTTAATTCGACAGTTTGCAATGCAGTGTATTGTGCCAAATTCTTGCCATAGTTCGAAAAATCTTGTGTGTAAAACGCCATGAGTTTGACCGCATCCGCCTGTACTTTTGTGGCACGCCATGACATCAATATTTGTGTAAAGTTGGATTTTTCACTGTCCAAACTTGTTTTAGGAACCCAATTCAAACGCTCTGCAATCACCACGGGCGTGGTTCTTGATTTGACACTGGTCAATATACGATTGAGGTCCGGGTTGGCTAAAACCACACAACCGTCGGACGCTTTCGGTGCACGTGAAAATTGTTCTGACGGCGTGCCGTGCAGCCAAATACCGCTACCTGTTTTTCCGCGTTTCAAATCAAGTGGATTGGGATAATTAATGGGTAATGCACCCACGCCATAAAAATCGACGAGCGAATTGGGGTTCAAACTGCCGGTAATGTAATAAACGCCAAGCGGTGTGCGTTGATCACCTTCCAGCGATTTTTCAACCCCAAATTTGCCGACCGAGATGTAGTAGTCGGAAACAAGTTTGACACCACTGCTGGTGTTTTCAAATAAATACAAACGTGACCGCGATGCATCTATCGCAATGGCATGTTTGTTACGCTCGGAGAGTGCTAAAAATTGTGACGGTATGCTGTTCGCTGGCGGTTTTTCACGCAGTGCTTTGAGACGCATTATGGACTCTTCACGTAATTCATTCAGCGCGGCGGTTGAAGCAGATGATTTAGGCATATCGCCAAGACCATTCACTGGGCGCACGAAGCTGCTGAGCAAGTCGCCGTGTACCAATTGCGCTAGTTGGAAATTAGGTTGAATCTTGAGAAGCTGTTCAGATTCAAGCAAAGCTTGGCGGTTTTGGCCTTGACCAATGAGCTGGTAAATGCGCAGCAACTTGGCTTCGGCTTGCAAATCTACTTTGCGCTGTGCAATGTTTTTGTTTTTCCCGCTATTTAAGATTGAAGCTTTGTTACTTTGTGCTACTGCTAATGGCGCAAAAAGCACGCCACTGCACAGAAAAATGGTACAAAATAAAGCAGTGACAAAAGGATGACGGAAACAACTATTCATTCGGTTCAAAGGAACCTCCGCACGATGAACGCCAAAAATCAACCGCCTGTTGATTCTTTAGCAATCAACCAACGATCGCCAACTTTGGTAAGTTCTAAAGTTTTGCGGCTGGAGGTTTGTAGAGCGTCTGCATCATAAGTTTGACGGAACTTGACCGTGGCTGTGTTGCCACTGGTCTTGGTTACCACATCGCTGACTTTGACGCTGATACGAGATTTACCAACAATGCGTGCGCGTCGCTCTTCTTCCCAAGCGCTGCGTGCTTGGTTTTTAGGTGTTGTAAAGTTTTTAGCATACGCACCCAAGTAACCATTCATGTCTTTACTCGACCATGCTTTGGCCCATGCCTGCACTGCTTGTTCAACATCTTTGTCTGAATTGTTGGCAGCTGTAGTCACAGCCGGAGCTGCTGGCACAGCGCTCGCAGCTGGCTTAACAGCAGGCGCGACCACAGCCGCAGCAGCTGGCGCCACAACGACAGGCGCAGGCGCAGCAGCTGGCGTAGCAGCAACCGGCTTAGCAGCGGCTGGGTTGATGCCTTTGCCGCCTGGTGCAAACAACTCACGAATCAAGGTCAGCTTGGGTTGCAAGGTGCTGGTTGAGCCACCCAGTTGCAGGGCTTTGCTGTAGGCTTGGCTGGCCAAGTTGGCATAAATATCGCCTAAATTCTCGTGTGCTGTTGAATAGCTCGGATTGGTACGAATCGCCATTTCAAGTGCCGCGCGGGCTTTGTCAAATTGACCACCGCTGGCATGCAGCACGGCTAGGTTGTTGTAAGGCTCAGGTAGCTCGGGGTATTCTTGCGTCAGGCTAGTGAACGTGCCGATCGCATCTTGCGGTTTTCCCAGCTCGGTCTGAATCACACCCTTAAGGAAGCGCAACTGCGCGTCGCGCGGTTTGGTGGCCAAAGCCTGCTCCACTTTCGTCAAGGCCTGCGCTTGCTTGCCCGCTTTGAGCAAGGTATTGATATCGTCAACGTCATTTGCATGAACGGACACTGCAAACAAGGCAGCGGTGAGCGCAAAAGTGACGGGCAACAAACGCAACAATGAGATAGGTGTAAATGAGCTGATGCTTGACATAGGTGTTCTTTTCTAGCTGTTAAACTGCAACCCAAATTGTACCCGCTGATACTATCGTTGCATCGGTTACATATAACCCTCCATCACTGTTCACTAGAATCAAGCCATGAGTTTGCGCATTTACAACACGATGTCTCGTGATTTGCAGGATTTTTCGCCGATAGAGCCCGGACATGTGCGAATGTACGTGTGCGGCATGACGATTTACGACCTCTGCCACATTGGCCATGCACGCATGATGATGGCGTTTGATGTGGTGCAGCGCTGGCTCAAAACCAGCGGTTACAAAGTTACTTATGTGCGAAATATCACGGATATCGATGACAAAATCATCAAGCGCGCCTTAGAGCGGGGCATCACCATCCGTGCGTTGACGGATGAAATGATTGTTGCCATGAACCAAGACATTGGCGCATTGCAAATCGAAGCACCCACCCACGAGCCACGAGCGACCGAGTTTGTGCCGCAGATGCTCAGCATCATCAAGCAGCTAGAGCAAAAAGGATTGGCCTACCAAGCGCCCAGCGGCGATGTCAATTTCTCCGTGCGCCAGTTTCCAGGTTACGGCAAGTTGTCTGGCAAGTCCGTAGACGAGCTGCGCGCGGGCGAGCGGGTGGCTGTTTTAGAAGACAAAGAAGACCCTTTAGATTTCGTATTGTGGAAATCAGCCAAGCCGACCGAACCCGAAGACGCCAAATGGGCCAGCGAGTATGGTGTAGGACGCCCGGGCTGGCACATTGAGTGCTCGGCCATGAGTTGCGCCATGTTGGGGGAAACGTTTGATATTCACGGCGGCGGTGCAGATTTGCAGTTTCCGCACCATGAAAATGAAATCGCGCAAAGCGAAGGTGCCAACGGCAAACCGCTGGCCAACTTCTGGATTCACAACGGATTTGTTCGGGTGGATAACGAAAAAATGTCCAAAAGCTTGGGTAATTTCTTCACGATACGTGAAGTTTTGGCCAAATACGACCCCGAAACGGTACGCTTTTTCATGGTGCGTGTGCATTACCGCACAGGTTTGAACTACAGCGATGTGCATTTGGACGACGCCAGAGCTTCGTTAAAACGCCTTTACACCGCTTTGGATTCAGTCAAACCTGCTGAAATCACCATCGATTGGACGGATTCGTATGCAGCTCGCTTCAAGACTGCGATGGACGAAGACTTCGGCACACCCGAAGCCGTGGCGGTGCTGTTTGACTTGGCCGCGCAGGTCAACATCACCAAATCTGCGCAACTGTCCGGTCTTCTGAAAGCACTGGGTGGTAGCTTGGGACTGTTGCAAAACGAACCGACAAAATTTTTACAATCTGGTGCTGCAAACGCACTTGACAGTGCGCAGATTGCGCATAGGATAGCTGATCGTATTGAGGCGAAAAAAGCCAAAAATTTTGCCTTGGCAGATGCGATCCGCAATGACTTGCTAGCGCAGGGTATTGTGTTGAAAGATTCGCCAACGGGTACAACTTGGGAAGCTGTTTGAATATGTCGTATACCTCTAAAAATAAAACAAAAATGGCTATAGCCGGCGTATTTATTGTCTATATAGCTATTAATAATATAGTAAATTTAAATTAATTCAGCTTCTTAAGGCGGTATTCGAGTATGCAACCGACTGAGTTAGTTCCTGACTATTGGCACGACGCCTGTAAACATCTGAGCAAAAAAGACCGCGTCATGAAACGCCTGATCGTGCAGTTTCCTGGCGCTTCTATGAGCTCACGAGGCGACGCTTTCACGACGCTGGCACGCAGCATTGTGGGGCAACAAATTTCCGTCAAAGCCGCGCAGTCTGTGTGGGACCGGTTTGTGTTGTTACCCAAAAAAATGGCGCCGTCGCAGGTGCTGAAGTTGAAGATTGACGACATGCGGTCAGCCGGTTTAAGCGCTCGCAAAATCGAATATTTGGTCGATTTAGCGATTCATTTTGACTCTGGCGCGATCAGCAGCGACACCATGAAGACCATGGACGACGAAGCCATCATCGCTGAGCTGGTCTCTATTCGCGGTATTGGCCGCTGGACGGCGGAGATGTTTTTGATGTTTTACTTGCTGCGGCCCAACGTACTACCGTTGGACGACATTGGGTTGATCAACGGCATCAGCAAAGGTTATTTTTCAGGCGAAGCGGTGAGCCGCAGTGACATCCGCGAAGTGGCAGCTGCCTGGGACCCATACCGTAGCGTGGCGACTTGGTATATTTGGCGTTCCTTGGACCCCTTGCCTGTGGCATATTAGAATAAATAAAAAAGAGGAAAAAACATTGGCTAAAAAAACATTTCTCGATTTTGAGTCGCCGATAGCAGAGCTTGACGCCAAAATTGAAGAGCTGCGCTATGTGCAAACCGAGTCAGCGGTCGATATCTCCAGTGAAATCGACCAATTGGCCAAGAAAAGCCTGCAGCTCACCAAAGATATTTACAGTGACTTAACGCCGTGGCAAATCACCAAAATCTCGCGCCATCCCGAGCGGCCGTATACGATGGACTACATCAACGACATCTTCACCGATTTCGTGGAAATGCACGGTGACCGGCATTTTTCGGACGATTTGAGCATTGTGGGTGGCTTGGCGCGTTTCAACGGCAAAGCGTGCATGGTTCTTGGCCAACAAAAAGGCCGTGACACCAAAGAGCGTGCATTAAGAAATTTTGGTATGAGCAAGCCCGAAGGCTACCGCAAAGCGCTGCGTTTGATGAAAACGGCTGAAAAGTTCAAATTACCGGTTTTCACCTTTGTCGACACACCCGGTGCGTACCCAGGTATTGATGCGGAAGAGCGCAGCCAGTCCGAAGCCATTGGACGCAATATTTTTGAAATGGCGCAACTAGAAGTGCCCATCATCACCACCATCATTGGCGAAGGTGGATCTGGCGGCGCGCTGGCGATTTCAGTATGCGACCAATTGGTGATGTTGCAATACGCAATTTATTCCGTCATCAGTCCCGAAGGTTGCGCTTCCATTTTGTGGAAAACGTCTGACAAAGCGCAAGACGCAGCCGATGCGCTGGGCATCACCGCGCACCGACTCAAAGCACTTGGCATCGTTGACAAAATCGTCAACGAACCCGTGGGTGGTGCGCACCGCGACCACAAGCAAATGACAGCATTTTTAAAACGCGCCTTGGTCGACGCGTATCGCCAAGTGAGTGATTTGAAGGTGAAAGAGTTGCTAGACCGCCGTTATGACCGTTTGCAAAGTTACGGCAAGTTTTCAGATATCAAAGCGGATGCGAAAGCTGAAAAAATAGGCAAATCAGTGCAAAAGTGAAAGCAAATAAGCGTCAAAATCAGCAACTTTCTGCGTCATTGTTTATCATATTGTCATGTTAAAAAGATTTTTCACGCTTCTTGCCTATTCTTGTGCGGCAAGTCTTGCTCTACTAAGCTCGCCAGCGTCCGCCCGCACTTTGTTTATCGACTTCAACAACGCCGACAGCGAAATTGCCGTCTTCAAGCAAAGCCACCAAGGCGTTGCCAATGAAGTGGTCGTCGTTCCGTCTTATAAACGCATCACTCAAAAGCAGCGCTTGCATGTGGTGAAGGTTAATGAAGCGATTGAAAGATTAACCGTGAAGGTGGGCGATTGCGCTGTTGCCGCTAATATGATTGTTAAGACGGCAGCCAAAAAAGACAAAAATTGTGATGCTTATTACGATCAAATTTTCGCTTTAGAAAAAGAGCGCGAAAAAACCACGGGTTACTACAATGCTGACGATTTGAAAGCCGAGCTGTTGGCGCTGCTAGAAGACACCAAATCTGTCCCTTTCAACATGGTGGTCATCTCTGGTCACCATGAGCAAGGCTTTTACCGTGGCGAATTGACCGATGCCAAGGTGAAAGAATTCATCGAAATGATGGATGAGAGCCGCGCGTTATTCGCCAAGGTAAACACAGTTGTTTTTCTCGGTTGCGAAACCGGCACCAAAACCGTGTTTCAAAATACCTTGCTCGCTATGTTTCCAGCAGTCCCAGTGATTTTGGCCTCTGAAGACAACGCGCCGACGCGCAACGAAGCTCGCAATTTGGCTTACATTCGCCACGTCATCAATATTCGCCCCAAATTGCTGGCGGCCAGAACGGTGAAAGAAGTCCAGCCCTTGTTCAACAGCTTGCTAGCCAAAAACTGGCCTGTCAGCTTGCTCTGGCGGCAAAATATCGTGTTTTTCAAAGAATCAACCGAGTTGCTTTGACCCAGTCACTCCCTGACGCCATCGCGTTATTCACGCCAAGTTTGCCCTTGGCGATTGGCTACAGCGGCGGGGCGGATTCAACAGCGTTGCTCCTTGCCTGTGCTCAAAAGTGGCCAAGCCAAGTTAGCGCCATCCACATTCACCACGGTTTGCAGGCGGCGGCTGATGATTTTGCAGCGCATTGCGAAGCCTTTTGCAAACGCATCAACGTGCCATTGATTGTCAAAAAAGTAGATGCCACACATGAACACGGCGAAAGCCCTGAAGCCGTAGCCAGAAATGCCAGATACAGTGCTTTTTCGAATAATAATACGGATGTAGCCGGCGTATTTATTACCTCTTCTACTATTAAAAATATAGTAATTAGTAAGAGCATTGCATTGGCTCAACATGCAGACGACCAAGTTGAAACCTTGCTACTCGCGCTCAGTCGTGGCGCAGGTTTGCCTGGTTTGGCCGCCATGCCAGCTGCGTGGCAACGCGATGGCGTTCAGTACTATCGGCCGTTATTACAAGTAACGGCAGCGGAGATTCGTTGTTGGCTGGCAGCGCAAACCGAGTTTGGGGAGGGCGGTGTGCCATTCGTAGAAGACCCGACCAATACCGACGAATCCTTCACCCGCAACCGCATACGTGCCAAACTCTTGCCCGCTTTGTATGCCGCTTTCCCCCAGTTTAGAGACACCTTTGCCCGAAGCAGTACGCATGCAGCGCAGGCACAGTTGCTGTTGAACGAGATCGCTGAAGAAGATTTGTTAAAAACGGGAAATCCGCCAAATATCAAGAAAATTCAACAGCTTAGCGATGCCCGCATGGCTAATCTACTGCGGTTTTGGTTTAAAACAGCACACCAAACCACGCCCAGCACTGCACAATTAAGCCAGTTAATCGATCAAATCAAAGTCTGCACGACGCGCGGGCACAAAATCCACATCAAGGTGGGTAGGGGGTTTGTGCAGCGGCAGGGCGACTGCGTTCATTGGTACAATCCCTAAGTTTTATTTTTCATAAATTCCTATGGCTTTGATCGTTCATAAATACGGCGGCACCTCGATGGGCTCGACAGAGCGCATTGCATTGGTCGCCAAACGCGTTGCCAAATGGGCACGCGCCGGCCACCACATGGTCGTAGTCCCTAGCGCCATGAGTGGCGAAACCAACCGTTTGCTGGCTTTGGCCAAAGCATTAGCACCCTCCAAACCGGGTGATGCGTACAACCGAGAGCTCGATATGCTGGCCGCCACGGGCGAGCAGGCGTCGTCTGCTTTGCTAGCGATTGCATTGCAGGCTGAAGGTCTAGAAGCCGTCAGCTACGCAGGCTGGCAAGTCGCCATCAAAACCAACAGCGCCCACACCAAAGCTCGTATCGAGTCGATTGACGACAAAAAAGTCCGTGCCGATTTAGACGCCGGTCGCGTCGTCATCGTCACCGGTTTTCAGGGTGTGGACGATTTGGGCAACATCACCACACTGGGTCGTGGTGGTTCCGACACCTCTGCCGTGGCTGTAGCTGCGGCGCTGAAGGCCGATGAGTGCTTGATCTACACCGACGTTGACGGCGTTTACACCACCGACCCACGCGTCGTGCCCGAAGCGCGCCGTTTGCACACCGTCAGCTTTGAAGAAATGCTGGAAATGGCGTCCATGGGCTCCAAAGTGCTACAAATCCGCTCGGTCGAGTTTGCCGGTAAATACAAGGTGAAGATGCGCGTGTTGTCCAGCTTCACGCCGTGGGATATTGATATTAATGAAGAAGCCGTGTCTGGCACTTTGATTACTTTTGAGGAAGATGAAAAAATGGAACAAGCCGTCGTATCAGGTATTGCATTCAACCGCGATGAAGCCAAAATTTCTGTACTAGGCGTGCCCGACACCCCAGGCATTGCCTACAAAATAGTCGGTGCTGTGGCAGATGCCAACATTGAAATCGACATGATCATCCAAAACGTCAGCAAAGAAGGTAAAACCGACTTCAGCTTCACCGTGCACCGCAACGACTTTGCCAAAGCCGTCGAGTTGTTGAACAGCAAAGTGATTGGCCAATTGGGCGCAAAAGAAGTCGTGGGCGACGCCAAAATCTGCAAAGTCTCCATCGTTGGCATCGGCATGCGCAGCCACGTGGGCATTGCCAGCAAAATGTTCAGTTGCTTGGCCGATGAAGGCATCAACATCCAGATGATTTCCACCTCTGAGATCAAAACTTCTGTGGTGATTGACGAGAAATACATGGAACTCGCCGTGCGTGCGTTGCATAAAGTGTTTGGATTAGACCAAGTTGCTGCGTAAAACAACAGCTATTTTGGTTAAAAACACCCGACATTGAACCCTAAGTCGTGAGATAATACGATCTGATTTCGATAAGTAGGAAACGTGACCGAGTGGCCGAAGGTGCTCCCCTGCTAAGGGAGTATGGGGTGTAGAGCCTCATCGAGAGTTCGAATCTCTCCGTTTCCGCCAACCTATCCCCAAAGGATACAAACCAAGCCGCCCCAAAGCGGCTTTTTTTGTTGCAAAATCAAGGCTTTGCCCATAGTGCGAGCCTTATAAATCCAAACGAACACAAAGAAGCGCAAACGCTTCGCAACGTGGGCATGTAGGTATTTTTGTAGGCACGCAAAACCTTGATGCCTAGGATGCCTACACATGAGTACCAACAACCTGACCGACCACGACTGCAAACGCGCCAAGCCGGTGCTGAATCCACCTGCACCGGCTAAGGCTGCCAAGCTGTTTGATGGGGGTGGGTTGCATTTGTATGTGTCGCCGCTGGGGGCGAAGTCGTGGCGGTTGGCGTTTCGTGTTGCGGGGAAGCCACAGACGGTGTCGTTTGGCAGTTACCCGATGATGACGTTGGCGGAGGCGCGGCGCAAGCGGGACGACTACAAGGCGCAGCTGGCCAACGGGGTGGATCCACGTGTGGTGGCGGCAAAGAGCAAAATGACGCTGCTGGCGGCGAGTGAGGCGTATTGGGCGGGGCGGGGCGATGTGTCCAGCAGCTACCGGGCGCTGGCGGTGCGCGGCATTGAGCTGCACCTGGGCGCACAGCTGGGCAGCAAAGACATCGGGGTGATCACGCGCGACGACCTGATGGCGGCGCTGCTGGTGATGGATGCCAAGGGTTTGCTGGTTTACGTGCGGCGGGTGCGCATGTGGGCAGGTTTGATATTTGATTGGGCGGTGGAACGCGGCTTGGCCAAGCTCAACCCTGCCGCCTTGATCAACCCGAAAAAAGCCTTCAGCACGCCGGTCAGCAAGGGGCATGCGGCCCTGACCTTGGACGAGATACCGGCGTTTTTGACGCGGCTATCGTTTGAGAAACCAATTCAATCGGTACTTGCTTGCCGTTTGCTTGCGTTGACGTGGGTACGCACCACGGAGCTTCGCGAGATGACGTGGGCTGAGGTCGACTTTGAGAAGCAGCTCTGGGTGATTCCCGTGGGCCGCATGAAACGCAAGCGTGAACATGTGGTACCCCTGAGTGGCGTGGCGGCAAGCATCCTCCAAACGCTTAAAAGCCGCAGCCGTGGCGGCGATTACGTCTTCCCGAATGACCGCACCATCGACCGGCCTATGAGCGAGAATGCGATTTTGTACCTGCTGGGTCGGATGGGCTATGGGGGGCGTATGACGGGTCATGGTTGGCGATCAGTGGGGTCGACGTGGGCGAATCAGGCGGGGTATAACCCTGACGCGATCGAGCGGCAGCTCAGCCACGCGCCTGATGACAAGGTGAGAGCGGCATACAACCGCGCGGAGTACATGGACATCAGGTCGCAGATGATGACGGATTGGGCGCTGTGGCTTCAAGCGCAGGGACCTGCGCAGCGTCAGCATCCGGCAGCTTGAAGCCCAGCGCCAACAGCGTTGACGTGTTCCAGCCCTGTGTGCGGTTGGTGATGTCAACATCGGGCTTGGGCACCTTGCCCAGGTTGATCAACTTGCGCAGTGCTTCGCTGGTGATACCGCCCAGCAAGCTACGAACTTCGTCGCGGTAGTAGACGCGTTGTAGTGTAGTCATAATGTCACTTTCTTAAATTCAATCACCCAAACCCAAGGGTTCAAGTCCCAAGTACCTGCGCCGTTGATAGATTGCCATAGGGCGCTGTACCATTGCTTTGGGTTTGTCTCTTTGGCGATATTTGGAAACGGGCAACCTTCGGCCATGCAGTCGCCGCGTGAAATATCCTGCAATCGCTCAACCCGCACGCCGGTGATTTCAAGGGTGATGCGGCTGGCAAAACGTGGCATGTG